>CACZCM010000059.1:0-2573 GCA_902779615.1 uncultured Ruminococcus sp. | reverse complement strand
GGTGCGGGTCTCCGGGGGAGACCTCGGCGTCGCAGAAGCACCGACCGACGCGGCAGCGGAGACCTCTGCCTTTGGAAACCGCAATCTTTTTTGAAAAAAAGATTGATCAAAAAACTTGAGATAGGGCTTAGTTCATATTTTGTTAACTCATTCAAAAGCCATGGGAATTATAACGACAAATATTGACAAGATATAAAAAGATTGATATAATAGTAACATATAATGCGGAAAGAGGTGTTGGAGTTGGCTTCCAACGAGAGCAAAACTCCCGAATTTCTAAAGATCAAGGGTTACAAATATCGCGCAAAAATGCTTATTGCAGGGGCTGTAATATTAATTGTTTTTATTATCATCGTCGGTTCGATAATTCATGCGATCGCCTCTGCGCTTCATAGAAATTCTGCCGACTCTGCGGTCGATACAGATACGGATACAGTGTCTTCCGATACCGCTGCTGTGTCAAGTATTTCGTCAAGCGCCTCCGCTGCAGGTACGGTCGTTTCGTCATTTCCCGTCAAGGAAGAAAAGCTCGATGCTGACGGAAAGGTAGTTATCGATACTGACACTCTCGATGGAAAAAAAGCCATTGCGATCACATTCGACGACGGTCCTTCCGAGTACACGTCAGACCTTATCGACGAGCTTAACAGCAGAGGTGTGCATGCGACATTTTTTATGGTGGGGAAGTGTGTGGAGCAGTACCCGGAAACCGTAAAAAAAATGGCGGACGGCGGACACCAGCTCGGCAATCATTCCTACGATCACAGTGATCTTGCGAAGCTGGGAGTTAATGCCGCTCTCGATCAGATCGGCAGGACGGACGAAGCAGTAATGAATGCCTGCGGTCATAAGCCGACTGCATTTCGCCCGCCTTATGGCTCCTATACGGACGAGCTCATCAAAAACGTTGATAAAACCGTCACTTTGTGGTCGCTCGATACCCTCGATTGGAAATCGAAGGATATGGGCAAGATAAAAAACACTATCGTGTCGCAGTGCCGTGACGGTTCGATAATTCTGCTGCATGATCTGTACAAGCCGAGTGTTGACGGCGCGCTTGCGGCTATTGACGAGCTTCAGGGCGAGGGCTACGTTTTTGTCACGGTCGATGAACTAATGACACGCTACGGCTACGGGATAACGTCCGGCGCTCACAGCGCACAGTACGCTGTTTATGAAACGAATTCTCCTCACGCTGCCGATTATAAAGCGGACATGGAGCGTGACCGAGAGCGAGAGAACAGCGAGTCTTCGAATGCCGCTTCGGGCACATCGTCCGCTTTCTACTACGAACCTCATTCCGACATCGACAGCGACGATCTGTCCGACTCTGACGTAAACTCATACTACAGTACCGCCGAGTCGTCTTCCGTAAGCAGTAAGTTGGTGTATTAACTATAATGAGCAAATTTTTATTCTTTCGTCAGAATTAACAAAAATTGCGTTGCCTTGGAGCGGCGAGGGAGCTTTGGTACAAACCTTTAGTTAGGGACGCTTTGTATTAAAGCACACTCGCCGTGATGCGGCGATGCAGTTAATAAGTTAGTGCAAATGAGGCAGCGCCGAATATCGTTTATCGGAATGGTTCTTATTGATTTATAAATTGTGACGGAAAGATGCGGATCTGTCAATAACAGTATTGACAGATCTGCGAAACAGCGAATAATTCTGTACATCGAGGAGAGACAATGAATACTGATCCGCAATTGATCGTTATGCTGACTTATAACGACCTGACTGTCGGCAACGCCGAGGAGATCTTTAACAGCTGCCGGAATTCACCGGCCCAATATTGGGGCATGAAGGAGGAACCTCTTTCGCCGAATAAAATGAAAGCACTGTATAACGCTATGAAAGAGTGCGGCAAAAAGACCGTTCTTGAAGTCGTAGCCTACACTGAAAACAAATGTCTCGAGGGCGCCAGGCTTGCTGCTGAATGCGGCTGCGATATTCTCATGGGAACTGTTTTCTTCGACTCGGTGAACGATTTCTGCAAAGAAAACAATTTGAAATATATGCCGTTTGTCGGTGATGTCAGCGGCCGTCCGTCAGTGCTTGGCGGAACGATCGACGGAATGATATCCGAGGCAAATGAGTATATCCGTAAGGGCGCATTCGGGATCGATCTTTTGGGCTACCGATTCGTGAATGATGCGTCAGAGCTGATCCGCCGTTTTGTCAATGAAGTCAACGCTCCCGTATGTGTTGCGGGCAGCGTCGACAGCTATGATAGGTTGGACGAGCTGAAGCAGTGCGCTCCGTGGGCGTTCACTGTTGGCAGCGCATTCTTCGATAACTGTTTTGCTGATGATTTCAATACCGCCGTCAACAGAGTCTGTCAATATATCGGACGGTGATATTGTGCTGAAAGAATATTATCCCTACGATTATGCCGACAGCGTTTTTGCAATAGAGCCGAGAGTTTCCTGCGGAGTGCCGAGTAAACCGTTCCAATTGATTGAAGCCGCATCGTTTTTATTCTTTTCGTTCATCTGATGTTTTTTCATACACCGTCCAAGCTCGCAGGCTTCATCAATCTTGTTGTCCTTGTACTGAATGGAATTGACAAGACG
>CACZCM010000058.1 GCA_902779615.1 uncultured Ruminococcus sp. | reverse complement strand
CGACCTGACTAATTCGGAGGATATGGAAGACTTGCCTTCCCGAGCTGTGCGCGCCTCGGAAAGCACACGCAGCACAGCGCCCAAAAATGAGGCGGCGGTTTCGAGGATTGACGAGAGCATTTCGAAAACGTCCGACTCTGCCTCGGACACATCAGGCTCCGATCATCACAAAACGGATCCTCGATCTTCTGACGCTGCGGACGAGTCTTCTGTGATATCCGAAAGCAGCGCTGCGTCCGAAACTCCCGATACCGCCGCAGTGTCTTCGGAAAGTGCGGCGTATTTTGAACCGAGCACGACTCCGCATTCCGGCCGAAGTGCAGTTTATGGGGGACTTGCAGCCGGTATGATATGTATAATAACTGTAGGAGCAATTCTATTAATAAAGAATCGCCGAGGACGAGTGTGATCGTTTGGTAATGAATACTAAAAAATGTTGAAATGTTTTTAGTTTTCTATTGACTTTTTCACAGCAAAATTATATAATAATTGTAAAATAGTTTTGTTGTTTCCGCACGGTGCTTTTGTGCGGAAACTCCGGTTTGTATTGCGGTATGACGCATTCTGCGCCATAATATGCGCGCAGTGCTGCGCATCAGGGAATCATTTATCAAGGCAAGGGGGTTATTTATTATGAATGAACTGATTCTTTCAGTTAAGACCGAAACGCTTCTCGATCAGGCTTGGCAGCTGCTCACCGGCGACGGTGACAATGTCGATGAGGTCATGGTGATTTACAATAAGCTTGGCAGGTGCTGGAACTCAATAAAAAAATGCACCTCCGAGTCGGAGTACATGGCTATTTGGTCGGATATCATGGAGTGTGAGGAATCAATACTGAAGTTTGCGTAGGTACTATTGCGGTGTTTCACGCAGCATAAAGCGACTCCTTTCGATCGTTTCTCGCTTGATCGAGATCCGATATCACAACAAAAGACAGCCGGTCCGAAATGGCAGCGGCTGTCTTTTGTTGTTGTGAAGAAATTTTAGGGTACGGCTGCCGATAAGCAACGACATTGACCGTATGATAATATATTACCATTTTAGGAAGTTTGTGTCAACTGTTGTGATACATAATTCAACCAAAATCGTATACCATTCTAATAAACTTTAATTAAGGCAATAGTGCGCAAAGCAGTGATTGATTTTAAGTCGGTCATATTTGTGCGCCGCCTTAAACGGAGGTATCAAGATGGTTGACTTTGGACAAAAGCTTAAGGAACTTCGCAGGGAGCGAGGATATACACAAGCAGATCTGGCAGCAAAGCTGAGCGTAACAAAAAGCGTTGTGAGCTATTATGAAAATCAGGAGCGAGTGCCGTCGCCCGAGGTGCTGATGAAAATTGCAGATATATTCAATGTAAGCACAGATTTTCTTCTGGGGCGCACAAGGGAATTTAAAATTCTCGATGTGTCCGACCTGAACGAGGACGAGGTGAAGGCGATACTGATGGTGGCGGAGCTGTTCCGAAAAGGCAGGGGTGACAGCCGCTGAGTTGGAACTGATCGTTCAATCGGGGGGCTTGGCGCGCCAAGGCGACGCTAAAGTTTTAAGTTAATGACATTGCTGCGTCGCAGAAGCACCGAAAATTTAATATGCGGGAATATGTAATATCATAAATATAGTTTGCCGGAACCTGCCTGCAGGCGCATTTTTTGAAAAAAGCGGGGCAAAAGCTTTATGCGGTGTTCTGTAGAATTTGAGTTTGCGCAGCCTCATTATTTTCTGCTTGTATCAAAGGCAGAATAAAATACTATATAATAAAAATGATTATTTTAAAAACCAAGTTAGATCTCATTACAAACAAAATAATTTAAATGTAACGATCGATTATATGCATTTTTCTTCCAAAAAATGACCGATTTTTTACCTGATTTTCTAAATTTTAATCATTTTGCACGAAAATTTGACCAACAATTTGGCAGGCAATTGAAAAGTTTATCAAATCGGTATATTGAATTTTTCATATAAATATGGTACAATAATTAATGAATTTCGGAGTTTTTTACGATATGCCGATTTCGGCGGCCGTTCAGATCATTTTACATGGTGTCAGGGAAGCCTGTTTTTAATGCTTTGCTTCGGTCGGTTCGGCTTGATGGAGCGTGTTTTGTGCGTTCCCGTAATATCCGTAATACGGCATGACGCCGTTTCAATACTAATATAATATAAAGCAGTCATGACGAGCCTTTAAGACTCGGATTAACAATGTACAGCTATTGAAAGGATGATCTTATCAGATGAGCTACTACAAAATAAAATGCGTTTACTGCCTCGAAAACGTACCCTCATACGAGGCGGTGTACAGACTCAATGCCAATGACCTTGAGTTTGGATATACCGAGCGTGACAGTGATGAGTATAACGTAGGCGATGACATGGACCTTGACGACAGCTTCTTTGGAAATGCCATGACAGGCATGGGCGGCGGCAACGATATGTTCAGTTCCGGCTCCGATTCGGGTTCAGATTCTCAGTATGTCAACGGCAATGAGCTGCAGAAGCACGCTGAGGCTGTTAAGGTCATCAACGCAAAAGGTCTGAAGCTTCCGAGATATGTCGGCAATGCAGATAATATCGAAAAGGGTGCGCTTGTTATGGGTTATGAGGTCAAGGGCCTCAAGATCGGCAGCAAGCTGTATGACGGTAAACTCATGAAAAAGTACTGCCCCCACTGCCATAAGCGCCTGCTTGCAGAGGCGGGAACTATCCCGACCTTTACAGTCGCTATGATCGGCAATTCCACGGCGGGCAAGACCGTATTCCTGACGATGCAGGCTTTTGAATATATCCACGGCAATTACGACACAAATGTTCACAAGGGCAAAATAATCGTAAACTGGGTAGATTCACACCTCGATGCAAACGAAACCGATGTTATATATCAGACTGCGGCTAAGTTCGCGGAAACAGGCGAGTTCCCGTCAACAACACAGGTAATTCCGCCGCCGCACTGCCTCAAGGTAAGCTATCGTCCCGTTGAAAACGGTAAGGTCGGCGACGAGAATACAACAACGTGCATACTCTGCTTCCGCGACGCTATCGGCGAGCTGTTTACCCAGACGGGCGAGCAGACCAGCAGTGAGAACTATCAGCGTACAGTTCAGATCTGCCAGAGAGTTGACGGACTTATGGTTCTGAACGATCCCTTTGCGCTTACTTACGTTAGAAAGCAGCTGCCCGAGGTCGTAGGTCAGTCAAAGGACATGACAGCTCAGGTGGCTATGTCCGCAACTGTTCAGAAGATCTTCAATATCATCGCAGAGAACGCAGCTGTCAAGAAACCGACAGTTTGCCTTATGACAAAGAGCGACGAGCTTGTGACATACGGCGAGAAGCTTGGCATCAACCCCAACAGCCCCGTTGTTGCGCGCAACTTTAACGTAAAATATTTCTCGGGCATTCAGGGCAGAAACTGGGCGAAGGACGTTTACAACAGACTGCTCATGAACACAAAGAGCGTTCTGCAGAAGCTCGATCAGGGCGGCAACTGGATGAGTACGATCGACCAGTTCTTCACAAACGCAGCTCACATTCCGGTATCTTCGGTTGGCTCGGACGTTAAGATCCTTGACCTTCAGGTTCCGTCTGACGGCGGTCTTCGCAAGATCAAGAGGATCGTTACGATCAAGCAGTATGAGGAGTACAATGCGCTCAAGACAGACAAGGAGCGTCAGAACTACGCTAAGCAGATCGTATCGTCACCGGTTCCCGCAGATGATGTTCACCCGAGATTCCTGGAGCTTCCGCTCATTACCTTCCTCATGAAGTTTGACATGATCCCCGCAATGGACGATGAAACATACAACGTTCAGCCTGACGCAAACTACGACATCTGGTTTAAGAACTGTGCAATGCAGTTCAACGAGAAGGAAGGCGCGATCAGCGCCGAGAAGCCGGAGTACGTGATCAAGGTAAAGAAGGATAATGTATTCACAAGGTTGTTTGGTGGTGGAGCTAAGAAATGATCGGTCAGCATCTGATACTGCGTTGTGCCAAAGGCTGCTACGACAGTACGGCGATCGCAGGTTTGAAAACAGCGGCAGTTTCTGATAATGTCAGCGAATTTCCATCTCCTCGTCAGCAGGAGTTAAATAAAGTAATTTCGGAGCACGCAGCGTTCCCCGATCTCGCAGTAAGAAGCGGATCGGGGGAGAACCGCGGCGTACTCCGTCTGTTTGGCTACCGAGGCGTTCTTATGGCAATGAGGACGTTTCGAGTACACGATTTGTGTGACACCGGAGGAAGCGTTTCCTTCACTCATACATACATGATAGCGGACGATACGACCGGTGAGGACAGGAAATATGTTCTCGCTCACCCGATCAGCCTTGCCACGCTGAAATGCTTTGACGACTATAAAGCCGTTGCTTCAAGAACCGAAGGCGGACTCAACAGCGGCAACCCCGTAAAGGTCAACGGCGGGTTAAAAATGCCCGATAAGGATCTTGCTCGTTTTGACAGCGGAATCTTTGAAAAATGCGGTCTGGACAGAGAAAGCTTTGCGCAGATCATTTCGGCTGTGTGTCATCACGTTTCAACAAAAGGTTGGATCGGACTAATTTTCCCGAATATTACAGAGGAAACATGGAAGGAATACGGCGGCAGCGCAGACGGTGAAATGCTCCTTGCAGGAATATATTCGCTCCTGCCCGACTGCATAACACGTTTTTTGAACGCTGTTTCCTACTGGAACGAGAACCCCTCCGACGATCTGCTGAAGGACTATCACCTTCGCATTTTATCGGGCAAATATAAAGATAACCTTGTAGACAAGGATATTTCGCTTTTTGACATTGCGGGCGGCAGCATAAATACCGAGGTTCAGGCAGGTTCGTTTGGCAGATACCTTTGGGACATCAAGGATAAGCCCGAAGATGTGGAGAAGTTCCACAACTTCCTGACTGTTGCTTTCGGAAAGCGTGTTGACAAGATCGCCAAAATGCCGATCATTATGGACGCTCTCACAGATCTGTACAAGTTTACCGAGGGTGAGGGTATCGATGAACAGGCAACTCTTGCGGCGTTCCTTCTGTCGATCGGAACATCGATCCCGCTTTTCCCCGCAATTTATAAGGGCGTTGCCATGCTCATTTTCTCGATCAGAGAGAGCGGCGCCGCCTGCTCCGACAAGCTTGAGAGCGTGATAATGACGCTTCTCAAGAATCCGGACACAAAGAAGATGAAGGTTTGCTACGAAAACCTCATCATAATACTTATGCAGAGCGTTAACCTCGGCACGGCTAAAGAAAAAACTATCCAGATGATCGTGGAGCAGCTCAACGAGCGCGATGTTGATGAATATCGTGACCAGTTCTGCAAACTGCTTGACGAGATCAAGGCGGACGAAAATGCGAAGCCGTCCTACGCTATGCTGAGTCTGTTGATGGACGCTCAGGATATTCCGATGCTCCATACTCAGCGAGATGATATCACTGCTGTTATCAGCAAGTGCTACGCCAACGCTCTTGCGCAGAAGGATTTCGACCTGTGCGCTAAAATGACTGCTCGTCAGCTTCGCAAGGACGCACCGCCCGAAAATGTTGCCGATATCTGCAAGCGTGTTATCGAGCTTTCAGATTTCTGTACGCCCGAAACAGGCGAGGAGCTTGTACGGGCTATCGGAGAGCAGATGGATCGCTTTGAAGAGCATGACGAAACGATCGTCAGCATGGGCAGAGCCATTTTTGGCGATGAGATAGAGTGTGAGCTTGCGGCTTATCCCGATTACTTCCCGCTGTTCATAAAGGTCCTGCGTCACGGACTCATCTGCGACAAGGAGTATATCGAAACAATTTGGATGAAACAGTATATCTGGGTAATACAGAATACTAACGGAGAAGAGTATCTTTTCCCCGAGGCATTCGTCGGTGATCCGTCGCTGGAAGCGTACTATGATTCGCTTTATCTGCTTGAGATCGCAAGATTGACCGCAAATGTCGGGTATGTTTCAACGTGGGATATTATCGAAGCTGTTGTCGGCGGGCTTTATGAGAATTACCCCGAAAAGGCTTATGAGAATATTCAGAACATAATCGACTGCAACAATCCCGAAAACAAAGAGCAGCTGCTTAGCGAGATGGTCGGCACGATAAGAATGTACGGACTGTTCCTTGCGCTGTATAGTCCGACCTCCGACAAAGCGGATTATCTGCTCAACTATATTATGCAGGACGTCAACGCTTTCGATATGCTAATTGCGGCAGCTGAGAGCGAGGGCTTTGTGCGTAAGCTTCCGATGGCTTATGTGTATGTTTGGACGTGCGTTTACTCTGCATTTGCAAGTCAGATGCTTGAGAGCTGCTGGCTCGGCATACTTGACACGGAGAGTAAAGTGATCGAAAAGCCGTACTGCGACGAGATAATGTCGAAGTTTGCAGATTACTTCAAGATCGTATTCGAGGATCTGTCGAAAGTTCCCGAGATAAAAGAGGAGTATATTTCGCTTCTGTACAGAGGTATCGTTGATTACGGCTGGGAGAAGCAGCTTGGATTAAACGAGCAGCAGTCCGACATTGTCGAGATGTGTTACATGATCGACAACGGAACTCCCGAAGAGAGCATCGACTATTTCCTTGAGGCGATCAACAATTTCGTTGTGACCGGCAGAACGGGAAGAGGCAGAGCAGCAAATATCATGCTGTGCGCAAAGCGTATCAACCGTTATCTCAACAACAACCGCCGCAAGATCATGGATGATCATGCGTCAGTCAGCAAAGAGCGCATTGCGCTTCTCGCACTGGCAAGAATGTATGGGCAGCGCCACGACGAATCGCATTGTCTGTTCTATCTCAAGGGTGTTTGCGAGGGCGACGATCACTGGATCGCATCTTTGTATGTTCTTCATGCGCTGAAGTTCCTTTATTCGATCGAGCCTGACGAAGAATCCGAGTATATTCTGGATTTCGTTGATTCGCTGAGAAAGATAATCATCAACTCATCGGGCGCAGGCAGAAATATGCTTGTGTCGGCGGATTCTCAAAATATCTACCACAGCTTTGTTCAGCCGCATTTGTATGACGATCAGCAGAAGCCTCTGTTTGTTGCGGCAAGGGGTACGGGAAACCCCGACCTTATTGCTATGTTTACGGTGAACGCTGTTAAGGAACGCCCGAAAAGCGGCGGATTTTTTGGCAGAAGAAAAAGATAAATTTAAATATAAATATTATTTGCCGCACCTCGATAATTTGGGTGCGGCTGTTTTTATGGCATGAGGCTGCTGCCGAATGAAGCAAAAATGATGATTTCAGCGGCTGATCTTTAATTGTAACAAAATTTTAACATACAAATTTTAAAATTCTATTGACTTTTATGGATAAAATGCGGTAATATAGAAATGTCAATATAATTACTGTGGATATGTGCACTCAGTTTTGTGAAAAATGCTGTTGAAAGGTAGAGGTTTTTGTAAAGCAATGGATATTCGCGCTGCCAACAGCATAAAGAAAATTACCGATGCATTTATTGAAATGCGGAGGAAAAAGCCCGTGGAATCGATCTCGGTAACGTCGCTGTGCAAGATCGCGGGAGTAAATAAATCTACGTTTTATGCACACTTTCAAGATATTTATGATCTGACAGATAAGATCGAGAATATGATGGTCGAGGAGATCGTGTCGAGCTTTGACGATCCCGAGGATATCATGAACGGAAAGAAAGCGACCGAAGGTTTGTTCAAAGCTTATTTTGAACACTCCGATATGCTCAATGTGGTCTTTTCGGGATCGAGAAGCGGTTTTCTCGCTCAGAAAACCGAGGCGGGACTCAAAGAAGCTATCTTTAAGCTGCACCCCGAATACCGCAGCGATCTTGAGATGAACGTCAGACTTTCGATCATGATCTACGGCGGGTTCTACGCTTTTTCTACCAATGACAGCTTCGACGCCCGCAGAGTCATTGAGATCATAGGCAAATTCAATAATATAAGCTCGTAAATTTCTACAGTGAGATTATGAATAAATTGTTAATTCTCCGACTGTTGTAGCATATTGTCGGTTGAAATAAATTAGGAAATTTTGTATGATTATTACAACATAACAAAGAAAATCATTGAAAAACAATGAAAATTGAAAGAGGGGTATTTACTATGGCTCAGAATATTGATGTTTACTCGCAGCTGGATCTGTTCCTTTCCGGAAAGTCAACTCATGCATATAAGTTCCTGGGTGCGCACTTTATGAATATCGCAGGCAGGAGCGGCGTTGTGTTCAGAGTTTGGGCGCCAAATGCTCAGAGCGTTGCTGTCGTGGGCGACTTCAACGGCTGGGACGAGAATGCAAACTATATGTACCGTATGCTCGGAACGGGCGTATGGGAAACATTTATAGAGGGCATTTCGGAGTATGACAACTACAAATACTGCGTTGAGAATCAGTGGGGCGGCCGCCAGCAGAAGGCGGATCCATATGCGTTCCATGCTCAGACACGTCCCGAAACAGCGTCCAAGATATATGAGATCGACGGCTACGAGTGGAACGACTCGGAGTGGTATGAGTATCAGAAGGATCACCCGCACAAGAATCAGCCCATCAATATCTACGAGATAAACGCAGGCTCATGGAAGAAGAATGATGACGGCAGCTTCTATTCCTACCGTCAGCTTGCTGAGAGCCTTGTTCCCTATATAAAAGAAATGGGGTACACCCATATTGAATTCATGCCGCTGACCGAGTTCCCGTTTGACGGCTCATGGGGCTATCAGGTAACGGGTTATTTCGCTGCGACATCTCGTTATGGTACTCCGAAAGACCTTATGTACTTCATCGATGAGTGTCACAAGAACGGGATCGGCGTTATCCTTGACTGGGTACCCGCTCACTTCCCGAAGGACGCTTATGGTCTTGCGCGCTTTGACGGCACCGGCTGCTATGAGTATGAGGATTGGCGTATCGGCGAGCATAAGGAATGGGGCACCTACATCTTTAATTTCGGACGCTACGAGGTAAAGAGCTTCCTGAAGTCGTCGGCTAATTTCTGGGTAGAGGAGTTCCATTTTGACGGTATCCGTGTTGACGCGGTTGCGTCCATGCTGTATCTCGACTACAACCGCAAGGACGGCGAGTGGCTGCCGAACCAGTACGGCGGAAGAGAGAACCTTGTTGCCGTTGAGTTCCTGCAGGAGCTTAACACGATGATGCATGAGAACCATCCGTATGCAATGATGATCGCCGAGGAGAGCACCGCATGGGCTAACGTTACGGGCTACCCGATCAAGGATTACGGTCTTGGCTTCGACTACAAATGGAACATGGGCTGGATGAACGATACGCTTCGCTATATCGAAGAGGATCCGCTGTGGAGAAACTGGCACCACAACGAGCTTACGTTCAGCATGATGTATGCGTTCTCCGAGAACTTTATCCTGCCGATCTCTCACGATGAGGTCGTATACGGAAAGGGCTCGCTTATCAATAAAATGCCCGGCAGTTATGAGATGAAGTTCCAGGGCATAAGAGGATTCCTTGCGTTCATGATGGCGCATCCCGGCAAGAAGCTGCTCTTCATGGGCTCGGATATCGGACAGTTCGATGAGTGGAATTCCGAGTCACAGCTGCAGTGGAATCTGCTGGATTACGATAAACACAGAGATCTGAATCACTTCATTTCGGTTCTCAACAATTACTACAAAGAGAAGCCCGCAATGCACGAAAATGATTACGACTGGAACGGCTTCCAGTGGGTCGCTCTGGAGGACGCAGAGAGAAGCATCGTTGCGTTCAGACGTATAGCTTATGACGGTTCAGAAGTGCTCGTTGTATGCAACTTCCAGCCTATCACGAGAGAGCATTACAGAGTCGGAACTCCGAAGTTCGGTATATACAAAGAAGTTCTCAACACCGAAAGCACCGAGTTCGGCGGCTGCGGCGTAGTGAATAAGGGCGAGCTCAAGACGGAGCTTATCAACTTCAACAACCTCGATCAGTCGCTTGATCTGACGATCCCGCCGCTCGGCGTCATCTATCTGGAGCTTGAGAAGGAGCTGCCCGCACCCAAGAAGGAAGAACCGAAGAAGGAGAAGAAGACAGCAAAGAAAACCAAGGCAAAGGCGAAGACCGAAAAGGAAGAGCCTAAGGAGAAATCCGCAGTAAAAGCAGAGAAGGCCGAAGCAAACGCCGATGAACCACAAGAAGATGCAAAAGCTGAGTAAATTTATTTGAAGCGGTACCTTTCAAATAAATAAATCATTCAACACGCCCTGCAGTCCGCTGTGGGGCGTTTGGCTTTTGGACGGGATCCATTTTTCTCAAAAATAAGGGAAATATTATCAATTTTTTTTAGAGTTTTTTTATAAAACACTGGATTTTTTTTCAATATTCTGTTATAATGTACTATAGGCTGGGATATGCATATTAAGATAATGTTAAAAAATACTCTATTATGCGTCCCGTGCGCTTTTCACTTTACTTTTTTAGGAGGTAATTACCATGGCTAAGAAATGGGTGTACCTTTTCTCCGAGGGTAACGCTAACATGCGTGAGCTGCTCGGCGGTAAGGGTGCGAACTTGGCAGAAATGACTAACATCGGTCTTCCTGTTCCTCAGGGCTTCACAATTACTACAGAGGCTTGTACTCAGTATTATGAGGACGGCAGAGAGATCAACGAAGAAATTCAGACTCAGATCAATGAATACATCGTTAAGATGGAAGAGATCACAGGCAAGAAGTTCGGCGATAAGGAGAATCCGCTCCTCGTTTCCGTTCGTTCGGGCGCAAGAGCTTCCATGCCCGGTATGATGGATACTATCCTCAACCTCGGCCTTAACGAAGAAGTTGTAAATACAATCGCTGAAATGTCCGGCAACCCCCGTTGGGCTTGGGACTGCTACAGAAGATTTATCCAGATGTACTCCGACGTCGTTATGGAAGTCGGCAAGAAGTACTTCGAGGAGCTCATCGATAAGATGAAGGCTGAAAGAGGCGTTACTCAGGACGTTGAGCTTACAGCTGACGATCTCAAGGAGCTTGCTAACCAGTTCAAGGCTGAGTATAAGGCTAAGATAGGCGCAGACTTCCCCGCAGACCCGAAAGAGCAGCTCATGGGCGCTATCAAGGCTGTATTCCGTTCTTGGGACAACCCCAGAGCTAACGTTTATCGCCGTGATAACGATATCCCGTATTCATGGGGTACTGCTGTTAACGTTCAGTCAATGGCATTCGGTAACATGGGCGACGACTGCGGTACAGGCGTTGCATTTACTCGTGACCCCGCTACAGGCGCAAAGGGTCTGTTCGGCGAGTTCCTTACAAACGCTCAGGGCGAGGACGTTGTTGCAGGCGTTCGTACTCCTATGCACATCACAGAGATGGAGCAGAAGTTCCCAGAGGCATTTGCTCAGTTTAAGGAAGTTTGCCAGACACTCGAAAACCACTACAGAGATATGCAGGACATGGAGTTCACCGTTGAGCACGGCAAGCTTTACATGCTCCAGACAAGAAACGGTAAGAGAACTGCTCAGGCTGCGCTCAAGATCGCTTGCGACCTCGTTGACGAGGGCATGAGAACCGAGGCAGAGGCTGTTGCTATGATCGACCCGAGAAACCTCGACACACTTCTCCATCCCCAGTTCGACGCTGCTGCTCTCAAGGCTGCAACTCCGATCGGCAAGGGCCTTGGCGCATCGCCGGGTGCTGCTTGCGGTAAGATCGTATTCACAGCTGAGGACGCTGAAGCTTGGGCTGCAAACGGTGAGAAGGTAGTTCTCGTTCGTCTTGAAACATCTCCTGAGGATATCACAGGCATGAAGTCTTCACAGGGTATCCTTACAGTTCGCGGCGGTATGACATCGCACGCAGCCGTTGTTGCACGTGGTATGGGTACATGCTGCGTATCGGGCTGCTCCGAGATCGCTATGGACGAAGATAACAAGAAGTTTACACTCGCAGGCAAGGAGTTCCACGAGGGCGACTTCATTTCCATTGACGGTTCTACAGGTAACATCTACGACGGTATTATCCCCACGGTTGACGCTTCGATCGCAGGCGAGTTCGGCAGAGTTATGGCTTGGGCTGACAAGTACAGAACACTCAAGGTTAGAACTAACGCCGACACACCCGCAGACGCTAAGAAGGCAAGAGAGCTTGGCGCAGAGGGTATCGGTCTTTGCCGTACAGAGCACATGTTCTTCGAAGAGGACAGAATCGCTGCATTCCGTGAGATGATCTGCGCAGATACTGTTGAAGAGAGAGAAGCTGCGCTTGAGAAGATCCTTCCTTATCAGCAGGGCGACTTCGAGGCTCTTTATGAGGCTCTTGAAGGCAACCCCGTTACGATCAGATTCCTCGATCCGCCGCTCCATGAGTTCGTTCCCACAGCTGATGAGGACATTAAGAAGCTTGCAGACGCACAGGGCAAGAGCGTTGAGGATATCAAGACACTTATCGATTCTCTCCACGAGTTCAACCCGATGATGGGTCATCGTGGCTGCCGTCTGGCTGTAACTTATCCCGAGATCGCTAAGATGCAGACTAAGGCTGTTATCCGCGCATCAATCGCAGTTTCGAAGAAGCACGCTGACTGGAATATCGTT
>CACZCM010000057.1 GCA_902779615.1 uncultured Ruminococcus sp. | reverse complement strand
GCTTTTTTCAAAAAGCGGGCAGGGTGCAGGGGTGCGGGTCTCCGGGGGAGACCTCTGCGAAGCAGAAGCACCGACCGAACCGGCAGGTGAGACCGGAGTCCCGCCGGAGGCATGCCCCAGCCCTTTGCAAGAGGTGAATTCCAAAACAATCCGGTGGATTGTTTTGGAAGAGGGGACGCTTTGGCAGAAAGCGTCCCATACTAACGGCAAGAATAAAGAATCCTCGCCGCTCCAAGGCGACGCTAAAGTCTTAAGTTAATGACATTGGTCCCCGACAGGCGCATGCCTGCCCCATTTATTTTAACTCAGCTATTGTTACTCCGGATTCCCCTTCGCCGTAAACGCCCAATCTGAACGACTTCACATATTTGCAGGTTTTTAAGTATCTCTGCACCTCGGCGCGCAGCACGCCCGTTCCCTTGCCGTGTATTATCGTCATCTGATTTATATTGCTCATGACCGCCGAATCGATAGCAAGCTCAAGCTGCATGACCGCTTCATCTGCCGTCAAGCCCCTCAGATCGACCTCCGTAATAGCCTTGACGTCGTAATTGCTTCGATTGACCGCGCGTCCGCCCGATTTAACGTAGCTTTGAGGCGTTTTCTTTTTCTGCTCGACCAGCTTCAGGTTGCCGATATCTACTCTCATCTGCATGATACCCGCCTGCACGAGCACCTTTCCGGATTTATCGGGCAGCTTCAGTACGCTTGCCGGTTTATCGATATCCACAACAAGCACATCGTCGCCGACTTTAAGCTGTCTTGGCAGCCGATAACCGTCGTTTGTCCTGCTTGCAACGGGATCGGCGGTTTTTTCAAGCGCTTTTATCTTGCTTTTCAGCGCAGTTTTGTCTGCGTCCTCGCTCTCGGCTTTTTTGCGGGTATTTTCGATCTCTTCGATAAGGCTAAGCGCCTGCGCTCTTGTTTTCGTCATCAAGTCCTGCGCCTGTCTGCGAGCCTGCTCGATCTCCTGCTGCGCCTGCCTGCGAACCTGCTCCAGTTCCTCCTGCGCGCGTTTCTGCGCTTTGAGCGCTTTTCTGTGGGCGTTTTCGGCAGCCTGCTCCTTTTTGAGCAGATCCTGCCTTTGCGTTTCGAGAGCAGAAACAACATTTTCGAACTCCCTGCTTTCGCTCGAAACAAGCTCTCTCGCTCTTTCGACCAACGCTTCGCTCATGCCGAGGCGAAGTGAAATTGCAAAAGCGTTCGATCTGCCGGGAACGCCGATAAGTAATTTATATGTCGGGCGCAGCGTGGCTACATCGAACTCGCAGCTGCCGTTTTCAACACCGTCTGTTCGCAGAGCATATGATTTCAGCTCGGCATAGTGAGTAGTACAGGCGATACGGGCACGCCTTCTGCGGAACTCCTCCAAAATCGCAGCTGCAAGAGCGGCGCCTTCGATCGGGTCGGTGCCTGCGCCGAGTTCGTCCAGAAGTACAAGGCTTTTTCCCGTACACTTGCTTAAAATATCGACCGCGTTTGTCATATGTGCGGAAAAAGTCGACAGCGACTGCTCGATACTCTGTTCATCGCCGATATCGGCAAAGACATTATCAAACACGCTTAATCTGCTGTTGTCGGCAGCGGGTATCATGAATCCGCACTCCGCCATCAGAGTGAGCAATCCGATCAGCTTTAACGAAACGGTTTTGCCGCCGGTATTCGGGCCTGTGATGATGAGCGTATCGAAGCTCTCGCCAAGGGTAACGTCGGACGCAACGACCTTTTCGGGATCGATCAGCGGGTGACGCGCTTTTTTCAGATCGATAACACCGTCGCTGTTCATTATCGGCATGGTCGCTTTCATTTTGTAAGCAAGCTCCGCCTTTGCAAAAATTACGTTGAGTTCAACTGCGGCATTGTAGCTTCCGCCGATAAGACCGGCGTGTTCTGCGACTTCCGAGCTGAGCTTCCACAAAATACGCGCGATCTCATCGAGTTCCTTTGACTCAAGGACTTTGATCTCGTTATTCGCCTCAACTACAGCCATTGGTTCAACGAACACGGTCTGACCGCTGCCGCTGGTATCGTGAACAAGACCCGGCACATTTCCCCGACACTCCGCCTTGACGGGGACTACAAATCTGCCGTTGCGCATTGTGACGATACTCTCCTGAAGATATTTCTGCACAACGCTGGAGCGGATCATTTTATCCAAAATATCACGGGCTTTTGACGATGTAAGACGAATCTTTCTGCGAATAGCGGCAAGCTCGGCAGATGCATTATCACTGATCTCGTCTTCCGAAATAATTGCGCCGCCTATTTTATCTTCCAAAAATTTGGAGGGCACAAGTGCGTCGAAAAGCCCGTCAAGAACGGTTTTAGTTCCCTGCGAGCGCTTTCGCCAGTCCTTAAGCGTCCGAACGACGTGAAGAACTCTTGCGATCTCGAGAAGCTCGGAGGTCGAAAGCGACGCCCCTGTTTTACTGCGCCGCAATGCGTCGCTGACGTCCGAAAGCCCGCCGAAAGACGGCGAACCGAATCGGCCGCTTAAAGCGTGGGCGTCATTCGTTTCATATAGCCGCCTGTTGACTTTCTCAAGCTGTTTCAGCGGCTTTAGTTCAAGCATCATATTTTTTGCGTCATCGCAAGATGTAAGCTCGGCTGCTCTGTTAAGTATTTTATCAAGCTCCAAAGCGCGATAGTGCCGGAGCATATTTTCGTTGTTTTCGCTGTTCATATATTCATTCCCATTAAAATATCTTTACGGCACGCTGCCGTTATCCGCATAGCGATCTGTAAAAATCAAGCGTTTTAAAGCTGCGGTCAAGGCATGCCGTCACATATTCCTCGGACGCCTTTTGCAGGCTGCCGAGCGCCGCTTCCGATACGCTGAATGCAAAAAGCTTATCAAATTCGGAGTACACACAGTGGCGCATTGCGGCGGTCGCGCCAAGTCCCGTCAAAACGGAATGCTTTTTCGAGATACCTGCGCAGTCGCCGCACAATAGACTGCCCTCTTCGGGCAGAAACATCATTTTTTCATGCTCATATACGGCGCACTCGCCGCAGCACACAAGATCGGGCATAAAGCCGCACAGCGCCATCATTCTGAATTCAAACGCCGCCTTTACCTGCGCCTCGGGCTTAAGGCTCTTGCTGAGTACATAAAGAGAATTCAGCGTAAGGCGCAGCTGCTCCTCGCTCGGCTCTTCCTCCTGAACAACTGCGCCTGCCAACTCGCAAAAATACTGGGCAAGCGCAAGCTTTTGTATATCATTTCGAAGACCGATAAAGACCTCTTTTGCGTTTGCCTCGTCGGCGACATACCGCTCTCGGCTTTTATAAAACACAAATTGAGAGTAGGTCAGAAGTCCCGTGGCGGTACTCTTTGCATTTTTGATGTTTTTTGCGCCCGACGCATATGCATGAATTATACCGTTATGCCTCGTCAGTACCGTTATCACCTTGTCCGACTCCTTGACCGGCTGCTCCCGGATCACTATCCCGTCCGTCACTATTTTCATTTTCCCGATCACCGCCGTTTTTCAGCTTACTATATGTCAGATAATCGGCAACGCTGCCGCTTGCCGCAAAATTGTCCCACGCCGACCTTGCATTCATATCACTCGCTCCGTTCCGCATAAATTCTATACTATAATTATATGCAGATAAACGAAAAATATTATTGCATCTGCGGTCAAAAACGTTTCCGGTGATACGTCCTTTTAGTCAAAATTGGCTGCGTCATAGCCAAGCGATCTCAGAATATCCTCTCTGTCGCGCCAGCCCTCTTTGACCTTTACCCACAAGCGCAGATTTATCTTACAGCCGAAAAATCTCTCCATGTCTTGTCGCGCGTATGTGCCGATCTTTTTCAGCATCGCCCCGCCTTTTCCGATAATAATGCCCTTGTGTCCGTCACGCTCGCAATAGATCGTTGCGTCCACATCGGTAATGTCGGAATTTTCACGCTGCTTGAATCGCTCCACCACTACAGCTGCGCCGTGCGGGATCTCTTTGTCGGTCAGGCGAAGTATCTTCTCCCTCACTATCTCGCCGGCAAGAACTCTGTCCGGCTGGTCGGTAAGCGCGTCATCATCAAAGAAATGCGTGCATTCTCCCGCCTGCTTCTCAAGCGCTGCAACAAGTTCCTTTATTCCGCTGCCGTTTTGCGCCGATACAGGCACGATATCTTCAAAATCAAATTCCCGGGAATACGCCGCAAGCTTCTCCATAAGCTGCGATTTATCGGCAAGCTTATCGATCTTGTTCAGCGCCAGAACGGCAGGTATATGCTGCGCTTTGAAGCGTGCCATCAGCTGTTTTTCCGTATCTCCGGGCAGTCTGTCGCACTCAGCCGTCAGCAGGCAGGCGTCAACTCCTCCCACAGACTCCTTTACGGATCTCACCATATACTCGCCCAAGCTGTTGTGAGGCTTGTGCAGTCCGGGCGTATCGATAAACACCAGCTGTGTATCGCCGTGTGTATAAACTCCGATTATTCTGTTTCGTGTGGTCTGCGGCTTTGATGAAACTATCGTGATCTTCTGTCCAAGAATCCTGTTTAAGATCGATGACTTGCCGACATTCGGTCTGCCCACGATCGCTATAAATGCCGATTTCTGTTCCGCCATATATTTTACCTCTGATCATAGTTGATTTTATTTGTTTTCTTGCGCAGGTGTATCGCCGCTTTCAGCCTCTTTCAATGAATGCTGTATCTCGCACGAAGGCAGCGCAGCCGCCAATTCCGTATACGTCTTAAACTCCGCGTCGTAGTTGCCCTCAATATTCAGATATGTCAGTGACGAAAGCCCGGCAAGCGGCGAGAGATCGGCAATGCCGTCGTTTGTAAGAACAAGCTCCTGCAAAGATCTAACGCTTGAAAGCGGGGAAACGTCGGTGACCCCACAGTTTTCTGCATGAAGAAGCTTTAGTCTGTTCAGACCGCCAAGCGGCGAAAGATCGTTAATATCGGGATTTTCACCGATATATAATTCCTCAAGATAAGTCAGATCCGATACAAACTCAATGTTTCTTACTCCCACTCCGTGCAGATCAAGCTTATACAGACCCGTCAGAGTGCTTATCGGCATAATGTCGACAACAGGGGTATAGCTGAGATACAGCTCCTCCATATTTGTATTTCCCGACAAAGGTGATATATCCGATACCGCAGTATTATCTGCATAAAATATCTTTAGTTTTTTAAGATCTGACAATGCGGACAAATCCGTAACGGGATTTCCTCCGATATCAAGATATGTTAGCTCCGTCATATCCTTCACGACAGATATATCTGCAATGTTATTGCCCGATAACGACAGCACATCAAGCTGAGTTAAGTTTTTCAGTGCGCTGATATCGCTGATACTGTTTTCGTTGAGCGCAACTACCCGAAGAGTGTCGATCTCTCCAAGGTCGCTGACATCTCTTATATCACAGTTAGTGAGCGTTATTTCTGTTAATGAATCACATTTTTTCAGTTCTGCAAGTGAGTCTATCTCCGCGTCGGTCACTTTTATTTCTTCCACGGAATAGTCAAACTTTTCACCGCCAAGCGTAAAGCTTTTATTTCTGCAGCCGCAAAGCGCTGCTGCCATGAATGCCGCAAGACCTACGATAAGTCCTGCCGTAATCCTTCTCATTTTCAACATCTCCCGTATATTACTCGCTGTCGAATACGCCCGTACTCCACAAGCCCCTGCCTTCCGACCTCGCTTCGCTTTCGATCTCGGTAAATATATCCTTGTACTCATTATTTTTACCTACGATCATCACCCTCGCATAACCGTCACGCAGTATTTGCTCATTGAGCATCGTGCCATCAGGCAGATACACATAACAAAGCGGTCTGCCGTACCTGTCCTCAGGCTCGGTTCCGTATTCAATATACAGCTGATTATCCCCCACAAGCTCCTTTGTGTGGTCGGACGCAAGCTTTCCTTCGGGCACGTTTTTCTCCTTGTCGGGGTGAACGGATTCGGGCGTGTCTATCCCGATCAGACGAACATTTTTCTTCTCGCCGTCTATCATCAGCTTTATCGTGTCGCCGTCCACTACCTTCACGACTTCGTACGGCCCATCACGATTCTCTGTACTTATCTGTGATGTATCGTCATATTCAAGCAAATAGTCAAGTACATCTTGATCGCAGCCACCGAGCGACAGCGCCATCGCCGCCGCTGCAGCGATCGCAGCAATACTCAGCTTTAGTGTTCTCATTTTCTCGCGCCTCCTCGTCGGAAAGACCGGCGATACCCGTCATATCGTCCTTCATATTTTACCGTCAGACAAAATACGAAAACTCATTTTTTACGCTTCTGCTGAACAGATCGTCCAAAGCGTCACGCACATCAAGCTTTCCGTCAAGCAGCTTCTCCACTGTTCCTACGATCGGCATCTCAACGTCATATTCCTTTGCAAGCTTTGCTATTGCGCGGCTTGTTGCCACGCCTTCCGCAAGCTTCGTGTAGCGTTCGCCCTTCACAAACGTTTCTCCGAACATTCTGTTCTGACTGAATTTCGAAAACAGTGTCGCCTCATAATCGCCGAGATGACACAGCCCGTATGCGGAATACTCGCTTCCGCCCATAGCCTTTATGAGTTTCCCTACCTCATACGTTCCTCGGCTCATCAGCGCGCCCTTCAAGCAGGAATAACCTACACCGTCAAGCATTCCCGCAGCAATTCCGATCACATTTTTCGCAGCTGCGCCGACCTCGCTGCCGATCAGATCTTCCCCGTAATAAAACCTGATAAGCTTGCCCGAGAACTCCTCCACCAAGCGTTTCTTCAAGTCCTCGTTTTCGCTGTCGATGACCATGCAGTTAGGCACGCCGCTTACAAAATTCTGCGGGTGCCCCGGTCCGACCCATACGGCTGTCGGAACATCACCCAAAACGTCATGGACCACCTGGGTCAGCCGACAGCCGGTAGTTTCCTCAATACCCTTCATGCAAAGAACAAACGACTTTCCCGAGAGATCGTATTTCTTCACATCAGCAAGAAACGACCTGAGCGCCTGACAGCTGATCGAGATAACGATCACCTCGGCACGTGAAACGGCAAGCTCGAGATCATCGGACAATTCTATTGATTCGGGGTATGTAAGCATCCCGTTTTTTCGAGTTTCTTTTAATTCAATAAATTGGGGAGCGTCGGCAAGCCCCCATGTCATAACTTCATGACCGATACTGTCAAGATACCAAGCGATAAAAGAGCCCCAGCGGCCACAGCCCAAAACTGAAATTTTCATATATTTACTCCTGAAAAATTAGTTAAAGCGTATAGCTTTACATTGTAATTATACCACTATATGGACGCAATGTCAAACGCTATAAAAACAGGGAAATCACTTTTGGGCAAACATAACTAAAGTTTTTGTCAAACTTTTTTCAAAAAGTTTGCGGGGTTTGGGGCAGAGCCCCATAAAAGCCGGTATATGTAGAGTGAAATAAATAAAGAAACACAACGCGCAGCGCAAAAAATCAACTTACCTTCACAAAAAACTTCATGAAAAATAGGCGCGAGGCGAAGCCAATGCGCCGAACGTAGGAAAGATAACTGCCGAGTTCAAAATTCTTCTACTCATTTAATAGCCGCTCCAAAAAACAAAAACACGGCAGCCCTTCAATGCTGCCGTGCATAACAATAACTTACGATCACTTATCTTTTTCGCCGTATTCGCCGTAATAATAACCGCCATACTTATAATAGTAAGAATTCGAAACGTCGGAATCCGCCTTGTACTCCATCAAGATAGCGCCGATAACTTTAAGACCGGCATTCTCGATATTGCTCTTTGCTCTTTCTACCATACGCTTATCGGTAGAATCGTGTCTGATTACAAGTACTGCGCCGTCCATATATCTGCCGAGAACAGATACGTCACTGATACCCAGACAAGGAGGCGTATCATATATAACATAGTCGTATCTTGCGGCAAGCGCTTCAACGACCTTCTGCATCTTCACGCTTGCGAGAAGCTCTGTCGGGTTCGGCGGGATCACGCCGCCGAGCAGGATATTAAGATCGGAATCCTTATGCTTGATGATCGCTTCGTCAAGCGAAACCTCTCCCTTCAGCACGTGTGTAAGTCCTATAGGACTTCTCTGCAGTCTGTGAACCGACGGAAGTCTTAAGTCACAGTCAACCAGACATACACGCTTGCCGTAGCCCGCAAGAGCCATCGAAAGATTGACCGAGAGGTTCGTCTTTCCCTCGTTCGGTACTGTTGACGATACAAGTATGCTTTTGCACTCCTGCGCGATCGCTATAAACTCTATATTTGAGGCTATCATCTTGAACGACTCAATATAGTAGTCGGGAGCGTTGGGGTTAGCTATGCTGTATATTTCCTTAATGGTGGAAGAACCATGATTTTTTTTCTTTCTTTTGGAAGACGAATGATGCTTATGGTGATGGTGCTTTTTTGTTTCGGTGCTCATTTTACGCCAAACTCCTTTCTCTCAACAAACGGAACAACTCCGAGGACCGGAATACCCAGTGTATTTGTGACCTCCGCCTCCGTTTTGAATGTCGTGTTCAGCATCTGTTTGAGAATGATAAAAGCTGCGCAGAAAAAGAAACCCAAAAACGCCCCGATAAGAGTGTTCTTGCGAATACTCGGCGAGATCGGTCTGCCGTTGTTGGAAAGCGCCGGCTCGTTAAGATCCTTTACCGAGCCGGCCTCTACCTTCTCCCGGATCATGGGCTTCGAAAAATAAACAAATTGGGTAACAAGATCCAGCGCGTAATCGGGGTTTGTGCTGACGCATGAGATCTCAACGACCTGTGTATCGCCGACCATGCTGACGTCGATCGACTTTTTGAGGTCTTCGTTGCTGATATCGATCTCCATCGACTCCTTTACCTGCTCAAGTACGCCGTCTGCTTTGATGATGATAGAATAAAGCTCCGCCAGATCCTGTGAGCTTTGGATCTCACTCGGGTAAATGTACTGAGAGTCGGTCGATTTGTTGTTTATGATTACCGTTGCCGTCGCCTTGTACTTTTCGGGAATCAGGTACCGTGTAACGGAGTATGCAAGTCCGCCGCCGATTATGCTTAAGATAATGAGCCAAATGAGGTTCTTGCGGAGCACTCCGAACAAGAGCATCAGATCGACATTATACTCCTCCTGATTTTTATCCCTGTTGTTTAAATTTTCATTCATTAACTGTTATCCACCTTTTCTTAGTCAATTCCCTTGTAAAGCAGACCCCTGCACAAAATCTGCGCCGAGCATATCATATACCTTACAATCATCAGCTCAGTCCACTGATTATTATTGCATTTTACATCGTTTTTGTCAAGTGTTTAATTTTACAAATTGCTGCAAAAGCTAACATTCCTTTTGGTCAAAATGCAACTCATAACGACACATTGCCGCTTTGTATCACAGTCTTTCTATGAATTCCAATATTTTCTGTCAAGGCTTCTGTACTGCACCGCCTCGGCAACATGAACGTATTTTATCTCCTCGCTGCCGTCAAGATCGGCTATCGTCCTTGAGACCTTCAGGATCTTGCTGTAGGCTCTTGACGAAAGGCCGAGCTTATCAAAGGAATCATGAAGCAGCTTGTCTGCCTTTTCTCCGAGAGCGCAGAACTCGTGAAGCAACCCCGACGGAATGTGGGCGTTCGATGATACGTCAAGATCCTTGAATCTTTCGTTCTGGATCGCTCTTGCGGCGTCGACCCGCCTTTTGATCTCTGCCGACGACTCTGCGGGGGAAGAATCGGAAAGCTCCTCATACTTTACCGGCGGCACCTCAACATGAATATCTATCCTGTCGAGCAGCGGGCCGGATACCTTCGAGATGTACCTCGACACCGCAGCCGGCGTGCAGGTGCATTTTTTTACTCCGGTGCCGTAATATCCGCACGGACACGGGTTCATTGCGCACACCAGCGCAATACGGCAGGGGTATGTAAGCGTTCCGTTCACTCTCGATATCGTCACTGTTCCGTCTTCAAGCGGCTGACGCAGCACCTCCATCGTCTGACGAGAAAACTCGGGGAACTCGTCAAGGAACAGCACGCCGTTGTGCGCAAGCGAGATTTCTCCCGGGCGGGGAACACTTCCGCCTCCGGCAAGACCCATCGGAGAGATCGTGTGGTGAGGAGCGCGAAACGGGCGGCGGCTGATAAGCGACACGCCCGAAGGAATGCACCCTGCGATCGAATGTATCTTTGTGGTTTCTATTGTTTCTCCAAACGTCATGTTCGGCAGGATCGTTGGCATACGCTGCGCCAGCATACTTTTTCCCGAGCCGGGAGGTCCCACAAGCAGGATATTGTGTCCTCCCGCAGCGGCGATCTCTACGGCTCTTTTGGCTTCGAACTGCCCCTTTACCTGAGAGAAATCGACGCTGAACCCACTCTCGGTAACGGTCAGTACCTTTGGATCGGCCTTGCTGATCCTCTCTCTCCCGGTCAGGTGATGGTATAATTCAACGACATTTTTTATGGGATACACGTTTATCCCCTTAACGATCGCCGCCTCTGCACGGTTATCATACGGCACATAAATATTGTTAAACCCGAGTTTGAACGCTTCGATAGTCATCGGCAGGATTCCATTAACGCTGTGGACCTCTCCGCCGAGAGATAGCTCGCCGATAAATACAGAATCGTCGGTCTGCGCCGACAGCTGCCCCGACATTTTCATCAGCGCAACAAAGATCGGAAGATCATACAGCGGTCCGACCTTTTTGATGTCGGCAGGCGCAAGATTCACCGTAATATGTCCGAGAGGAAACTCAAAGCCGCAGTTCCTCATCGCCGACTTCACTCTTTCTCTAGACTCCTTCACCGCGGCATCGGGCAGCCCAACAACGTCAAACGCAGGGAGTCCTTGGGAGATCGCTGACTCCACCTCGACCTTATAGGCTTCTATTCCCATCAATCCCATTCCATGTATTGATTCGACCAAACATATCACCTCGAGAATATTAATCAATGTGTTTATTATACTACAATTTTTAGAAAATTTCCACATCATTTTAATTTTTTATAAAAAATATATTCCTGCTCAAAACAGATATTATTATCCTGTGAAGAAATACGCGGCGCCCATACGAAGAACGCATCCTCTTCAAGCGACAAAATACGCCGACAAGGTGCGCTTGCACATTCGGCAAAACACACCCTATCGGCGTTTTATAAGCTCCGCTTTCAACAAGCAGACACAAGAAGCTGGCTTGTGCGTTCGGCAGGGGATTTTTTATACTGCTGCCGAACGTGTGATGTAACACGCCGCCTTAGAGGCGGGTTATATTCCCTCTGCTGTTATAAGCAGCTGCTTAGGCTGATCGACCGAGGAAGTCGGAATCAGTCATTATTTTTATTTTCGATATATTCAACGATATCGCCAACAGTCTTGATGCTTTCGAGATCCTCATCGAGAACCTCCACCTCAAATTCGTCCTCGATCGCCATCAGGACATCGGCAAAATCCAGAGAATCCGCTCCAAGATCCTCCGCAAGATCGGTAGACATTGTGATAGAATCCTCATCTTCGCTGAACTGCTCAGCCAAAATTGATCTGATCTTCTCAAATACCATAGCTGTTATATCCCTCCTTGCTTGTTTATTCGGCAGCGAGCTGCCGCAAAAAGCATTAACGCTATTAAAAATATTATTAGGAAAAGGAGCATTTGTCAAGATACTTTTTAAAATTTTTTTGAAAAAACATAAAATTTTTATAAAACTTGATTGCGATTCGGCTTTGACGGGCTGTTTTGAGGGCCATTTCCGCTGTTTGAAACGTAACAGCTGCACTTAATGTTCAGTGTACAATAGGTGCTCGATTTTAGTTTCGTGCTTTATATCACGGTATTTCATACTGCTGATATTTATTGAAGCTGTAATATTCAATGACGTGAGATTTGAATGGAACTTGTCTGCGGGCATATGTCCGCTTTCTCAAGAGTGTGCGTAGTCTCCGAAGTTCGAATGCGGAAATCCATTTTTCTTCGATCACATATTCTGCCGGAACCTGTCTGCGGACACTGTCCGCCGCCGCTTTTCAAAATTATCGTTGGTGCTGCGCGCCAAAGGGTCTGATTTTTTCGTGTGGATTTTCCGTTAGTTTATTCGAAGCAACAAATCTGCGGACTTCACATAAGGGAAGCGGGGCGAAGCCCCGCCGACCACGTTCCCCCTATTAGTTGGCTACAGGAAGAACAAATTAAAATATGCGGCAATAAAGTTAAGCTGCATATAAAGTTGGGCGGTAATTGCCTGCGGTCGCTCGACCGCCCGGTTAGTAGTAGTAAAAATAAAATTCGAACGCGGCGAAGACTGCCGTTAACAATAAAATTTGACGGAACTTGCCTGCATGCGCCCGCCTGCCCTTTTCCTTGAGGAAAAGGGGGCTAGGGGGATTAGGTGACGAATCAAAAGTCGGTGAGAATTAGAATGTACGATCGACTGCATTTGTTATGCGGGAATACGCTTACCGAAGTGTCGGGTTTCGGCGAGAGAACGCTTTTGCTTGTTCTTCTATGCTTGCTATTTTCTTTATTTATCCTTACGCCCCTCTGTCGCCGGGGCGGGCGAGGTACTTTTGCTATGCGGCAAAAGTACCCAAAAACGCACTCAAGGGCAGGGGCGCTGCCCCTCCCTTGAGAATCCCAACCCCG
>CACZCM010000056.1 GCA_902779615.1 uncultured Ruminococcus sp. | reverse complement strand
AATGAGCTTATGCAGAACAGGAATAGTATTATTGATGACTGTAAAGCTGCTCAGAAGCTTCTCTGTGATACGACCGAGATAGATAAGCAGATCGCAGATGCCGAAAGCGAACGGAGCCTTGTTGAAGGAATTGCAATGCAGGCGATCAACGACAACAAGCGCCATGCGGTCAATCAAACAGAGTGGCTGCAGCACAACGAAAAGTATCTAAAAAGGTACGACGAGCTCAACGATCTTATTGAACGGCTGGAAAAAGAAAAGTCGGACAGGATCACTCGTTCACAGGTTATAAAACGGTTTATAAAGCGTATCTCAAAGGAAAGCATTATAAGCTGTTTTGACCGGGATTTGTGGGCTGCCGTAATTGAAAATGTGACTGTTGGGGTTGACGGAAAACTGACATTCAGATTTAAGAACGGTGCAGAGGTAGTAAAGTAAATATTGAGTTACAGCCCTACATGGCAGGTGTCGAGTCTGCTTTGTAGGGCTTTTTTCTGTTTATCACGACAAAAATCTACTCTGAAACGATTTCAAAAGAAAAAAGTGACACCTTGAAACGATTATAAAATCAGAGGGTCACGCTGAAACGATTACTCTGAGAAAAAGTGACACCATTAAACGATTTGATTTTTGGAGAGTTTCTCCTAAACGATAAAAATGCCCCGATATTTGAGCCGTTTATAAAGCGATGAACCTCAAAAAACGGCTTGAATACGGGCTTTATCGGCACTTATTAGAAGTGTGCATTTATATCCATTGCGTTAATCATTTCCAAATCTTCTTTATACTATGGATATAATCTGACACCCTTGAAACGATTTGCTAAAAAAGTGATATCCTGCTTGTATGGTATTATTGGAATGAAATGCAGCCCGCAGATGACATAGAGAATGTTAGTCTGCGGGATTGTTTTTTAGAGTTTTTAGTCTATCAATGCCGAAACAAAAATTTCAAAACGGTGTTGATATCTGCTGCATGGATATGATAGAATGATATCAAAGAAAAAGCAGAAAGGGGAGATCAGCATGGGAACTTATTTAAACCCCGGTAATGGTGGATTTGCGGAAATAATCAATGGCGACTATCAAGACAAAACAGGTATGATTGGTTTAATTAATGAAAGAATCAATACTCCAAATAAACTGATTTGCATTAGTCGTCCGCGCCGCTTCGGAAAATCGTATGCTGCAAAAATGCTTTGTGCGTATTATGACCACACCTGTGATTCACACTATTTATTTGAAGATAGAGCAGTTAGCACATCTAATCAATATGAGAAGCATATTAACAAATATAATGTGATATACCTGGATATGTCAAATCTTCTTGGTAAGGTCAGTTCCGAAAAACTTATCAGGTTTATTCAGGACAGCGTTACTGCAGAACTTTTGTCTGAGTATAATGAATTAAAACAGGGGTCAACATTTGACCAAACCTTGATAAATGCAGTAGAAGCAGGTAAGCCGAAATTCATTATGATAATAGATGAGTGGGATGCTCCCATAAGAGAAACGCCACATATTACGAAAGAATATTTGCTTTTTTTAAGAATGCTGTTCAAAAGCAGCAATACAACTTCAAAAATATTTGCCGCCGCATATATGACAGGGATTCTGCCAATTAAAAAAGACGGTTCCGAATCGGCGATCTCGGATTTTAATGAGTTTACCATACTTCAGCCGGGACCGTTTGTACAGTACACGGGCTTCACGGAAAGTGAGGTCAGGCAGCTTTGCAAACAACACGAAATGAGCTTTGAACAAGCAAAGCACTGGTATGACGGATACGATTTCAAACGGTGCGAACCTATCTATAATCCATATTCGGTCATGACGGCAATGCAGATGGGTGAGTTTAAATCGTACTGGAGAAAAACAACGGCAGCCGAATCACTGAAAACATACATCAGTATGAATATGGACGGTTTGCAGGAGATAGTTATTCGTCTTATTGCAGGTGAATCGGTAGAAGTCTATACGGACGATTTTGAAAATGATTTTCAGACATTTAATTCGAGCGATGATGTCCTGACTCTTATGATACACTTGGGATATCTGGTCTATGATGATGAAACATCTCAGGCTCGCATTCCGAACGAGGAATTGCGTTTGGAGTTCAAGCGTTTGCTAAAGCGACCGAGCAATAAACGATTGTGCGATCTTGTGAGAGGTTCCGAAAAACTTCTTCAAGACACACTGAGTGGCAACGAAACAGCCGTAGTCGAAACAATAGAGCGTGTCCTCGAAACAAACTACGCTCCGATGTTTTACAACAACGAGCAGGCGCTTCGATATGTCATAAAGTTTGCGTACATCGTGTGCATTGATTATTATCTGAAAGTCGAAGAATTACCGACAGGCAAGGGCATAGCGGACGTAGTGTTTATCCCGAAACGTGACACAGCACTTCCTGCGATGATCGTAGAATTAAAATGGAACGAGAGCGCCGATAGTGCTATAGAGCAGATCAGGGAGAAAAATTATCCTGCCATTCTTCGGGAGTATGACGGAGAACTTGTGCTTGTAGGTATTAATTATAATGAAAAGACAAAGGATCACTCTTGTAAAATTGAGAGAATCGAGATCTAAAAAAACATTCCGCAGATGAATTGAAAGAGTTCATTTGCGGGATGTTTTTTTATTTTGTTTTTCAGAAGTGAATAGTTTTCGGAAAAAAGGGCGGTCCATTTCGGTAACCCCCTTGAAAATAACGGATACTAACGATAGAAAAAGAAAAAGTAAGCAGCTCCGGTAAATGATGTTTCATTCATTTGTGTATTATGTACAAAATTAACAGACATAATTCTGTCATTCATACAGTGCTTGTTGACAATCTGGCAACCCCATTGAAAGCTGCGTAAAAATAATGGTAAAATTATTCTGAGTAGTGATGCCGGAATTGATTTTGATAAATTGATCAGCTGTAACTATTCAGTGCATTGATAACAATAAACCCAGTTAGTCTTGGGAAGAATAAATGACAAACGCGGGGATAACTGCCGGTTACAATAAAGTCGGACGGAACTTGCCCGTCGCCGCACGGCGACCCCGGTTAGTTTTGGGAAGAATAAATGACGAACGCGGGGATAACTGCCGGTTACAGTAAAGTCGCACGGAACTTGCCCGTCGCCGCACGGCGACCCCGGTTAGTTGTGGGAAGAATAAATGACAAACGCGGGGATAACTGCCGGTTACAGTAAAGTCGGACGGAACTTGCCTGCGGTCGCATGACCGCCCGGAAAGAGAAGGCAAGGTGATGGGTGATGACAAAAATATGATAATATTCATTATTTGTAATCGAAAGCAGTATCCCTACGGTTATTACTGTACGCAAATCAGGGGCTCAGTTACAAAAATTGTGTCAATGTGCAGCCGCAGAGGTCAGCAGTCGACAGCACGGCGGCAAATAAAGGAGGTGTTATTTTACAAAGCTCAGCACTACGAATAACTTTGCTTTCCTTCGAGTGTCCTATTTTCATCAAAGGGCAGCCCCGAAAGAAAACGTTTTTATCTCAAAAAATAAAATCAAAAGACCTGTCAGCTTACTGCTTGCCATGATCATGGTCGTCAGCATGTTCTTTTCGGTTCCGATGATCGATGGTATGTTGGACGCATTCGGAATCACGGCTAATGCTGAGGGCGCTTCTGGCAGAGTGATAACATGGAGCGGCGATACGTTGAAATACGCTATGTCGTACCGTGATATTGACAACAGTCTGACCGGACCCGACACCAATGCCGGTATTACTGTCGATTATGCAGGCGGCACCAGAAATGCGCAGTCCGGCTTTTATAATGTCCTTATTGATAGCTCAGGGGCTGTCACGAAGCATCTCAGGCTCAATAAATCTGACAGCGAGCTGACATTCACATCAGCTACCGACAATGCCTTTATTACCAAGATCGTCATCAATTTTGATTCGTACTATGCTGCCCCCGGAGAGAGCGTAGAAACGATGAGCCTCTACGTCAACCACGAAGCGTGGACGAAACAAGATGTAACAGGCAGCGACGGCAAGCACACCCTGACGCTGTAGGGCCCCGCGGCGCGCAATGTCGCACTGAGGACAGGTCGCGTTTACAGCATCAAGGGGATCACTTCCATCAGCTTCTACATCACGGATAATCTCTATACGACTCCCACTCTTGAAAGCGGTTTTTCCGTTAAAGAGCTGGAGTACGGCGGCGTTAAGATCGTCCACGGTAATCCTTCCTGGTCACTCGTCGGCGTGCCGTTCCTCGTCAGGATCGACGGCAAGATCGCGTTTTTTTCCGAGGCTGACGACGGCGATACGCAGTCCTATTCGATCGAAAATCCCACGGAGCCGTTTTCGTTCGAGACATACTCGGCGGACGGATTCACAGCAAGCAGCACCGATGATTTCATAACGGCTGTGAACTCAGACAAGTTCAATACTGTATTAGCAGGATGCGATCTTGAGTTCGACGAAGGTTTCAACATTTCGACAACCACTGCAATAGACCTCGGATCGTATACGTTGTCATGCAGCGATTCCGCCGCGGACAAAACCATCCGTGTGACCGGCGGCAATTCAACGGTCTCGGGCAAATATAGTTGGCTTAAGGGCTTTGACAAGATCGAGAGTGCAGGCGGCACGCTGACTATCCAGTCCGGGGAATACTTCCTGCCGGAAGGTCTTGTCGAAAACATCAACGTGACCGGCGGTATATTCACCCTGTACGATACGTTTAGCTTCGAAGCGCTGAGAAATCACGTCACCGGCAATCATGCACCGTTTATAGACGAACACGGTCGTGCGGAGGTTCACTATCACCTTCACGACTATTATAAGCGCTATGACGATACCGAAGAATGCAACATCGAGTATTATATCAATCCCTCTGAAACATACTTTAAGCTCGTAGACGGCAAGTTCGTCAAAATTAAATATTGCGACTGGGTCATCCCCCCTGTCGGATCAACGGTCGAAAGCATCGAAACAGATAAGGAACAGCACCGGTACGACAGATAAGACGTTTCCATACTCTGCGAACACGGCGGTGACAGAGACGGTATGCTCTTAAGGGACGGCATCGATTTAACGATCCGGGCTCCGACCTACAGGCTGATCAAGAGAGTAGTCCTTCATGTCGGATGCTATCCGAATATGTCCGGTACTGTCACTACTAATTACGGTACGATCAAAATTATCGACGAAGGTTGGACGATCACGATAGAGGATATCGACGCCGAGTCCATCACGCTCGCCGGCACCAGCACTTATATCATTATCAATGACAGCGGAGCGATCATCAGCGGAAACAATGGAGCACGAACATACAGATCATCCGGTGTAGTGTAGTAGAATATTTCTTTAAACTGAGCAGCACACAGCATTATGAAGAATACGCCCCACAGCGTTACTACAGTGCGTAACGGCACACTGCTTTTTTTGCTTTCTCCGCAGCAATGCAGCAGAAAGGGCATTGGCATCAGCACAGAGAAAAACAGATATTCAAAAATAATGACCACTCTTAGTGCTGTCGTTATACCGGGATTGGCGTAGATGATCATATTAATAAAGAGAACAACGGCATACATCAGAAGGACCAAAAGAACGTGATGAAATATCGCCTGTTCCACCGGTCAAGTGCAGGCATAAAAGCAGAAAATGCGATACCGATTAACATCATTATCAGCATTGCACCGCTTATGGAATAACCGGCGGCAATCATCCGGTCTGTCAAACGCCATCGCCTCCCATCCGGAACGGATACCGCAGTCGGCTGAACTGCTCCCTGACGCCTTCGGGCGTGAGCGGCTTGAGCATGAAGCCTCATGCTCCGGTGTTCCATGCGTCAAAGGAATATTCTTTATGAAAACCACCCGTACTGCTGGTTGACATTGCAAATGTAGCATTTGTCTTCGGGAACGTATGTATCCTTTGACGAACCCAGCAGCCATGAACGGCATCTTTCCGATATCTCCGACATCGGCTTCCCCGGCAGATATACCTCAAATACTGTTCCGTTGTCCAGTCCGTATGGATAGGCGTACTTGCAGCGAAGCCCGTCTTCAATGTATTCTATCCCCTCTTCCTTTTCCTGCGAGATCGAAAGCAGTTCCATAGTGTAGGTGTGATCGTCCACCTTAGTCACATTGCCGAATTTGCCGCTGAAATCGCACAAATACATCGTGCCTTTCGGGTAGTCCGCCTGAGCATCGCCCATATCCGAATCGTGGAAGCTGCCCTCAAATGATCCGTCACTATGTATTGTCATTGTTGTTTCCCAGCCGCCGACACCGCTTGAAAATAAGAATGTGTCGGGAATCATATCGAAAAGTTCACTGTCAGCATTGACCTCTGCCGCAGGCTCTTCCTGAATGATTTCTTCCTGAACCGGTTCTTCGACAGGCTCGGAAGGCGCTGCGGATCGGATCTCTTTCGCTTTTGAGGACTCCTCCTGTGAAGAAGCTGCCGCAGACGCAGTTAGGGTCGATTCGGATTTTTTCGATGAAGCTATCTTCGACGCTGCAGAAATTTTTGATGATGCAAACTTTATTGATGAAGCACCTTCGGAAGACGCAGCGCTCTTATTGCTTCCGCTTGCGCCCGCCTTCAGATAATATTTGTTCACATAGCCCTCTTTGCCGTTCTCGCTGCCGCTCGTCACCTTAACGTAGCAGTATTCACCGCTATCGCCGTATATCTTGTTGACTGTTACCATGACATTATCGCCGTTTTTCAGCTGTCCGATCTCGCTGCCGGTATCATATGTCGGCTCATTTCTGAGCGCGAGATAGTGCGTTAGTCCGTCCACTGTATAGCTGCCGCCGACGATGAGATCGGGGTCAACTGCGTCCTCGGGCACGCTTTCCGCCTCGACAGGCTCTGAACTGATATCGGACGTGATCTGCTGTGCGCTAACGTTACTGTTCACAATGTAATCGTTGTTTTTCTGTACAGACTCCTGTTTTCCGCAGCCCGCAGACGCGATCAGCGTAAAAGCGCATACTGACAAGGCAGCGGCTCTCGAATAGAACTTTTTCATGATAAATGACCTCGTTTCCTCATTATTGTCCTATCGGCTTAATATTTCTATAAATCTCATATTATCATATTTTATTCACTTTTTCAAGCAAATACAGCGTGTTTTTTGCAATAACATCAATGTAATTACCAATTAGACAAATGCAGGCGTTAATGAGCAGTTATATCAATTTGAAAGCTCATAAACCGGCGGGATATCAACATGAAAAACTCCGTCTCTTTGTTCCGTAAGCACCAATAATACGAAAGGTTTTATTAATATTCTTTTAAAAAAATTGATTTCTGTGGGATGCCTACAGGGCTTTTGGATGAGTAAAAAAATTGTGAACTCAGCCGTTATCTTTTCCATACGTTCGGCACATTGGCGACGGCTTGCTTACGCTCGCCGACCACCTCGTGCCTGCTTTTTTGGTAACGCCGGTTACAATTTGTTGCTTCGCTTGCTATTATTTCTCTCTTCCTTATTTTTGCTTGCCTTTAGCTGCTTTTGGGGCTGCGGTCTCACCGACCGAACCGGCGGGTGGGGTGCGGGTCTCCGGGGGAGACCTCTGCGCAGCAGAAGCACCGACCGACGCGGCAGTGGAGACCTCCGTCCCTGCACCCTGCCCTTCCCTAAAGGGATTTCCTTCGGTCACCTTTTGAAAAAAGCGGGACAAAAACTTTGTGCTATGATCTATCGTAATTTTGCTTTGTGCAATTTTACTTTTTTGCTCATTTATAGTTTTAATTAATAGTTTTTAACTCATCAAAACCCGTGGGTCGCCTAATGCCCGCCTTGATTTTATCTGTGAAGTTTGTTATAATATGTATGTTGTGTCGGCGGTGTCATAAAACCGCCGCAAAGAATTTTCTGCGCCGCAGCAGATCTGCGGATCATAATACAAAAGGAAAGGAAAGATTTCGGTGATAACGGTTTCAAATTTAAGCCTCAGCTTCAGCGGAACTCCGCTCTATAAGGACGTTGACCTGAAGTTTACAGAGGGAAATTGTTATGGTGTTATCGGCGCAAACGGCGCCGGAAAATCTACGTTCTTAAAAATTTTGTCGGGCGAGCTGGAGTCCACAACAGGCGAGGTCGTTATAAAAAAGAATACTCGTATGTCGGTTTTGAAGCAGGATCATTTTGCTTATGACGAATATACGGTTCTCGATACCGTCATCATGGGCAACAAGACGCTCTACGACATCATGAAGGAGAAGGACGACCTCTATGCAAAGGGCGAAATGACCGACGAAGAGGGAATTCGGGTTTGCGAGCTGGAGGCGGAGTTTGCCGAGATGGGCGGCTGGGAGGCCGAAAGCGATGCTTCAAAGCTTATTCAGGGGCTTGGACTGAGCGACGATATGCTCTATACGCAGATGAGCTATCTCACCGGCAGCGAGAAGGTCAAGGTTCTTTTGGCGCAGGCGCTTTTTGGAAACCCCGATATTATCCTGCTTGACGAGCCGACCAATAACCTTGACGCATTCGCCGTTGCGTGGCTTGAGGATTTTTTGCTTGATTATGAAGGCACGGTCATCGTTGTATCGCATGATCGTCATTTTCTCAACACCGTGTGCACCCATATTGTCGATATCGATTACGGAAAGGTCAAGATGTATGTCGGCAACTACGAATTTTGGTATGAGTCATCGCAGCTTATCCAGCAGATGGTGAAGCAGCAGAACAAAAAAGCGGAGGAGAAGATCAAGGAGCTTCAAAGCTTTATCGCAAGGTTCTCCGCCAATAAATCGAAGTCAAAGCAGGCGACATCAAGAAAGAAGCTTCTCGACAAGCTGACGGTCGAAGAACTGCCCGCCTCGTCGCGGCGTTATCCGTGGGTCGGATTCAATATGGATCGTGAGCCGGGCAAGGAGATACTGGAGGTCGAGGGGATCTCAAAGACGATCGACGGAGAAAAGCTCTTGAATAATGTTACGTTCAGACTTGAGAAGGGCGACAAAGCAGCGTTTTTGTGTGAAAATGAGAACGCAGTTTCTGCGCTGTTCGATATTCTGATGGAGAAGATCGAGCCTGACGAGGGCAGGTTTAAGTGGGGCAGCACGACTACTCAGTCGTATTTTCCAAAGGACAACAGTGAGTTTTTTGACGGCTGCGATATGACGATACTTGACTGGCTGTCGCAGTACAATAACTCGAATGATCGAACAGAAACGTATCTCAGAGGATTCCTCGGCAAGATGCTGTTCTCGGGCGAAGACGTGTTTAAGCCTGTGAATGTATTGTCGGGCGGCGAGAGGGTTCGCTGTATGCTGTCGCGCATGATGCTTTTCGGGTCGAACGTTTTGGTTCTCGATCAGCCGACAAACCACCTTGATCTTGAGTCGATCACCGCCGTGAACAACGGGCTTTGCGCATTTAAGGGTATTGTGCTGTTTGCATCTCATGACCATGAATTTATCCAAACAGTTGCAAACAGGATCATTGTAATCGAGGAGAACGGTATCAAAGACATTACATCAAGCTACGACGAGTATCTTGAAGAAAACAAGCAGACTGCTGCGGTGCGCTGATAGTTATCTGTGACAGGCATCTGAGCAGTTATTACGAACTTATTAAAAACCGCAATGAGGACGTTTTCCACATTGCGGTTTTTCTTACAAAATGAAATTGTTGTTGTTTTTTTGTTATAGTTTGACGAATTACGCCTGCTATATTGTAATCAAAGTGTTACAAATATAAAACAAAATTGAGTTTTCCACATTTTCCACTTACTTCTTAACATCAAACGGTTGATTTGTTGAAGGAACCATGTGGAATGATTTGAGTTTTCCACATTTTAATGTTGATGGAATGTGGAAAACAGATTTACCAAATTACAAATATGATTTGACTTCTTCCTGAAGTGATTCCTCTTCTGCGATCAATCGGTCAACAACGCTCTTGACCTTTTCGTCGGCGGTGGGGAACTGGTTGATATAGCGGCGAAGCGACTTTACGCCGTTGTCGCAGCCGTCGGTGATGAGGTCGGCAGCTGTGTTGTCGGACGGGTCGACCGTAAGCTTAACTGTTGTTTTGAGCCAAGACATACCGGACGCAATGGCGGGCGGCTCTTTTCCGCTGTCGCCATACTCGCTGAGGAGCTGCTTCGTTTCGTTTGCGAGCTGTTCGTGGCGGCTTTTGCTTTTTTGGAGTATTGTTTGCAGTTCGCCGTCCTGCACGTCGGTCAATACCTCGTTGATCGAATCGATCGCCATTGTGATCGCAGCGTCACATTCACGCAGAAGCCTGATCGTATCGCTGTTTGCGGTTAAAGTTGACATAAATATCTCTCCTTTGTTTTGATATCATAAGTATTATGCGCAGGTTTTTGCGGATAATTCATTCGGACTGCGGTTTCATTACACATCGAATATATCCAAGCCGAATAATTTGTCAAAAAAGTGTATGAATTATTGCGGGAGCGCAGCGCATAATAACCGCATAGGAGATATTCCACGCCTATAAGACGGAGGAAACATCTCACGTTCGGCAGACATATAGATTCCGTGCCGAACGCACAAGCTTACGGCTTGTATCTGCTTGTTGAAAGCAGAGCTTTTAAAACCGAGATCATTTTTTACGAGGTGCTTTATTATGATACAAAAAATCGGAGAGCGGACGCTCGGCTTCACCGATATTCCGAGGATCATCGGATTTGGCTCGGCAGTCGGGAAGAAGGAGGGCGAAGGGCCGCTTTCGGCTTGGTTTGACAAAATTTATACAGATACGACGATGGGCGGCGAAACGTGGGAGAAGGCTGAGGCTGCGCTTCAGAAAACAACGGTTAAGCTTGCCATGGACGCAGGCGGGATAGAGAGCGGGGACGTTGACTTCATTTTTGCAGGCGATCTGCTCAATCAGTGCATTTCGTCGAGCTACGGACTTCGTGATTACGGTATCCCGTTTTTGGGTCAGTATGGGGCGTGTTCCACCATGGCTCAGACGCTGGCAATGGCGGCGATCGCAATTGAGAGCGGAGCGGCAAACATCGCGGCAGCCGTTACCTCATCTCATTTTTGCTCCGCAGAACGTCAGTTTCGTTACCCTTTGCAGTATGGCGGGCAGCGCACACCGACTGCTCAGTGGACAGTAACAGGCTCGGGCTGCGCTGTTGCGGCGGGATATCGCAATGGTCTGTTCTGCGGACCGCACGACAAGATCACCGCCAGTGGCGACATCAACCTCAAGCGTCAGGTGGGCATCAGCCGGGTGTGTATCGGAAAAATCATTGATATGGGAATAACGGACGCCAATAACATGGGCGCAGCGATGGCTGGGGCGGCTGCCGATACGATCGCAGCTTTCCTTCGTGACACGGGAACGACTCAGAATGATTACGACCTGATCCTGACGGGCGACCTCGGAAAGGTCGGAACGGATCTGATGTATGAGCTTCTGGAGAGGGACAATATCAGTATTCAAGACAAACACAAGGACTGCGGGCTGCTGATCTTCGATACCGAAACGCAGGACGTCCACGCAGGCGGCTCGGGCTGCGGGTGCAGCGCGTCGGTTCTGTGTTCATATATAATGAAAAGAATGCGCAAGCGGGAACTGGGGAACGTACTTTTCGTTGCAACGGGAGCGCTAATGTCGCCGACGATAGTTCAGCAGGGCGAGAGTATTCCGGGTGTAGCGCACGCAGTTAATATTATAACCACAGAGTGAATGCTTACGGTTTGTGTCTGCCTGCTGAAAGCAAAGCTTTTAAACTGTACAGACTGACCGAAATTCGCCTAAATATTGCCGCACAACTTAACAACTTCAATTCTTGTAATATCAGCCGTAATGTGATATAATATATTGTGAAGACGTAGAAACAGTATCAAATTGCGTGCGAGGCTGCGGTGATAATATGCTGAATAAAATACAAAAGCGGGACGATATGCTCATTGAGAAGGTCGCAAGGCTGCATCGTCCTTTTCTGAATAAGTTTATGAGATTCCTCACGTTTTTGGGGGATCAAGGTAAGATCTGGGCGCTGATCTTGGCGTTCATAATATGGCGGACACGTTCGGTATATATTTTTGTATCGATCTTTGTGAGCGTGCTGTTTGCGTTCATCTCATCTGAGGTCATAATCAAGCGGATCGTCGGGCGGGTTCGCCCCTGCCACAAGATCGACGAGGAGATACTTGTTCTGAAGAAGATACCGAAATACTACTCCTTCCCCTCAAGCCACTCGGCAACGTCCTTTGCGATGCTGACGATGAGCATAATTCACTGCGGGCTGGGAGTGACGCTGGTGGTGCTTGTATTGGCGATAGGAATATCGTTCTCTAGGTTTTATCTTCAGGCGCACTACTTCACCGATGTGATGTGCGGGATAGTGATAGGCGTGGTATTTTCGCTTATAATAAACCACAGAATATTAAGAGTTATGTAGGTCTTAATAAATCCGGTGAAGGCGAAACAATTGATGGCCAGATTTATTCAATTAATCCAGATACAAAATTAGGTATGAGGATTAACTTCGGTAAAACTGGTGCATTCTATCTAAATGGTACTACTAATATTGGTACTCCCGTCGGTAGAGAAATTGCAGTTAAAGATGATATTCCAGATGTTTCTAACTTCCTTACTGAAGCAAGTATTGATGATAAAGCTGATAAAGCTTCTTTAGAAGAATTCAAAACGACTGTAAATTCTGAATTAGATAATAA
>CACZCM010000055.1 GCA_902779615.1 uncultured Ruminococcus sp. | reverse complement strand
ACTGTTAAAGATGGCTGGGAGGCTGCAGCGCAGAATTCCGTCACGGCTCGTAAGGGTACGGCAACTGTAACATCCGGAGAAATAACCGCGATCGCTTGGGAAGAAATAGACTAAAAATCGATCAATAATTGATTATCGCTAAAGGAGGAGGCAGCAAAATGAAAAAGACAAAGATGCTAACCTTGATTATCAGCAGCCTTCTCCTTTTTGTGCTTTGCATCAGCACGGCTTTTGCGGAGGTTGCTTTGCCCGAAGGCGCTGTAAAGGGACTTCCGGAGAAGCTGACAGCAATGGACTCAAACGGAAATACAGTAAATACTGCAACAGGAGAGTATTATTTTTATGTCGATAATATGTCTTTTGGCGAAGTGTATACTAAGGATATCCAACTGATGAATCTTTGCTATGATAAGGCGTACCATATATACTTTTATATTGAGCCAAAGCCGGAGAGCAAGAGAGGAAATATCGACCTTGAGAAGGAGTGTATTTGCAGCTTTTATCTTGATGATGTCATGTTTTACCGTGGCAGCGTCAGCGGTGTCGGCAATATAGATCTCACAGAAAAAGCGAAAGATCTAGGATTCTACAAACCGGGTGAATCACATAAGCTTACATGCAGTATTGCATGGATCAATGATCCCGGTGATTATTATATTGACGAGGGTCATAGAATAATAAGTAATAGCGGTGTACAAATTGTGCGAAGCAGGAGCGGGCAGGACGCGATCAGCGGTGAACTTGAGTTTAAATGGATATTCGCTGCTGAAGTCGATGAAAGCTTCGAGCCGCCGAACACAGGTCTTCTTGCGGCTGACGGAACGTTTTTGTTGTTGATTGTCATGATGTCCGTGCTTATCATCATAATGTTAATTTTGATATCAAAGAGGAAGAAAGCATGAAACAGCAGACAGCTGCACTGATAGTTTTAATTTTAATGGTGTGTACAGCTTTTGCTTGCCATGAGTATTATTCATCGGTTTATTTGCCGAGAGAAAAGATCGATAAATCCGCAGATAAACAATCTGAGCTTTTTGATAAGATCAGACCGGATATAGACTTGGTCTTAAAAGAAAGTGACGATCCGTCTGATATATCAGCACCTGATGAAAGTACACTATCGAGCGAAGAGAAAAGTGTTCCCGATCTGCTTGCGTCATGCTGCGACTTTAATAACGATACGGCTGCATGGATATATATACCCGGGACAAATATCGATTATCCGGTAATGCAGACCGATAATAACGATTTTTATCTTCACAACGGAGCAGACCGGCAATATAATTACGAGCTTGGCTGCCCGTTTCTTGACTATCGGTGTAATAAGGATTTCAGCGGATTAAATTCAATTGTTTACGGTCATCATATGGAGAAACAGCTCATGTTTGCTGACGTTGTGAAATATGAAGACGAAGCTTTCATGACGGATCATCAGACAGGTTATCTGGTTCTTGATACAGGTGTTCATACCGTACGATTTTTTGCATATGTTAAGACTTCAAGTACATCTGCGCTCTATCATGTGTCAATAATTACAAAGAAGGATAGATCTGATTATCTTGATCTCCTTTTTTTATCAGCTAAATACACACAAGGTCTGACAATTGATAAGCTGAAAGCAAATGATGATCTTCATTTGCTTTTATTGTCAACATGTACGTTTGAATCTGACGAAGCAAGAGGAATTCTTGTGGGCGTTATAGAGTAGATTAAAGATATGATCAAATATCGTTAATTGGACCAGTATTAATGTCAGATCTGACTTTGCAAAAGGCAAAATTTCCTGCTTTTCCTGCAAGTTTTAATTGTGATGACAGAGTTTCTAAGCAGAATCAGGTTTAATACAGGGTTGAAACAGGAGCATCGCTGTGGCGATACCGCCGGTTGGATATCATGCTGCAAATTGCTATCGGAGGTTTAAATTATGAAAAAGAGAATCCGAAGGAAATATAATTTTATTTCATGGCTGTTGTCACTGGTCATATTATCAAGCAGTTTGTATCTTCCCGCAAGTGCGGAAACCTCAAAAATGTACGAGGGCGATACTTTGAACGGATGGAAGGTCGATGCATTCTGGGGAAACGGAACAAAGGTAACGAGTATATCATCAAGTACCGACGAAACGCTTGACGTTCTGCTTACAGTGAGTTACTATGCTCCGCTGTCTTCTATGACGAAGGATTACCCTCCGGGAAGCGTAAGCTTCTCTATCCCCGATATAGGAACGGTAAGGCGAAGCGGCACACCCTTTGGTGTGATCACCTCCAATGACGACAGTGATTCCAACTGGTCAACGTCCTATGATATTCAGACTCAATCGTACATATTTACAAACAATAAGACGTTCCCTGCGGATAAACCTCTTGCGGGAGGATTTGAAATACTCTGGGAGCTTCGCAGCCGCGAGTGTATGACGGACTTCTCGCTTATTCAGAATCCGTTTTTCACTATCGATGACGAGAGCACAAAAATGACGGCTCTCGAATTCAATTGCCAAACAATTCGTGACTATTATGTTATTGATATGTGGGACGATTACATAAGCTATGCTCAATTTCAGGACAGCAGTATCAACAGATCAAATTATGTTTCGTACAATTACCATACGGACTTTTATCTTCAGCAAAGAGCGAGAGCGGGAGATCTTAACAGGTACTTTATAAAAGTTGATTTTGAGGAGAATGATGTAACCGACGAGCAGTTCGCAAGCATTATTGCTCAGACGGGCAGCGGCAATAATCTTAATGAGGAAACGCTCACAAAGCTGAAGGATCCGGTAACGGGTAAAACAGTATGGGGTTTTTACCGCTTTAGCGATAAGGAAACATGGAATCTCTGGAAAGATGATTTCAGGCTGTCATATCCCGATGATCTTATAGGAAAAACTGCGGTGATCGATTCATATTTATTGGTTCACTATCTGGACGAGGATCAGGGAACATACGTCTCATATGCCACTGCTCACAGCGGTGAAGTGCTTCACGATCAGGAAAAGACAAAGATCACAGCTTATAAATACTGGTACGGCAGCGGCAATTTTTCAATGACAAAGTCGAGTCCTTATGAAAGGTTTTCGTATACCAACGAAGGCTCTCCGCCGGTTAATTACTCCGACAGGCTTCTTGCAAAAAAAATATTTAACGGCGAGAGAGTCACATTTACCCTCGGTGGAAGATACCGTATCAAAGCAGCGCCGGGTGCGTCGGGAGCTGCGGCAAAGAAGACATCAGCTGCAACTGCCGATAACGCCCCGAGCGGTGACGCGGGAGATATTGACAGTTCTCAGGCTGATTTTGATACAACATTTGATCTTGTTCTCGGCGACGACAGACTAAGTGTTCTGAAAAACAGCGGCGATTTCAGAATGGTGGAGAGCAGCGAATATACATTTACAAGGGTCGTTTCTCCTTCTGACGGCAGAGGATATGACTATGATATGTATATTTCTGGTGTAGGCTACGAAAACGACAGTCCGGAAATTGCAAATAACAGACCCGGAAAAAATGATTACAGGCTCTATGCTCAAGGAAATACAGGTAGTCAGACCGTTTACGATCTTACCGATATAGCGTCTCAGCCGGGCTTTGAGGATTTTGCCGAGGGCATTAAGGCAATTTATATCGTTATCCACGGTGTAAAGGGGGATTTTGAGACGTATTTTAAAGCCGATATCGCCTTTCATTTCGATCAGGATCAGAACCTTGCCTTGCCGGAGGAGCAGCAGATAAATACCGAGGGAAGGATCACAAACATCGGTTACATGAGGGCTTTCAGATCGGGTGAATCAAATAATCTTTGTGCAGTCGGAACTAGTTCGTTTATCGGTGAATTCAACGAGAAAATCATGGCGCTTGACGCTCAGGGCTACAACGATGATTACGATCCGCAGAGCTTAGGCGGCAGCGAACTGCTTTATCATTCTATGTCCAGCGTATATCTGCGTGACGTTATTACATCGATCACATCCCTAACGAGCGTATCGTCGGTATCAAGAAGAAAAACCGAAAACGGAGGCTATAAGATCAATATCACTTCTACCGGAACGATCAATGCGAAGGACGGAACTTCCGGTGAACTTGGCAAGTTTTCTGTATATGTAAAGATCCCCGAGCTTCTGACTATTGACAACAAGCTCTCCGATATTTCAATAAAAAGCTGTTCCGGCAAGACTACGCTTGGGCAAAGAGTAAGCCTTTCGGATTTTGAAGATAATGTAAGCTATCGGCTTATTACGCTTGATAACGGCGACCGGGTAATAGCTGCCGATTTCGATTTCTCGGAAAACTCTCTTGAGATTTCGTCCGTTACCTCTGTGGTACTCGACATTCCTGCGCTGATACTCTACACCGATTTTAAAACAACTACTCGTAAGTGGTTTCAGGCTGATACCTATGTTATGCTTCAAGAGAAGGGTATCGGCAAGATCGTAGCAACCGAAAACCGATACAAGAAGCAGTACGCAACGGTTGATCTGTACGACCTCAATGGCAGCGGCAGTACAAACGAGGTAGTGGCAGGCTCCTATGATTCCAAATCGTATGTGACGGTCGTTGAACAGTGGCAGGATACTGTAGAAAAGTTTGTAAAATCATACCGTGACGACACATGGAAGTATGAATACGACAGCACAGCCGATGAATGGCATTCCGAAACGAATGTTAACGCTTACAGCAGCCTGCTTGATGATGACGCAAACAAACGTGCAGGGTATTCATATCGTCTGGGTATTGATCTTGGCTCTCATTCGTCTGATATTATTTTTGCCGACAAGATAGAGAGCAGCGATGACAGCGAATGGCACGGAACATTGAAAAATCTTGATTTTTCCTATGCAAAGAGTCTCGGGCTTGTTCCGACCGTATACTATTCAACTGAAAGCATAGACTACGAGGAGGTGACCGCCTCCGGCGTTAGTTACACAAATAACCTAGATGAATTTACCGAAGCGTCAGCCTCGGAGTACAGCGGAAATATCTGGACAGCGCCAAACGACGATATAAGATCTTTTGTTGTAAGATTGAGTACAGACAACATTAAGGGCGGATATATTGCAAAAAAGCAGGTGTATTTCGTTGTTAACATGATTTCGCCCAGTGTGGATTCCGATAGATCGCTTCTCGGCAAATACGCCGTTAATAATTTCAAAACGTATTATTCAAGCATTAATTTGAACATAAGAATAGAATTGGATTCCACAACAGCGATGGTCAAGCTTTTGCCGCCGGTTTTGCTTGTTACATTGAAAAAGGTAGATGCTCAAAGCGGTAATCAGCTTACTTCAGCAAAGTTTTCATTCTTCACAGATGAAAACGGTACACAGCCCGTCATTGACTGGCAAGGCAGCGAAACAGCTCAGAATATAAGTGTCAATAAGCTTGGCGAGCTTATCGCAGACACGCTCGAGCCCGGAGTTTACTATTACAGAGAGGTCGAAGCACCTTCCGGTTATAAGCTCGACCCCGGCGTACATAGGATCGAGCTTGTCGGGAGCGACAAGACGTATAATACAGATGACTCACTTGTTATTAAAAACGAGCGTCTGACAGGAAAGCTCGTGTTTACCAAAAAGGACGCCGACGATGAATATGTTGACGGGCTCGCGGGCGCGCGCTACGCTTTGTTTGACGCAAACGGTATCAGCGTTTATACAGACGAAAACAATGAATACCGCGAATCGGGCGGCTCTAAAACCGAGTTCACCACAGACGAAAACGGTCAGATCATCATTACTGGGCTGCCGTGGGGCAAGTATTATCTTGTTGAACAGAAAGCGCCCGACGGCTACGATATAAACGGCGAAAAAGTCTGGGCAAACGTGGGCAGATCGGTCAACGTTGACGAGCAGGGATCCGAAAATGCAATAGTTGTTTACTGCGAACAGGGCGACAGTGAAAAAATGGCCTCCGTTCGTATCATAAAATATGACCGCGACGGTACAACCCCGCTTGCAAACGCGTGGTTTGCTCTCGAAAAACAGGAGCACGACGGCAGCTGGCAAACCGTTTCCGGCTGTGAGTACCTTAAAACTGCTCGGAACGGAGTCATAACTGTTGATGATCTCAAATTTGGCACGTACCGATTTAAGGAGATAATAGCGCCAACCGGCTATGCCCTTGACAGCAGCGATGTTTACTCAGATGAAATGACGCTTGACGCGTCAACCGTCGGCACGATGCTGAAGGTCACAAGGACAAACGAGCGCATTCTCGGCTCTGCTTCGCTGCGCAAATTCAGCGACGACGGAATCCCGATCAATGGCGCAAAGTTTAATCTTTACATGGTCAATGGCGAGATCGACCCGTCCGGAAAGCTTAGCGACGGTACGTCTGTATCAGATTACGGCGGCGCTCCCTCGGGCGACCCCGAGGATATTGCCGTCAAGCTGAATCTCGAAACAAAGACCATTAACGGTCAGACCGGTATGCTTGAAACCGTTACAGGTCTTGATTGGGGAAAGTACTACTTCCGTGAGTTCTCCTCTCCGAGCGGCTACGAAAAGGACGATACTATCTATTATTTTGAGGTGACGGCCGATAATGCGGCTGTTACATTTGACAGCTTCAAGCCTGTCAACAACCGCAAAAAAGGCGAAGTTATCCTCAATAAAACTGCGGGCGAACAGGTGATCTCCGGCGATAAAACCTATACCAGCGGCGATCCCGTGCCCGGAGCTGTATTTTCTCTTTTTACAAACGACGGCGAAAAGGTATATGTCAAGTCCTCAAGAAAGCTTGACTCGGAGACGAATACACAAGTTGACTGCTTTACCGTATGTGCAAAATCCGACAGCGCGGCAACGCTGAACATGACGACCGATTCAAACGGTCAGATCAGAGTTGACGGGCTTTCGTGGGGCGGCTACTACTTTGAAGAAGTCAAAGCCCCCGACGGCTTTGCTGTTGCTGACAAGATAAGATTCACGGTCAATTCCGTCAGCTGTCTTGCGGTTCAGGAGCTTGAGTGTGAAGATATGCAGATGAAGTGCCTTATCACAATAGATAAGGTCATAGATACGAAGCTTGATGTTTTCGGTACGCCTTCCTTCATCTTTAAAATTACAAATACCGATACAAACGAGTCGTTTATCCGAATGATCTCGCTTGGGGACGATTCCCTCAGCGGCTCGACAACAGCGCAGGTGCCTGTGGGCAGCTACCGCGTCGAAGAGATCAAGGTCGGTCGATATACCCTCACAAATACTCGATTCATTGATACTACCACGGCTTCGGATAAGCGAATAGACGGCGAAGCTCTGAGCGAGAAGCCCGGCGGCAGTGTGTTTACGTTCAACCTCAATTCGAGCGGCGGTATCCCTCAGACGGCAGAGGTGGAATTTACAAACACACTCGAAAACTACAGTGCTCTCAGCCACAATTCTGCGCTGACAAATATCATCCCCTCCAAACGCAGGATAACGGGTTTTTCGCTTGAGCTTGCCGACGAATATGTAGAGTGCGCAAGAACCGAGCATAACACCGGATATGAAATAACCCCCGATATGCTCAAAGGCACGATCAATTACGATGACGGCTCCACGGAAGCTATGACGGCGGCGCAGCTTGCAAATGTCACGCCTGCTAGCTTTACTCTCGACAACGGCTTTGTAAACGCGGGGCAGACGTTTATGTTCCCCGCAAAGTACACAGACCCGGAGACGGGCAAAGTCTACAAAACGAATCTTCTTGTCACCGTAGGACCTTATAAGGTGATCGAGTCACAAAAGGTCATATTCAGGAGCGATACAAACAACAGCTGCGCTTTCAATGTTGATGGCAAGCAGATCGGCATCAACACCGTGTATTACAACGACGACCAAAACGGCAAAAAGACAGCTGTATCGGGGCAGTATATCGTTCCTGTTATAATCAGCGGCGAGTTCGGGCTTTCGGGGTGGGAGATCATCTCGGGCAGCGGAAAAGGCACAAAGCTAAATCCAAACGAACAGGCGGTTAAAGATTATCTTGCTGCAAATTATGACAGCGGACTTCGTGAACTGGAGCTTCGCGCAGTTATCGGGTCCTTTACTGTTGATTATGACTGCACAGAAACGGTCGAGACTTTTATTGCACCGATGTCAGGTGTTTATTTTCTTGAAGGCTGGGGCGCACAGGGCGGCGGCTGTAATTATGTAGGTCCGACAACAGGTATTGACTATACCGAAAGCACAAGAGGCGGTTACGGCGGGTATTCCTACGGTTACATCTACCTTGAAGAAGGGGAGAAGCTTTATGTTGCAGTCGGCGGTCAGGGTGGCAGTATTCCGAATAGAAACTCGGGAACTATAGGTCTTGGCGGCTTCAATGGAGGAGGCAACAGCAAAGCCGACGGAAATACCGGTTGGGGAGCAGGAGGAGGAGCGACGCATTTTGCTTCGTCATTGGTCGGAACGGGAGTGCTCTCACAGTACGCGTCCGATCAGGAAGAGGTTCTCCTCGTTGCCGGAGCAGGAGGCGGAGGAGGCGTTTATGACGCTGCTCTGAGATCACCAAATATCGGCGGATACGGCGGCGGACTGCAGGGGCAGTCCGGACGAGGCTCTGACCAGGCAGCAGGCGGCAGCCAAACATCCGGATCCGGATTTGGTCAAGGCGGGCAGTACACCGGTTATTTGGGGACAGGTTCCGGCGGTGGAGGCGGCTGGTACGGAGGCAACAGTGGTTACACATTTGGCAGCGGTGGCGGTGGCGGCTCAGGTCACGTCAACACAACGGCGCTGATAACCGGCGAGACCATCGGCGGCAACCAGACCTTCACAGCTCCCGACGGTTCGGAAGAAACGGGTCACAGCGGCGAAGGTCACGCAAGGATAACTTATGTCAGCGAGTACACCAACTTCACCTGCACGGAAACTGTACAAGAGTACACTGCGCCGAAATCAGGCACATATCTGCTCGAAGCGTGGGGCGCGCAGGGGGGCAGCGCCAAGGTTATTCCTGACGAATTTACATACGGCATAACCCAGGAAGATGTAGAAAACTGGGAAGAATCCGAAGGCGGCAGAGGCGGCTACTCCTACGGTACGGTTTATCTTAATGAAGTCGACAAGATTTATGTTACCGTTGGCGGCAAGGGTGATACTCTTGTAGACAATGACGTAACAACTCTCAACTGGACGACTGGCGGATTGGTAAACGGCGGCTATAACGGCGGCGGCAATGCCACGGGCTATTATTATGATAATAACACAAAGGTTGTGTGGTACTCCGGTTCGGGCGGCGGCGCGACTAACTTTGCTTTGACAAATAAAGGAACGCTGAAAAACTACAGTAACTCACCGTCGGATATTCTCCTCGTTGCCGGAGGCGGCGGCGGAAGCGGAACAAGCTATAACATCTCCTCCCCCGGTTGGTGCAGAATGGGCTTCGGCGGCGCAGGCGGCGGAGAAGAAGGATCACCTACATACAATTACAAAGCCGGAGAAAACACACCTTCGTTATCGATCGCTTACGGAGGCACGCAGACTGCCGGAGGCATATGTAAAGCTGTTCCCGGATATTCAATAGACGGCGGTGTATCGGGCGAGTTCGGTCAGGGCGGCTATTCCGAGGATATATTTACCGCTTTGTGCGGCGGCGGAGGCGGCTGGTACGGCGGCGGTTCAAGCAAAATATGCGGAGGAGGCGGCGGCTCCGGTCACATAAACACCGACGCGGTAACAAACGGACGCACGATAGCCGGAACCGAAACCTTCCATGCGCCTAACGGCACGAACGAAACGGGTCACACCGGTGACGGCTTCGCAAGAATAACATATATAGGCAGATAATTATCCAAAACAAAACCGCCGCGGCTCTACCCGCTGCGGCGGCAGGGAATCAAAAAATGAGGTGACGGCTGTGCAGAGCGGCAGAAAAAACAAAAAGCTGAATAAAAGAACCCTTTTGCTGCTTTTCGCAGCCGTACTTATGATCGGAGCGGCAGCGTTTACGCTTGCGCTGCTTTTTCAGGACGATAAGGTTACAAACAGATTTACCGCCGCAAGTCTTGCCATAGAGCTTATAGAAGAAAACTATGACGCTCTGACAGACCGGCAGCGCGCAACGCTTGTGCCAAACGCGCTGCTTGACAAAGACCCAAAGATAAAAAATACAGACAACGCGAACGCGTTTGTATTTCTTAAAGTGACAGTTCCCGTTCAAAGCGTTACTTACATCGCTCCCGACGGAACAAGAGGAACAAAAGCTCCTCAGGAATTATTCTACCTCAAAACCTCCTCTGACCAAAACGAAGAGAGCAGCAGCTTCAACACGGCAGATGACGGCGAACACTGGGTGCGGCTTGAATCGGCAGAGAACGGCGCAGAACTTTCAGGTTCGACAAGGACGTATGTTTTCGGCTACAGTGTTTATCTTCGTCCCGATGAAACGACCGAAACGCTCTTTGACTATATCCAGCTGAAAAATATTCTTCAGTACGAGCTTGACCCGTCTGCTGCATTGTTTGTAAATGTTGAAGCTTACGGGATACAGGCGGATTATCTGAAAGGCATAGAGAAAGACAGCGGAAATGTAAAAGCTGTTATGACTAAAGAACAGCTGGAAACGATATATGCTTATCTTTTGCCTTCGGACGAATGATCGGATAGGGAAGTGATACGATGAATAATAAGAAAAAGCGATCAAAAAAGTTTATTATAATGACGTTGGCTGCAGCTGCGGCAATGCTGATTGTTGGGGTTACGATTTCTTATCTGATAGCAAGTACAAGCAAAGACAATGTTTTCTCACTTGGCGACGTTAAGCTTACTTTGACTGAGGACAGCTTCCCGTCTTCGATCGACGACAGGATAATGCCTCCGAAGGGGATCGTTAAAAAAGATCCGTGCGTTATAAATACAGGCTCCTCGGAGCAGTATGTTTTTCTTAAGGTTACCGTACCGCTTGTAAAAGTTCAGATCGTCAACGAAAATGATAACAAGATCAACGAATCCGGCAAGGCTTATCGAGAGATCTTTAACATAATAAGCAGCGATCCGGAGGCGCTGTCCGATACATCGGGCGAGGACTTCAACGTTACCGACAGAGGCAGCTTTTCGTACGATCCAAAATGGAGATTCCTGAAATCGTATGAAGATCTGACGGACTGCACTCATACTTATATTTTTGGTTATTCCGAGCTGCTGCCGCCGGAAAACAATAATATAACTAAGCCTCTGTTCGATAAGATCCAGCTCAGAAATATCCTCGAATATGAAATTACCGAAACGGATATCGAATCGGTACGGGTAAATGCTTTCGGAATACAAGCCAAAGAGCTTCTTAACAACGTAAGAATATCGGATACATCTGACGCTTCGGCAGATGAGCTTACAGCTGTTTACGCACTTTATGAGAAGCAGGAGGGCGAATAGTATGAAGAAAAAACATAAAGCGCTCCTTGCTGTATGCGTCTGCGTTTGTGTAGCGGTCGGTGCCGCATTTGCTGCTTACGGATATTTTACCGACGATCACGGCAAAGACAATTCCGTAAAAGCCGGGAACAACGTTATCGGGGTGGACGAGGATTATATTCCTCCGTCCGAACAGACCCCCGGTAATAACGATTATAAAAAAGAAATAAACGTTTCAAACAACGGAAATGTACCTTGCTACATCAGAGTGTACGCTGATTTCTCCGACAGTAATGTGAGAGAGCGTTCTTATTTTTCAAACGACGGCAGTAGCTTTTACAGTGCCAAACGCGACTTGTCCGACAGCAGCACATATGTTTCAAATCTATCACAAGGAGAAATGGCCGCTTCGGATTGGGTATTTGTACCTGATGATGCAGATACTGATCTTGCAGGGTATTATTACTACACGCTTCCGGTAGCTCCCGGTGAGTCAACTAAAACACCTCTTTTTACTTACGTAAGAACGGCAAATGCTTCGATCGACGAGATAAGGCAATATGACATTATTGTCTACTCGGAATCATACCAGATAACGGATCCTGACGGCGAATACTACACCGATTATGCCGCGGCATGGACAGATCATCTCGGAAGGTCGTAAGCATAACAATAAGGCGTATATTTGTTTGGTGTACGTCTTACGCATAGCTCGAATATCATAATGCCTCCCGTAAGCTGCTTAAACCTTCAGCTTCGGGAGGCATTGATGTTTTTTGAAAAATAGCAGCGCACGGTAATTGACAAATCTCGATGAAAGTAGTATAGTGTAAATGGTTAGTTAGAACTTACTGGAGATAGAAAACGGAGAAATACTATGTTTATTGAGATCAAAAATGCAAAGAAGCAATACGGCAGCGGCGAAGCGGCGGTTTTCGCGCTCGACGGAGTTGATCTGTCGCTTGAAAAGGGGAAGATATATGTTATATTAGGTCCTTCCGGTTCGGGTAAATCCACGCTGCTCAACATGATAGGAGGGCTTGACAGCCTTGATTCGGGCGAACTTATTATAGACGGTCGAAATATCTCATCAGCGGATAAAAAGTCTCTCACAAAGTACAGACAGGAGGACGTCGGATTTGTATTCCAGTTCTACAATTTGATCCCGGATCTTTCTGTTGAGGAAAACATAGAGGTCGTTGCGGATATTTCCAAATCTCCGCTCGACATGGAAGAGGTGCTGAAAGCGCTTGATATCGAGAAATACCGCAGACGTTTTCCGAAGGAGCTTTCGGGCGGTCAGCAGCAGCGTGTTGCCATCGGACGCGCTATGATAAAGAATCCGAAGCTGCTGCTCTGTGACGAGC
>CACZCM010000054.1 GCA_902779615.1 uncultured Ruminococcus sp. | reverse complement strand
CGATATTGAGATTTGCAAGAACCGCACCAACGGCGTGTGTGATGTGCATATTCCGCTGTATTTCGATATTCCCACGAAGCAGCTTTGCAGCGAGTTCGGCGAATATCGCCATTATGCGTGGGCGGAGAGCGGAATTGATACGGGCGAGGACTTGTTTTAACATCGGACTTATTAACATCAAAACGAAAGATTGAGGAAAACTTTATGAATATGGAATTTGAAGTTGAGAAGTACACTATCCCGAAAATGCTGACCGTCAAGGAAGCGGCGCAGGAGTTTCATCTTCCGGCAACGGCGATCAGAGAGTGGATCGGAGAGGGCAGCTTGCCCGTTGTTACTTGCGGAAAGAAGTACCTTATTAATGCGAGTGTGCTTTCACGCTTTTTAGAGGGTGCGCCGATCAGTAACACGACACAGAAAAAGCCCGTCGGCGTTGACAGCGAGGGAAATGTTTATACGCTCGACAACGGAGCGAGATTGAAAGCAATAAGCTAACAAAAAGTGACGGTAATTCGTATTTTTCACAAAATGCTCGGATTCATTACTGCGCATTAGACTGGGGAAAATTAAATCTCCCGACAAAGTTGCTGCGCTATGAGAATGGACGGCAAAACGCAATTATTGTATAATTTTGTCGGGGGATTATTTCCCGAAATTCTAATAACAGGACGGTGATGTAATGTCAAGCATACTTGATGAAATCTACGACAGCGAAGCGTTCAGAACGCTCACAACGGAGAACGCCGGAGAGGAATACAGGGCGGTTATGGACAGGCTTGTAAAGGCAGAACGAGAGCTTAAACAGGCGTGTGAGAGGTGTCCGGACGTGTTCGCAGAATACCAATCGGCAGATATGAATTTACATATCCTGTCAAACAAACACGAATTTACAAATGGTTTGAGAGTAGGCGCACAGCTTGTGCTGGAGCTTCTCAGACCGATCAAATGAAAGTGAGGTTTTTACAATGGCAAGTGTTAAACCAATGAAGAACGGTTCGTACAAGATCACGGTATTTATGGGGCGCGATGTAAACGGCAAGCAGATCAACCATTTTATGACGTGAACGCCGGAGCCGGACAAGACGTACACAAGGCGACAGCTCGAGAAGGAATTGAGCAGACAAGCGGCACTCTTTGAGGAAGCGTGCAAGAGCGGTCAGATCACCAACGGCGGCAACATCAAGCTCGTCGATTTCATTCCGCAGTATTACGAGAATATCCGCAACAGCGTGACGGAGACAACTTTCAAGAAGTACCATTATGTGATCGAAGCGTTTGTTATTCCCTCGCTCGGTCATATGAAGCTGATCGACATCAAGCCGATACATATTCAGCGTTTTGTCAACGAGCTGGCGAATTGCGACGCTATTCAGCAGAAGAAAAAGCCGACGACCGGAACGGGCAGAAAGAACAAGAAGTCAACCGAGGTTAAAGAGCCGAGAAAGCTCTCCGCTTCATCGGTACAAAGGTATTACACCTGTCTCCGATCGGTAATGCACAATGCGTACAGTCTTGATCTAATACCGTACAACCCCTGCGATAAGGCGAAGATCAAGCTGCCCTCAATCGGCGAGGAAAAGACGGAAATATTCGACAAACAGGAGCTTGCGAAGCTCGTTGAAGCTTTGGAAAGTGAGCCGTTGCAGTTTAAGACGCTGATACATCTTGCTATCAGCACAGGCTGTCGCAGAGGTGAGATCGTGGCGTTAGAGTGGTCGGATATTGACTTTGAGAACAAGAAGGTATTTGTGCATAAGTCGGCGTATAAGCTGACAGGAGAGCCTATCAAGATCGGCGACACTAAAACGCACAAGTCACGCACCGTAGATATTCCCGATTATATGGTTGATCTTCTCGCCCGTCATCGTCAAGAGCAGTTACAGCGCCACTTGAAGCTCGGCGCCGCTTGGAACGGGCGGCGAGTCGCCGCTGACGATACGCGTACAAAGTCTATTGATGAACAAACGTCTGCGCTCGCGTCCAACACTATTTCAAATCGGAAAGCTCCCGAGGGCGACTGGATATTCAAGCAGGACGACGGCTCGATTATGTTCCCAACAACGCCTACACAGAATTTCAGCAAGTTCTTAAAGCGTAAAGGTTTACCGCACCGCAAGTTTCACGCACTACGCCACACATCGGCGACAATGCAGCTTATACTCGGTACGGACATCAAGACGGTTGGTGAAAGGCTCGGTCATTTGCAGATGAAAACGACAAACAGATATGTTCACGCCGTTGAGGAGACGAACAGGAAAGCCGCCGACGCTCTCGGAGATCTTATCACGTCTTTCAGAGAGCAGCCGAAAGGCAACGCTCCCGATACGAAAATAGGCGCATAAAATCGAGCCTTGTCAGACCTTGTAACCGCTCAAAATCGTGGCTAACTTTTGGGCTTTCAACTTTTGAAAAAGCTAACAGAAAATAACGAATTTGAGATTTTTCAAAGTGCTCAAAAATGGCTTAAATAAGCCGTTTTTGAAAGATATTAAAAATTAGTAACACGCACTTCTATGATTTGGTAAGGACGAGGTCGTCGGTGAAAGCTCCCGTTTATCAGCTCTTAAAAAATCGCATAGGCAAGCCGTTTTTTGATAGACGGCTTGCTTCTTTTTTTGCGTAAAAATCAGTTTTGGTGCACATTTGGTGCACAAGCTGTCTGTTTACATTATTTCCTTAATTCCCTTATCAGCACCAATTACGACTTGTAAATAATTGACATTTTTTGACTGAAGCCTGAGCAGAAAAATCGATTGATTGACGAAGTTTGCAAAATCAAAACAGGAATGGATCTTATGAGCTATTTAACTCAAAGACGATAAAGGAGCGTGACCAAAATGCCGACACTCGACTGGATAGGCAAAGACAAGGTGGTAAACCACCACATGGACGTGCCATACCGTGTGCTTGAGAAGAAGTATACCTACGGCGAGGATTCCGATAACATGATAATTCACGGCGACAATCTGTCCGCCCTGAAAAGTTTGCTGCCGCAGTACGAAGGCAGGATCAAGTGTATCTACATCGATCCCCCATACAACACGGGCAACGAAAATTGGGTGTACAACGATAACGTGAATGATCCTCGAATAGTTGAGTGGCTCGGCAAGGTGGTAGGCGCCGAGGGCGAGGATCTGTCCCGCCACGACAAATGGCTGTGCATGATGTACCCACGGTTGAAGCTGCTGTACCGATTGCTTGCGGACGATGGAGCTATTTTTATTTCAATAGATGATAACGAACTCTATAATCTCAAAATGATTTGTGATGAGATATTTGGAACGAATAATTTTTTACTTCAATTACCCAGAGTAACAAAGAAAAGTGGAAAATCAACCGATGTGTTCGCAAAGAATCATGATTATGTGTTAGTGTACTCAAAAGGAGTAAAGTGTAAACTTAATCCTTTTGAACATAATGATTCAGGTTTTAAGTATCACGATGAGTTTTTTAATGAACGTGGCTACTATAAACTTAACCAAACTTTGGATTATGATAGCCTACAGTATAGTCAAAGTCTTGATTATCCTTTAGTTATAGATGGAATGACATATTATGCAGGAAGCTCATACGACTTGTATATGGAAAGACAGCAGGGAAATCACAAAAGAGCGGATTGGGCGTGGCGTTGGTCTCAGAAAAAGTTTCAATTCGGCTATGAAAATGGATTTATTGTGGTAAAGAAAAGTAAGAACGGTACACGTATTTACACCAAAACTTATCAAAATGCTACTATTACTGATAAAAATGGTGAATACCGAATTGAGTATAATCAACGGACTGCACCAATTACAAGTCTTTGGCTAACCGATAATGAGTATTCCAACGATAATGCTACAAAAGTTCTCACTTCAATATTTGGTGAAAAAGTGTTTGATTATTCAAAGCCTGTTTCTCTTGTAAATTTCATCTGTAAACTTGCCACCGACAAAGACAGCATTATCCTCGACTCCTTCGCAGGCTCAGGTACAACGGCTCACGCCGTTCTCAATATGAACAAAGTCGACGGTGGCAGCAGAAAATTTATCCTCATCGAAATGATGGACTACGCCGACACAATAACAGCTGAACGTGTGAAGCGTGTCATTGACGGTTACGGCGAGGGTAAAAAGGCTGTAGAGGGTACGGGCGGCGGTTTTGCGTATTATGAATTGGGCGAAAGGCTGCTTGACGGCGAGTACCTCAACGAGGAAGTCGGAATTGAAAAAATTCGTGAGTACGTCTATTTTACCGAGACAAAAGAAAAGGTGACAGACGAGCCCGACGAGCCGTATTATCTCGGTATGGCATTCGACACGGCGTACTACTTCTACTACGAAAAATACAAGGTGACAACGCTCGATTGGGCGTTCCTTGAAACGATAAAAACGAAAGCCGCGGGTTATGTGATATATGCCGACAAGTGCATTCTGACCGACGAAGAGCTTGAGAAATATCACATCACATTTAAGAAGATACCTCGTGATATAACGAGATTATAAAGGGGGCGGAGATATGGAACTCAAAAGCTATCAGAAAGCGGTAATGCGTGATCTCTCCGCATACCTTTCTATTCTCGATGAGTATAATAATATCGACAAGGCATGGCGGCATTTCTGGCGTGAAAAGGATATCGCTGTAGGTATGAACGGCGTTCCGGGCTATAATGAGGATATCAAGGGTGTGCCGCACATTTGCATGAAGGTGCCGACAGGCGGCGGCAAGACGTTTATGGCGTGTGCGTCTGTTAAAAGAATATTTGATGAAATGCCGAAAAGCAAGCCGAAAGTTGTTGTGTGGCTTGTGCCGAGCGACCCGATACTTGTACAGACAATAAAGAATCTGTCTGACCCCGACCACCCGTACAGACAAAGACTGAACGCCGATTTTTCGGGTAGAGTCGGTGTTTACACAAAAGAAATGCTCTTAAACGGGCAGAATTTCTCGCCCGATATCGTTGCAAACCAGCTTACCGTCTGCATTCTCAGCTACGGTTCTCTGCGCATTGACTCAACGAAAAAGGACGTTCGCAAGGTCTATCAGGAAAACGGTAATCTCCTTAATTTTGCGCAGTATTTCAAGGACGATAAAGCACTCCTTGCAGGTACACCCGATACTGCGCTTATTCAGGTATTACGGCATTTGTCGCCTGTTGTCATCGTTGACGAAAGCCACAACGCCGGAAGTAAATTAAGCGTTGAGATGCTCGAAAACCTCAGCCCGTCGTTTATTCTCGACCTTACGGCGACGCCGAGGAAGAACAGCAATATTCTTTCGTATGTTGACCCCCGTGAACTGAAAAAAGAAAATATGGTAAAGCTTCCCGTTATCGTGTATAACCGCAATTCTGCGGCGAACGTTATCAACGACGCTATTCAGCTAAGAAACGCACTTGAAGCTCAGGCGCAGGACGAAGAGGGCAGCGGCGGCAGATATATACGCCCGATAGTTCTGTTTCAGGCGCAGCCGAAAACATCTTCCAACAGCAAGACTTTTGACAAGATAAAAGAGAAGCTTGTGGAAAAAGGTATTCCCGAAGAGCAGATAGCGATAAAGGTGGATAAAATAGATGATATCGGCACGACCGATCTCATGAGCCGTGACTGCCCGATCAGATATATCATCACAGTCAATGCGCTGAAAGAGGGTTGGGACTGCCCGTTCGCATATATCCTTGCGACTATCGCAAATAAAACATCGAAGGTCGATGTCGAGCAGATACTCGGCAGGATACTCCGTCAGCCCTACGCAAAGAAGCACGGCAAGGGGATTTTGAACACTTCATTTGTTCTGACCTGTTCAAATGATTTCCGCAGTACACTTGAGAATGTTGTCAAAGGCTTAAACGGTGCGGGTTTCAGCCGCAGAGATTATCGTGTCGGAGAAGATGAGTTCCCGATACTTCCGCCTGAACCTGTACAGACGCCTGCAAAGCCCGAACCTCTGCCGATAAAGCCGCCCGAGGACGACGATCCGCTCAGCGGTCTTGACCTTGACGATATACAGCCTGTGAATACCGACGCAGCGGAGGTCGAACCTGTTTCAAGAAAAATATCTCAGATGCTCTCCCGGGCAGAGCAGGAAGCGGAGAATTATGAAGAACAAGCGCAGCAGCAGGACGAATACGGATATATAGGAGGCGAGTTGGGAGATATGCTGCACCAGTATCACATTCAGCCGCAATATGCCGATGATGTAAAGTCGATAAAGATCCCGCAGTTCATGCTGAAAACTACTCCCAATTTATTTGGAAACAATACGGTGTATCTGCAAAAGGACAGTCTGCTTGACGGATTCTCATTGGAGAGCCAAAATGCCGATATCAATTTCACCATTTCTACAGGAGAAATGTATTCTGTAGATATACAGACGCAGGGCGAAGGTGTTCCGAAGTACAAGCGTGTTTCGCAGTCGGAGAGCGAATATCTTCACGACCTTTTTGCACGTCTTGCGCCCGAACAGAAAATAGAAAGTTGCACTCGTCAGATATGCCATATCATCAACAAGGATAATGCGTTTTCCGCAGCGGAGATAGAGAAATACGTTCGTCGTGCTATCTCGAACATGACGGAGGACGAGCTTGCGGCGATGGAGACGTCTCTCTTTATTTATGCTAAAAAGATAAAAGATAAGATAGATTCACTCAAAGATGAATACAGAGAAAAGCGCTTCTACAAGTGGCTCGACAGCGGAAAAATAGTCTGCGAGGATAACTATATTTTCCCTGATGTGATAACTCCATCGGACGCCAACGATTCCGTACCGATGTCGCTTTATGAAGCAGAAGCCGAGGGCTTGATGAATGAGCTTGAAAAGAAAATGCGTGATCTTTTTGCAACGGTTGACGGCGTTCTTTGGTGGCATAGGATCATCGACCGCAAGGGCTTTTGCATAAACGGCGCGATACATCATTATCCCGACTTTATCGTGAAGATGAAGTCCGGGAGAATACTGCTCATCGAAACGAAGGGGGATGATCGTGACAACAGCAACAGCGTAAGGAAGCTTAAGCTCGGCAAAAGCTGGGCTTCATGTGCAGGAGAACGGTATAGATATTTTATGGTGTTTGACAAGTCGCCGATAGAAGGTGCGTATCCGTTTGATGAGTTTGCGGAGATTTTTGGGGAGATGTAAGCAACGATAATAAAGAATTGGAGGGCTGTATGGATAACAGAGAATTACTCAATTTAATCAACTTGTTAAGAGACGAATCGGATAAAGATAAACTTGTTGTTTTCGTAGGCGCAGGCGTGTCGTGCAATGTACCCGGAATGCCGAATTGGAATGATTTGATCGTGAAAATGGCGGAGGCAATAGGGTATTCTAAGTGCACGGAATGCAGACATGAATGGAAGTGCGATGACAAAGACAAATGTTTGACAAAGGATGATTTTTCTGCCGATGATTATTTGAAGATTCCGCAATATGTTTATAATCAGGATAAAGATACCTATAACAGGATCATTCGGGAAAATATTTCCAATCAAAAAGTTAGCGACGCACCGCTGTCGAAAGCAATATTTGATCTGAAACCTTCGCACATTATTACAACAAACTATGATACATTGATCGAGTCATCAGAAAGTGAGTATTGCGATCAATATGGCGTAATAATTTACGACAAGGATCTGCTCAATGCCGAAAAGAAAAAGTATATTATAAAAATGCATGGCGATGTTTCTGACCTCGATACAATAGTGCTGAAAGAACAGGATTATTTGAATTTTTCTCAAACACATGTGCTGATTGAACTGTTTGTTAAGGCGCTTTTGACAGATCACACTTTTTTGTTTTTGGGCTATTCGCTCAATGACTATAATGTGAAGCTGATTTTGAGTTGGATAAACTACATTCGATCACAGAATGAAAAAGTATTGAGTAAAAATATAGGGTATATTGTATTAGACGAAGAGGAAGTAGATAAAAACAAAATGCATTACTTCTCACAGCACAATATAGCTGTTATAAACATTCATGACCTTTCGCAAATAGAAGATATACCGTCAAGTTTATCAGATGACAGAGGGAAACGTCTGCTTAGCTTTTTGAAAATTATTAGTAACCCCTCCTTAGAGGAAAGCAGCTTTTCAACTGTGTGGTTGGAAAGAGAAGTGGATTTTCTCACACGATTTCCAATTTACGATTCTTCGATTTTGATGAAGTATTTGAATATAGAGACAAAGGGATATAGTATAACCGACACCACATTAAGACTATTTTCAAAGCATCAATACCAACGCTTAACAGCTTTTATGGACGGTAAAACTGAAAAATCAAAAAGGCTGAAACAGATTTTTGTTGATGCGAATATTCGTTTTCTTGTTTATGTTGAGAATTTTAAAGAATTGTCTTATACAATAGATAAAGAATACAATCATAGACTGTTGAATGACGAATTCTTTGTACTGTATATTCAAAACAAATATGATGAACTCTTAACGCTATGCCAACAAGGAACAAATGAGATACTTAAAAGTACATTTTATCAGCATTTTCTTACGGGCTATGTTGGGATAAATGAAAAACTATCTTCTGTTTGTTTTGAAACTCTTAGTTCGGTATATAAAGTATCATTTTTGTTCAATAAGGCGATTATTAATGCAATTTACACTTTTAAGTTTGATTCATCAAAGGTAAAGCAGTATATTAATAATATATCATCATATAAAGAACGATTGGCATTTCAATCCTATTTGGATATCTTTGAAGGTAATGCGAGTAGACTTAGTAAAATGCTTAAGTCATTGACAACTTTAAAGAATAATATTAGGAATAGCCACAATACGATCTTTAGTAACGGATCAGTTGCGGAAATATATAACATAAAAAAGTACGTAATTGCACAGTATTTCTTTTATTACTGTAATGGTCTTTTTGTTAACGGATTTAGTGACACCAAAGATTTTTTTAGACCGTATATTGAAGCTATAATATGGGCAAATACAGAACAAGCTACTAACAGTTCCAACTATAGTGGATTGTGTAGTAATAATAAGAAATACCTGATTACAGAAATAGATTTCGATATCCTTTCCAAGTTTATCAATACGAAAGATTTGTATAACCTTATAATCACAAATAACATAGTGTCACTTTATACAAAGGATACAACGATTGATCACCTTGTTTCGTGCGTCGAGAATTTGATTAATTCCCTGATTAGCAAAAAAACATACGGATTCAAAAATTCTTCTATTGCTGTTTTGACAAATCTTATGCTTTTATTATCTAAGCTGACATTGAATGATAGTCATAAAAGCGGACTTTTAAAAGCAATAGAGAATATTTTTGCAGATGATGCTTTTAATGAGAATTTTTGGACGGTTGTATGTCCTAATTTCGGAATTAATGTAAAGGTTATCGCCTCCATTATGGATCAACTCCCAGCAGCTACAAATATTAAATGTGTACAGTCGATTCTCTTATCTCCTAATTTTTTTGAATTTTATATAAATGCAGATTCAATGGCAGTAAAAAAGATAGTTCGACATTTCCTTGAAGAAGAAGATTATGATTTATACAAAGAAAACTTGTTTAACCTGATTGATGACAAAACAGAATTTCGTGAAAAAATAATCATGATACGTTTATTTTATGGATTGATAAAGGATAGCGATAAAAAAGAAGAATACCATGATTTTGTAAGTAAGAATTTTTCTCGGCTAAGAATTGAAGAGATTTATGATTTCGTTCTTCATGATTGGGTAACTCCTTCGGAAGAAGATACCGATGAACTGATTAACAAAACGCTTGTTGCATATCAGAATCAAAGACCGGGAGTTTATAGTTATCCTGATCCAGTTGAATCAAAGTTAGCGTGTATATACCTTCTTTTCCTTTCTGAAAATATCAAAGAATTAAGCAAACTTGACGATTTGTGCACCGATCATCCTCATTTACATTTTTTGCTTCATCCAAACGAGTTTGATTATACCAAAGTCGATTTTTCGGATTGTATGTGGGAGAATTTTGCACGTCACCAAGAATATATGGATTTGTTTGTTGAGCACAAAGATGAAATAATTCCATTAATACAAGAGCGTATGAAAATCGGTGATGCTAAAGAAATTGAAAAAGCGATTTATTATGGCTTTTTCAAGGTTGGAAATCAGATTTGGGAAACAATATAAGCATTCAAGAGTTCGACATATCGATTGATATGTAATTCATGTTAATCTAAATATCTGCGCCAAACCGTCACATTTCAAGGCTTTTCCGACAAGTTCAAAACTCAAAATATCGCATAATACCACCAACAAGGAAATCTCGTATAGCAAGCACTGCACTTTGTCGGACAAAGTGCGATTTTCGCTGAAAATCATTCGCTTGTTAGGAGAACCTAAAACCCTTTTTTACATCCGGCAAGCCGAAAAACTGCGCACAGTTTTCACATAATCATTACAGTAAAAACCGATCATAAAAACACACAACGAGCCTTGACACAGCTTCGCATTTTGAGCGAAAAAGTGCAGGGCTCGCATTTTGTTTTTGCAAGAAAATGTGACTTCAAAAAAGTGTTGGAAAACTTGTGCGCATTAGACTGGGGAAATTGTGATTCGACAAAAAAGTTGCATTGCTTTGTGCATGGACGGACACTCCCGAAAATGCTAAAATTATATATAAGATCGATCTACTTTTGAAGCACAGGGAGGAAATTTCAACGGACAGAAACATTATTGAAGAACTTTACGACAGCGACCTGTTTCATCTCACAGAGCTTGAAACGGTCAGCGAGGAATACAAATCTGTGCTCGACAGGCTTATCAAAATGGAAGCCGAAATCGTGCAGAGTTTTCCACAAAACAAGAGCTTGTTTGAGGAATATCAAACGGCGAATATCGCCTTGCATAATCTCTCGAATCGCAACGAATTTATAGCAGGTTTTCGCACGGGAGCGCAGATAGTTTGGGAAATGTTGAAACCCATAAAGTGAGGTACATAGAATGGCAACAATTAAAGCAATGGACAGCGGCTCGTACAAGTTTACGGTGTCGCTCGGGCGTGACGTAAACGGCAAGCAGATACGCCGAGTAATGACATGGCAGCCCGAAAAAGACCGGCATTACACACCTCGTCAGCTTGAAAAAGAGGTGCAAAGACAGGCGACACTTTTCGAGGAAGCGTGTAAAAGCGGACAAGTCACAAAAGGCGGAAATATGCGGCTCGTTGATTTTATCCCCGAATACTACGCCAATATAAAGAGCAGCGTTGCGCCGACAACGATGAAGAAATATCAGTACATAATCGAGAATATGATCGTTCCTGCGCTCGGGCATTTTAAGCTCAAAGACATCAAGCCGATACACATTCAGAGGTTTGTGAACGAGCTGACCGACTGTAATGTTATCGTGCAGAAAAGCAAGGACGGAACGGTGAAAACCGATGCAGAAAGAAAGCTATCTCCTGCCACCGTTCAGAGGTATTACACCTGTCTGCGGTCGATCATGCACAATGCGTATAGTCTTGAACTGATACCGTCAAACCCGTGCGATAAGGGCAGAATAAAACTGCCCTCGATCGGAGAGCAGACAACGGAGATTTACAACAAAGAGGAGCTCGCAGAACTGCTTGAAGCACTCAAAGGTGAGCCGTTACAGTTTCGAGTTTTGATACATCTTGCGATGATAACGGGCTGCCGCAGAGGTGAGCTTGTCGCACTCGAATGGTCGGATATAGACTTCGAGAAACGCACGATCTTGATACATAAGTCGGCATACAAGATAAAAGGCGAGCCAACGAAAATCAAAGACACAAAGAGCCACAAGTCACGCAAGGTCAAAGTACCACAGTATATGATAAATATGCTTGTGTCGCTGAAAGACGAGCATACAAAACGTCGTTTCCGTCTTGGGACTGCGTGGCAAGGTGCGGATTGGGTTTTTATTCAGGATAACGGCGACATTATGTTCCCGACAAGCCCGACGCAGATGTTTGACAAGTTTTTGAAGCGAAACGGCTTGCCGCATCGCAAGTTTCACTCACTACGACATACATCGGCAACGCTGTCACTAATTAGCGGAGTTGATATTAAAACGGTCGGTGAACGTCTCGGACACTCGCAAATGAAAACGACAAACCGCTATGTTCACGCTCTCGAGGAAGCCGATGAACGTGCGGCTGATGTGCTCGGTAATCTTATTCAGGGACTTGAAAACGGATCGGCGGACGACAAAAGAAAAGACATATAAACACAAGGGCATACCGACGGTCAGAATCGGTATGCCTTGTTTTTTTAAATGGGCGCTTTTCGTAACAAACAACCAACAAGCAAGTGACAATCAAATAAAAACCAGTTGACTTTCGTGCTACATAATGCTATAATATGTAGCACGAAAGTAAGGTGAATGAGCAATGACAAAAGCCGAATTGTTAAACGATTTGTCCGAAAAAAATAACGGCATTCTCAAAGCCGCCGACGCAGTGCAGCTCGGTATATCAAAAACATATTTCTTGGAATATATCGAGAAAAACGATTACGCAAAGATCTCGCACGGAATTTATCTCTCCCCCGATGCGTGGGAGGACGGAATGTATCTCTTGCAGCTTCGTGTTCCGAAGATCATTTTCTCGCACGAGACAGCGTTGTATTTGCTCGATCTGATCGACCGTGAGCCGCTTGTATACGACGCAACGGTATGCAGAGGATATAACACCTCGGAACTTAAAAAAGCCGGTGTGAAGGCTCACAGCGTCAGTAAAGAGCATTATGAGATCGGTATTGCAGGGCTGAAAACGCCAATGGGCAATACGGTGAACGCATATAACGCCGAACGGACGATCTGTGATATTTTGAAGCCGCACAGTACCGTTGAAATTCAAGACAGGCAGACGGCAATAAAGAATTATGTGCGCCGAAAAGACAGGGATATTCCATTGCTGATGGAATACGCAAAGGTTTTTCGAGTGGACAAAACGCTGCAAAAATATCTGGAGGTGCTGTTGTGATAAAGACGGCAAGACAGTTAAAAGACCTCGTGCGAAATCGTTCAAAAGGCAATAGCGCACAGGCTCAGATTATTATCAGAAATTACATTATGGAGCGTTTTTTGGAGCGTGTCTCTCTTTCAAAATATCGCAGCAATTTCATATTCAAGGGCGGGCTGATGGTATCTTCAATTGTTGGCTTGGATAATCGCTCGACAATGGATATTGACACTAC
>CACZCM010000053.1:13178-23342 GCA_902779615.1 uncultured Ruminococcus sp. | reverse complement strand
TGATATGTTCAGCTTGGCAGTACTAATAGGTCGAAAGCTTGACCAGTTCTTTGGTTCGATCTTTGTTTATCGCTTTGTTCAGTTTTGAGAGTGCTTGAATTTAATTTGAAAGGGTACTCAATAGAGTATCCTTTTTTTGTTTTTTGTTGGTGGTATTATAAAAATGAAGATAAAAATGAAAATATCGTATTGGCTTTATGTTGCGTTTATGCCGTATGTTTTGCTTATCCTTGCTGTAGTATTGTTTAAGCCGCTTGGGTCTAAAGAACTTGCACCGTATATAATTGTCATGGTTACACTTAGCTGCTTATTGAATATAATTTGTATGATAAATATTGGTCTTGGCATTGTACATACTCTTCGCAAGGGAAACTGCCGTGGTGCTGCGGGAAGAAATATTTTTGTGAAATTCATACACATTCCGGTTTATTTGGGACTTTTACTTCTATGTGCGGGTTTTATGAACCCTTGGCTTGTGGTTGCGACGATCATACCGATCGGTTGTGCGTGTGGCTTAATGATGTATACCGGTGTTATGAATATTGCCGGTTGTTTGAAACTTTCAAGAGAACATCGAACAAGTGTCGGATTGGCTGTTTTTCTTGGTGTGTGTGGCTTCCTTCCGATTCTTGATCTGATATTCTCTATTGTTCAATATGTTTTTTCATTCAGGAAAAGTTTCGATAACATCTATAATTGAGGTCGTTAATGACCATTAAGTTCTGATGGTGTTCATGGAAAACATTTTTAGATTGGTGGTATTATGAAAAAGTCATATTGGATTTATTTAATAGTTATGCCGTATATTTTGGTAGCTGTTTGTGTATTGCTGTTTAGGCCCCTTGGCGGCGCTGATCTTGCGCCGTATCTGATTGTTGTTGTTCCGTTTTGTTGTATACTCAATATAATTTGTATTGTAAATCTTGTTCTCGGAAATTTGCATACACTTCGTGTTGGCGATAGCCGTGGTGCCGCGGTTCGAAATTTGGCTGTAAAACTCTTACATATTCCTGTTCATTTAGCGCTATTCGCTATTTCCATGGGCTTTATGAACCCATTTTTGATGGCATTCCTGTTTATTCCTTTTTTCTGCGGAGTAGGGCTTTTGACGTATTCCGGCGTAATGAATATCGCCGGATGTATTAGACTTTTCCGTGAAAATAAGCTGAGTTTGAAAAAGTCGGTTCTTCTGTGTGTGTGTGGTTTTGTATACGTAGTCGATGTGATCGCGGCTGTCGTTCAATGTAATATTGCGAAAAAAGAACAAATTATATTGAATACAAATTATTCAACTACTGATAATATTGAGGTCATTGATGAAAGAACGTAAGAGCTATGGTATAATTATCTTAATTTCCGTTTTATTAGTTGCGGTAATATCTTATATCGTCTTAAATATTGTTTTCAGCCCGTATTGGGACAGTATTTACCCGCCGATGGGTTATTTGAGTTTTACATCTTTTGGGCAGGCTGAATCAGATGATTCTGTTTATACAAAAGCTCAGGCGGAAGAAGATATTGACTATCTGGTAAAAAAAATTGGTCGTGTTCATCCGCTGTGTGCTGACGGAATTCCTGATATTGTTTCGGAAACTGCCGAAAATGTCAAAGCGGAATTTGGTGATGAAGTCGATTCATACCAGTTGTGGCGAGGCTGTGCGAAGGTGATCCATATGCTGAATGACTCGCAAAGCATGGTTTTACCGTCGTTTAAGCTTTCATATTTAAAAGAGCACCGTGAGCTTATAGACGGTGGTTATTCTCTTACAGCCGTAAATGGTACTGATCTTCAAAAGCTTTTTGATGAAAATAAAGAGATTTTGTCGTATGAAACCGAAGCGTGGGGGGTAAAAGCGCTCCTGAATCTTCTTGACACTAGGGAAGGCTTAAAGCTTTTGGGACTTTATGACAACGGCGTCGAGTATACATATGTTGACGCTAGCGGACACAAAACAGTTCGCAAGTATACTCCCGATGATTTTTATTTCTATAATTCAGAGGGTACCAATGACACCGACGCTGTTCAGACCTTGGATATTCCGTATCGAAGCGCTATATATAATGAAAAGGCGGCCGGGCTTACCTTCGATAGTCTTGCATATGACGACGATTTGAAAAGATTTCTTTATGATTTCTTTGTTGATATAGGCGATAGAGGTATCAGCAATTTAATAATTGATCTGCGTGACTGTCAGAGCGGCAGTTCGCAGGTGCTTGATGAGATCTTGATGTATACCGATTTTAAATCGTACAAGACGCCGGGCGGTGTTTGGCGGTTGGGTCCATATATGATGAAGTGGAAATCGGAGGAAACAAAGATAATCAAGATGGACGTTGATATAATGTTCGGAGGAAATATTTATGTGTTAACATCTTCTAATACTTTCGGTTCGGCGACATTGGCAGCCGAGATCCTCCAAGATAATGGAATGGGTTCTGTTGTCGGCGAAGAGTGTGGTAATCTTCCGTCGGGGTATGGGGAAGTGGCAGCATTTGAAACTCCGAATTCGGCGCTGCTGTTTCAAATCTCGTCAAAACAGTTTTATAGGATCGATGAAAAAAAGAACGGGCAGCCGATTATACCTGATTACCGGGTCGATCCGGATCAGGCTCTTGAAAAAGCTCTCGAATTAATAAACTAAGCAATACAAAAGGGATATTCGATTTGAATATCCCTTGTTTTTTATAAGCTCTGCTTTCACCAAGCAGACACAAGCCATAGGCTGCGCGTTCGGTAGAGGATTTATATCCCTAGCGGACGTGATGTGGAACCCGCCGTATTAGAGACGGGGGACATCTCCTATGTGGATATATTAAAGCGCTTTTGTTTCTATCTCTTCCATGATCTTAGACAGGAATTCGTCAATATTCATTGCGCCGATATCGCCCTGCTTTCTTGAGCGAACAGAAACTGTATTTGCTTCAATATCCTTGTCGCCGCAAAGTATCATGTACGGAACCTTTTCAAGCTGCGCTTCTCTGATCTTATACCCGATCTTTTCGCTGCGGTCGTCAACCTCTACACGCAGGCCTTTTTCCTCAAGCTGCTTTTTGATCTCGTAAATGTAGTCCAGATGACGATCAGCGATCGGGAGCAGCTTTACTTGTACAGGTGCGAGCCACGTCGGGAATGCGCCTGCGTACTTCTCGATAAGCAGTGCAAGCGTCCTTTCGTAGCAGCCGATCGATGTTCTGTGAATGATGTACGGATTCTTTTTGGTGCCGTCCTTGTCAACGTATTCCATGCCAAATTTTTCAGCAAGCATCTGATCGATCTGGATCGTGATCAGCGTGTCTTCCTTGCCGTGAACATTTTTGATCTGAATATCGAGCTTCGGACCGTAGAACGCAGCTTCTCCGATCCCGACTTTGTATTTTATACCGAGGTCGTCGAGGATCACTTTCATCGTGTCCTGCGCTTCGTTCCACTGTTCCTCCGTGCCGATATACTTCGATCTGTCGTTGGGATCCCACTGCGAGAATCTGTACGAAACATCTTCATACAATCCAAGCGTTGTCAGCATGAACGTTGTTAATTCAACGCATTTTCTGAATTCGTCCTCAAGCTGATCGGGGCGGCACATGAGATGTCCTTCCGATATAGTGAACTGGCGCAGACGGATAAGTCCGTGCATCTCGCCGCTTGCCTCGTTGCGGAAAAGCGTTGACGTTTCGTTGTAACGCAGGGGAAGATCACGGTAGGAACGCTGCTTGTTCAGATATGCCTGATACTGGAACGGACATGTCATCGGGCGAAGCGCATATACCTCTTTATCCTTTTCCGGGTCGCCGAGAATGAACATTCCGTCCTGATAGTGATCCCAGTGACCGGAAATTTTGTACAGATCGGATTTTGCCATAAACGGAGTTTTTGTCAGCTGCCAGCCGCGCTTCTGCTCTTCGTCCTCAACAAATCGCTGCAAAAGCTGAATAATTCGAGCGCCCTTCGGCAGCATAATAGCAAGACCCTGACCGATGTAGTCAACTGTTGTAAACAGACCAAGCTCTCTGCCGATCTTGTTGTGATCGCGTTTCTTTGCTTCTTCGATCTTTGCAAGATGTTCTTCAAGCATAGAGGCCTTCGGAAATGCTGTTCCGTAAATTCTGCTCAATTGAGCCTTGTTTGCGTCGCCTCTCCAATATGCGCCCGTGCACGCCGTCAATTTGATTGCCTTGATCGGCGATACATTCATAAGATGAGGCCCTGCGCACAAATCAGTGAAATCGCCTTGCTTATAAAATGTGATGTTTTCGCCCTTATCGCTGTGCTCTTTTGCAAGCTCTACCTTGTACGGTTCGTTCATTCCTTCAAGCGTTTTTACTGCGTCATCGGGCGTAAGTTCAAAACGCTCTACCTCAAGCCCGCTTTTTACGATAGCCTTCATTTCCTTGGTGATCGCTTCAAGATCTTCGGGAGAAAAGGCTTTCTCAACGTCAAAGTCGTAATAGAAGCCGCCGTCGATCGCAGGACCGATCGCAAGTTTTGAGTTGGGGTAGAGGTGCTTTACCGCCTGTGCGAGGACGTGAGAGGCGGTATGCCAAAACGCCTTTTTACCGTCGTCGTCGTCAAATGTTACAAGTTCAAGCTTGCAGTCGTGCGTAAGCGGTGTACGCAGATCGGAAACGACTTCATCGATACGGCAGACACAGCATGATTTGTACAAACCCATGCTGATCGATTTGGCGATCTCGGCAGGCGTGATGTTTTCTTCATACTGATTCACAACTCCGCCTTTAAGTTCAACATTGATCATATTTATCTCTCCTTTAAAATATTAAAAGCTCTGCTCTGAACAAGCAGTAGGCTTCTCTGCGGTTTAATAAGCAAAACAAAAAGCCGCGTCCCCAAAAAGGGACGCAGCTGATAATACAACTCGTGGTTCCACCCAATTTCAGTATTATGCACAAATACACAATACCCTTATTGTGACATATAACGGTGTCGGCCGTCCTGCCTTATTTCGGCAGGCTCTCCGAGGTGGTAGACAATGAAACGCAACTGCCCGCAGTTACAGCCTATGCCGCAGGTTCTCTGAAAATTGCGATGCTCTCAAAGCCGTCCTCATCAACGATTTGATTATTCTGTTTTAGATGAGTATAACATATTTTATAACTAAAGTCAAGATGGAATTTAAAAGAAACACGTAAATCAACTTTCTTCGAAAGAATAATAATAAAAGTTTTCGCTCAAGCCTTTTGAAAAAAACTTGCAGGGTGCAGGGGTGCGGGTCTCCGGGGGAGACCTCTGCGAAGCAGAAGCACCGACCGAACCGGCAGGGGAGACCGAAGTCCCGCCCGCCGGAGGCATGCTTCAGCCTTTTAGGGGTGAATTTCGAAAATAGTCCTGTGGACTGTTTTCGAAAGAGGGGCATTTTGGCAGAAAATGCCCCTTGCTAATGGTTTGCACAAAACTTCCCTAGCCGCCCCAATGCGACGCCAGTAGTATATTTTCCCAAAATTGATTTCCGTGTAAAAGAAATCATGTCTTTTGAATGAGTAAGGTTCTCACAACAGCTTATTATTAACAACAATAAATATATTGCTGCAATCATATTTATTGTATAATTATTTGCGGCGCGATTTCATGAATTTGATCCCCCATTTCATTCCACTCTCTGGCAAAATGTGTATTGGTCTTCAAATAGCAAAGACAATATGTAGTTCCTCCGATATATGAAGTACCCCCAACGTCAACGGCGAGATACCGTCTGGGAGCGGTAAAAATGGTTTGTACATTAAATCTGGTTAATTTGATATATACGCGGCTTATTTCGCTGTAGGGAATAATAACGCCTAGTTTTTTTCCGATAATGCAGGTTTCGCCTAACACGACCATATCATTGAATTTGGTATGTCCGTTTTGCAGATCCCGGATCGCATATTCCAGCAGATCTTCGTTTTTTAGATATTCAATACACCGATCAAATGTATCATAGGGATTTTTGATCATCTTGATATAAAAGAAAATGAACAGCATCAATAGAATTGCAGCCGAAAATATTATTTCAAATGTATAGTCAACATCTACGTAATCTTCAGGTGCAAGAATAAAAAATATAGTTAATAAAGGTTCAAGAATAACAAACAAGACAATAGAAACAATAAAAAATTTTTTTCTTGCTTGTTAAACAAAATCTTTTTAATTCATTCATAAGTTCATCAACAAATTACTTTTAGCATTTAGTTATTCAATATTCTAATCTAACCACGACCACATTGAACGTTTCTATTATAATGATCGCAAGATTCTCGTTGTTTATCTTCTGACCATCGGGCAGACTTTCATTTGCTTCCCTTATGCAATCGAACATATAGTACGGTTCGGCATTGAACATCATCTCTATCGCTTCGCTGAAATCGTAATCCTCGCTGATACGTATTGTAAACATACTGTCGCCGTTTGATGCGGAGTTAATGAGATCGCTTACCATAACATCCCGGCTCTCGTCAAAATCAGCAATATATGTTGATTCAATTACAAAATAATTTGCGTCGTTTGAACTGCATTCCGGCAGGAAAAGATTGTAAACATCGGGCAGCTTTTCGCCGTCTTCTATATCAGAAAAAAGCGGTTCGATCTGATGATCTGTCTTGATCTGATCGTCATTAAGATTGAAAAAATTGTAGTAGGCGTTTTCATTGTCGTCCCATGTGGCGTCAAGGTGATACCAGTTGTCGTTGATCTTCACCGTGTTCCACATATGCGGCGCGTCCTCGCCGTAGCCGTTCGCATAGTAGCAGTCCAGTCCGAACTTGTTGAGTAGCAGGCATATTGCGTGCGCATAACCCTCGCACACTGCACTGCCTTTGACAAGCGCGCCGTATGCCGTGAATTCCTCCCAGCCGTCTTCTGCTTCAAAGACATTTTTAGCATATGTACAGCGGTCAATGACTGCATTGTGCAAATGCTTTTCTAGATGATACTGCTTCAATCCTCCGGGGGTTTCCGCCACGATCTCATTTACTGCGTCATTGAATCTGTCAATATAATCGGCGCAGTCCGAGCCGCTTAAATACGAATAAAGCTGTATCACTGCCTGATTTCCCGCAGAACCGTAAGTGTATCGGTTAGTCAGCCAGAATACCTGAGGGTGATCTTGAGTGTACGCCTTGATCGAAACGTCCATGTCGATGTCCGTGAAGCTTTTATCCTCAATGCTGACTCTGCCGATGGGGTAGAAACCGTTTTGATCGGGTGTTTCGGATATTTTATATGCAGCTGCGCCGATACTTTCGTAACATTGCCGCTGACTGTCGGTCAAAAGTGAATCGTAGCCGAATGTGATCTCTTTGTTTGAGGTATATTCGCTGCTGTCAATACTGCTTGAGGGGTTGACGGCGGTGTAGTTAGTATCGTCCTCAAAGCGTGTGTTTTTGAACATTTCGCCTTGAATGCTCTCAACAGTATCTGTTACACCGCAGGAACACATAATCAGGGCGATGAACGCCGATAAAATAATTGTAAATTTTTGTTTCATGTTATTTCGCTCCCGAGGCGCTGCAGCTAGGGGCACTCCTGCCTCTAAAACTCAAAAAAATTAGGTGTGCTTAACTTATTGGTCGTTTTTTGTCAAATATACCAATGAGCAGCAAGTATATGATACCTGCTGCCCACATTTATTGCATATCGCTGTTATTACTCAGCAAGTCTTGCTTTAAGTCCTGCAAGCTCGTCGGAAAGCTCCTTCGGAAGCTTATCGCCGAACATCTTGTAGTACTCTGCGATCTCGTCAGCCTCAGCCGACCATCTCTCCTTGTCGATGTAAAGGATCTTCTTCAAACCTTCGATATCGATCTCGTCCTCAAGACCCTCAAGGTCAATGTCCTCAGCCTTAGGAACGAATCCTATCGGAGTATCGTCTGCGTCAACCGTGCCTGCGCATCTCTTGAGGATCCACTGGAGAACACGGAAGTTGTCGCCAAATCCGGGCCACATGAAGTGTCCGTTCTCGTCTACACGGAACCAGTTAACGTTGAAGATCTTCGGAGCTTTCTCGCCGAGGATCTCGCCCATCTCGCACCAATGCTTGAAGTAATCGCCCATGTGGTAGCCGCAGAACGGAAGCATAGCCATAGGATCGTGACGGAGCTGACCTACTGCGCCTGTAGCGGCTGCTGTAGTTTCCGAAGCCATGATCGAACCTACGAACACACCGTGATTCCAGCTTCTTGACTGATAAACCAGCGGAGTTGTTGTTGCGCGTCTGCCGCCGAAGATGATAGCGGAGATCGGAACGCCTGCGGGATCATTGAACTTGTCGCTGATGCAGGGGCAGTTCTGAGCGGGAGCTGTAAATCTTGAGTTCGGATGAGCGCCCTTCTCTGTGCTTTCCTTGCCGTTCCAAGGCTCGCCCTTCCACTCGATAGCGTTCTCGGGCGGGTTCTTGTCAAGACCTTCCCACCAAACTGTGTTAGTGTCGAGGTTGAGCGCAACGTTAGTGAAGATAGTGCCCTTCTTTGTTGTTGCAAGAGCATTCGGGTTAGACTTTTCGTTTGTTCCGGGAGCAACGCCGAAGAATCCGTTCTCGGGGTTGATAGCCCAAAGTCTGCCGTCGGGACCCTTGCGCATCCAAGCGATATCATCGCCGACTGTCCAAGCCTTCCAGCCTGCTTCGCGATACTTCTTCGGAGGAATGAGCATTGCAAGGTTAGTCTTGCCGCATGCTGACGGGAATGCGCCTGTAACATATGTCAGTTCGCCCTCGGGATTCTCGATACCGAGAATAAGCATATGCTCTGCCATCCACTGGTCGTTCTTGCCGAGGTAGGAAGCGATTCTGAGAGCAAAGCACTTCTTGCCGAGCAGAACGTTTCCACCGTAAGCAGAGTTGACCGAAATAATATAGTTATCTTCCGGGAAATGAGTAATGTATCTCTTTTCCGGATCAACATCGCATGAAGCGTGAAGACCCTTGATCCAGTTTTCGCTGTCGCCGAGAACCTCCTCGACCTTTACGCCGATCCTTGTCATGATAGCCATATTGAGGACAACGTAGATAGAATCCGTTACCTCATAGCCTATCTGAGCAAGGGGGGATCCGATCGGACCCATCGAGTAGGGGATAACATACATAGTACGACCCTTATATGAACCTCTTGCGATGTCGAAAAGCATCTTATAAGCCTCGGAAGGATCCATCCAGTGGTTTGTAGGACCTGCGTCCTCCTCCTTCTTCGAGCATATGAAAGTTCTTGCCTCAACACGAGCAACATCGTTAGGCTTTGTGCGGTGGAGATAGCAGCCGGGGAGAAGCTCCTCATTCAGTTTGATCATCTCACCTGTTGCAACGCCCTCAGCTCTGATAGCGTCGAGCTGCTCTTCGGAACCATCGATCCAAACGACCTCGTCGGGGGTGACGAGATTTTTCATCTCCTCGACCCATGCAAGAACCGATTTATTAGTAGTCATAGCTAATTACTCCTTTCGCCGCCATGCGGCACAATTTACCCTTTTATTATACAACAATTCATCTGTTTATTCAATAGAAATTTTTCCAAAATTATTAATTTTAACAATTCGGTAAAGATTTGGGATACACGATGACAGGGCGGCGTGCTGCCGCTCCTAATTGCTGCTTTGTGGGGCTGCGGTCTCACTTGCCGGTTCGGTCGGCGCTTCTGCGACACCGTGGCAATGTCATTAACTTAAGGTTCGATAGAGCGTAGCATAAAGTTTTCGCCAAGCCTTTTTCAAAAGGCTTGCAGGATCCAAGGACCGCGGTCTCGGCTGCCGCCTCGGTCGGTGCTGTTGCCTGCGGCAACGTCTGCCACTGGCAGACCGCACCCCCACACCCTGGGCAGCTTTTTGGAAAAAAAGCTGCGCAAAAAACTATTGATTAATATTATTTTAACTCGTTAAAAAGCCGTGTACACGCTGAGCTGATCAGTTGTATTTTCTTTGATATAAATAATTGGAAGTTTTTATCATCGGCGGCAGTTTATAACAGCGGCTGCAATACAGATATAAAATTTATTTACACAATGTACACAAAAATAAGGAAACTTTTCTTTACATTCTTCAGCTTGTTATGTTATAATAAATTTTGTAGAAAAAAACTTGGAAATTTATTTAAATTTAAACATATAAACATTTGTTCAGATATCAAGGAGGCGGTTATTTATGCTAAAAATCGAGCACCTTACGAAACGCTATGGCGATAAGAT
>CACZCM010000053.1:0-13160 GCA_902779615.1 uncultured Ruminococcus sp. | reverse complement strand
CGGTGAGATTTACGGTTTTATAGGTCATAATGGCGCAGGTAAAACTACCACCATAAAATGCAGCTGCGGTCTGCTTGAGTTTGATGAGGGCGAGATCTACGTTGACGGACTTTCGATCAAGACCGACCCGCTGGAGTGCAAAAAGCGGCTGTCGTATCTTCCCGATAATCCGGATCTCTATGACTTCATGCCCGGTATCAAATATCTAAATTTCGTGGCGGATATTTATGAAATGGAAACAGACGCTCGCGACGCTCAGATACATAAGCTTTCCGAGATGTTCGGGATAACGGGTGATCTGGCTCAGCCTATCAACAGCTATTCTCACGGCATGAAGCAAAAGCTTGCGCTTATCTCCGCCTTTATGCATAAGCCGAAGCTTGTGCTGCTTGACGAGCCGTTCGTGGGTCTTGACCCCGTGGCTGCCCACCGAATGAAGGAGGAAATGAAGGAAGCGTGTAAAGACGGCGCGTCGGTCTTCTTTTCAACTCACGTTCTTGAGGTTGCCGAGAAGCTTTGCGACAAGATCGCAATTATAAGCGGGGGAAAGCTTATTGCCAGCGGTACTACCGATGAGGTAAGGGGCAACGAGTCGCTTGAGGACGTATTCCTTGAGTTGGAGGAGAAAAATGTTTAAAACGGTCTTTGAACTTGTAAAAATAAAGATCAGCGGCGATATTTCTTCAATGATCTCTTTCATGCGGGGAAGAAACACCAAGGATCAGGGCTTTACGGTCGGCACGGCGTTCATATTTGGCATCATAATTATTGCGTTCAGCTTTATGATGATCTTTTCATTCGGTATGGCAACGGTTCTGGGCTTTCAAATGATTGTCAAAGGCTGCAGCTGGCTGTTTTATCCGATGGCTTTTCTGTCGTCATCGACGTTTTCGCTTTTGGGCACAGTATTTGCCGCGCAGTCGTATTTGTATGACGCAAAGGATAACGAGCTGCTTTTGAGTATGCCGATAAAGCCGTCAAGCGTGCTTATGAGCCGTATGATGGCGCTTTATCTCCTGAATTTTTTATACACTAATCTGCTGTTCCTGCCGTGTGTGGCAGCGCATTTTTTGCTTTTTCGAACTACGATCTATGTGCCGAGCGTTTCTTCGGCAGTATGCGCGGTTTTGTCGGTGCTGCTGATCCCTCTTTTTGTCACTTCACTGAGCAGTGTTTTCGGATACATAATCGGCAGATTGGCTGTGAAGATTCCCAACAAGAACATATTTACCGTTGTAATTGGCTTTGGCATGCTGGCATTTCTGTCATTTATTACGCTGCGGTTCGGAGATATTCTCAATACGCTGATGAACGACATTAACAAAGTTGCGTATTGGATAAAGCCCCATATGCAGATACTGTATTGGTATGGGATCGCCTCAATGCCTTCTGATTACGAATTGTTTATTGACGCGGTTCCGTTGTTTGCGATAATATTATTGACTGCGGCTATTGTGTATTTGGTATTATCACTCAGATTCGCGAAAATTGTCACACGCAAGACTGCGATGAAGAAGAAAAAATATATCCGCAAGCCGCTGCGGTCAACTTCACTTCAGATTGCTCTGATCAGAAAAGAAGTCGGCTACTTTTTCTCCATTCCATCTTATGTTATGAATGCGGGAATGAGCACCATAATGGCAATTTTGCTGGGCGTGGGCATAATAATGAGAGGCGGTATCATCAGCGAATGGCTGCCGAGAATGTTCCCCGATGCGTCAACAAATCTGCTTGCGCTGGCGATAGGTTCATCATTGGCGCTAAGCTGTACGCTTAACGATGTTACTGCGCCGACGATCTCACTTGAGGGAAAAACGATCTGGATACTGAAATCAACGCCTATAAAACCAATGAAAGTATTTTTTGCAAAAGCGCTGTTAGCCCCGATAGTGTCGCTGCCGGGCGTTTGCTTTACTGCGCTTGCGAGTGCGCTGACTCTTGATTTGAACGCGCCGGATATATTGTTCATATTTGCAGCGCCGATCCTTGCGTGTGTATTTTCCGGTTTTTTAGGAGTCTGCGTAAATCTGAAGCTTCCGAGATTCGACTGGACTAACGAGATAACGGTCATCAAACAGAGCCTGAGCGTGATCTTTACTTTGTTGATGTCGATGTTTTTCACGGCGGTACCGTTTGTTGTAGCGATCGTACCTTCCGCATACTTGGAGGATTTTTCGTCATTGAGCGCATACGGTATTTGCATAATATATTTTATATTACTTATATTGCTGGAGATATTCTTTTTGTCAACGGACGGTAAAAAGATCTGGAATGAATTATAACCACAGAGGGAATGTCCTCCGTCTATAAGGCCAATGTCATCAATTTAAGACTTTAGCGTCGCCTTTGAGCGGCGAGAAAGCATCGTTGCCAATCGTTGGTTAGTGGAAGTTTCTGCCAAAATGCCACTGTTTTTAATGCCTCCGGCGGGCAGCTTTTTTAGAAAAAAGCTGCGCAAAAAACTATATTACTGCTAAAGTTGTGTGTAGTGGTTACATATTGACCAACAAATAGTTTTTGCAGACCGCAGACTGCGGGATCTTCGGCAAAACAGCGCAAAAATAACGGCGGGGTAAATTCATCATTTACCTCCGCCGATTTTTTTATTATTGTCAGAATGTTGCCACAGGCTGATCGGGCGGTGTTGTTTTTGAAGCCGAAATAACCTTCAAAACAGGACCGCTGCCTTTGTACATCTTGTTGTGTTCGATCGAAATTTTTGCTGTCAGATAGATCCAGTCGCCGGCCTTGAATCCAAGCGGCTTTTCGGATTTACATATGACCCCGCTGTATGTGATATCCTCTACGCAGCAGGTCATGATATGGCGACCTGCTGCAAAAGTTTTGTTGTCGAAGTTCTTATTGCCTGCGACAAGCCCTTTGAACTTTATCGTCTTGCCGTCATATTTCATCATCTCTTCGGTGCAGTCTCTGTACCAGAGAGCGTAATCGTTATCCTTGATATCGATCACGGGAGCGTCTATGTCGAACGGCAGCGGGTCAACGATATCGTCGTAGATCACTTTGCCGTTTACGTATTCGTAGGCGATCTCGCAGTTACGGCTCAGCGCGCGAACCGCTTGGTGCAGCGGCAGCTGTTCTGCGCCCAAGGGCATACGGTTGAAAACTATAAGATCGCCGTCTTGTATCTTGTCAACAACAAGGCTGCGGATATTTGCATTGTAGCTTTCAAACGTGGTGGCGTCTATGAATACAAACTGCTGGTAGATCATCCAGCCTTCGGGCATTGCGTCGTACAGATTTTGAAGCTGCCACATACCGTTGTATTCGATCATGACTCTTGTTGCGTTTGCGCGCTTTGCGGCGTCTGCCAGACGCTCCTCGCTTAAGTCGCTTTCATCGTCAATAGTTTCAAACATTATATTCTTTGTGGGGATTTTTGAGGTGTCAAACTCTTCGATGCCTTCCTCGCAAACCAGCACAAGCGTGCGTTCGTTTTTGTGAAAGCGCTTATCTTCAAGAGTTTCCTGAATGAACTTAGTTTTTCCGCTCTCAAGAAATCCCGTAAAGAGAAATACAGGAATATTCATCGATAATTCTCCTTTGATGTTTAAAAGCTCTTCGGTTATACTCCGAACAGCTCGGCAATTGCGCTTTCGCTGATCTTGGAGCCGATAACGCAAAGCTTTCCTATTGTTTCGGCCGCACCCGTTCTTACGTCAGGCTCGCCCGGGACGTAATCGAAGTGTATCCACTGACCTTCCTTTGCCGCAACTATGCCTTTGGCGCGAAGGATAATTCCGTATTTTCCCTCGTCCTCAAGCGCCTTGAGGGCATTTTCGATATCCTCTGCCGTGAACTTTTTGGTCGTTTCAACGCCCCAGCTTTGGAATACCTCGTCAGCATGGTGGTGATGGTGGCAGGAGCAGTTCGGGTCGTCGCACTCGCCGTGGTCATGGTCATGTTCGTGATGGTGCTCGTGGTCATGGTCATGTTCGTGATGGTGCTCGTGGTCATGGTCATGCTCGTGTTCGTGTTCGCGGTCATGTTCGTGATGATGTTCGTGCTCGTGGTCATGGTCATGATGATGTTCATGATCATGGTGGTGATGGTGTTCATGCTCTTCTGCAAGCTTCTGTATAGCTTCTTCAAGCGTGCTTTTGTTTTCGATGGCAAGCATGATCTGTTCGCCTGTAAGATTGTCCCAGTCGGTGGTGATAAGCTCCGCCTTTGCATTGTGTTCACGCAGAAGCTTCACTACTCCGTCAAGCTTTTCGTCCGAAATGTTCTTAGTATGGCTGAGAACGATAGCGCTTGCGTGTTCGACTTGGTTATTGAAGAACTCGCCGAAATTTTTAATATACATTTTAGCCTTATTTGCGTCAACTACCGTGGTGAAGCTGTTGAGCTTCAGCTCCTCGGAGTGAACATTTTCAACAGCCGAAATAACGTCGCTGAGCTTGCCAACACCCGACGGTTCGATAATAATACGCTCGGGCTCAAATTGGGTCAGTACCTTTTTGAGAGCCTCGCCGAAATCGCCTACCAAACTGCAGCAAATGCAGCCCGAGTTCATTTCCGTGATCTCAATCCCTGCTTCTTTCAGAAAGCTGCCGTCAATACCGATCTCGCCGAATTCGTTTTCGATAAGAACTATTTTCTCGCCGCTGTATGCCTCAGCAATAAGCTTTTTTATAAGCGTGGTTTTACCTGCGCCGAGGAATCCCGAAAAAATGTCAACTTTTGTCATAATATTACTTCTTTCTTTTCTAAAATATATTCGGTGTTCAATGCCGCTAAAACATAGTCTACCACTATTTTAAATTTTAATCAAGTCATTATAATGAAAAAGTTGTAAATTATTTTTCACTAAAACGGCGCAGCATAAGATGTGATCGGCCTATCAGTAACAGACAAACATTTACATATTGTTAACCAAACCATAATATCCCGGTACTTGACCGCGGTTGTAATAAATGTTACAATTAGGTAAAGAGAATTTGTAAATAATTTGCTGATATTCATATGCGATTAATATTCCATACTTAATATTTTTACGATCAATACCGGAGGTGATCTGATTTGAACAACACAAATGAATACAGTATTTATGGAGAGTATAAAGACAATCTTCAAACTATCCTTGATACGATAGTCGGCAGGATAACTGCGTTTTCGGACGAGGAGTATGACCGCAGCGGGATAAAGCTTCATGAACATTTGATCGCCCGAGTCAAAAGCGAGGAAAGCATGAGGGAAAAGTGCCAAAGGCGGGGGCTGCCCGAAACGCCGCACAGCGCTTTAGCCGAGCTTACCGACAGTATCGGGGTCCGTATTGTGTGCTCCTTTATCGACGACGTTTACGAAAACGTTCGCCTTATCCATTCATACGATGATATTGAGGTCGTACAGGAGAAGGATTATATTAAGCACGCAAAGCCGAACGGCTATCGCAGCTACCACATGATAATTAAGGTTAAAACGCCGTTTTGTGACGTATTGGGCAGGACTCCAGGCGAGTATTTTGCCGAGATCCAGCTTCGGACTATCGCAATGGATTCCTGGGCGAGCCTTGAACATAAAATGAAATATAAGAAAAACATTGCAAATTCTGATCTCATTGTTTGTGAACTCAAGCGCTGTGCGGACGAGCTGGCAGCGTGCGATGTATCGATGCAGACGATAAGAAATCTGATCCTGCAGCAGGAATAGGAGGGAAGCCGGAATGAAATTACTTCTTGCCGAGGACGAAAAAGACCTTTCCCGTGCGCTCACGGCAGTGCTTACACATACCGGTTACAGTGTTGACGCAGCATTTGACGGAGTGGAGGCACTTGAATTTTTATCAAAAAACGATTACGATGCAATTATTATGGATATTATGATGCCCAGAATGGACGGTATAGAGGCGCTGCGGAATATTCGTGAGAACGGCGACTACACGCCGGTGCTTCTTCTGACAGCCAAAGCCGAGATCGATGACCGAGTGACCGGTCTTGAGGCAGGCGCAGATGATTACCTCACAAAGCCTTTTGCAATAAAGGAGCTGATCGCGCGCGTTAAGTCCATGACCCGCCGCGCAGACAGCTACGTTCCAAAACACCTAAAAGTGGGTTCCGTTACTCTCGATATCGAAAGGCAGGAGGTTTCCAGCGAAAATTCCATCAGTCTGGCGCTGAAGGAGGCTAAGCTGCTTGAATTTTTCATGCTCAACGCCAATAAGGAGCTGTCGACTCAGCGTATTTTTGAACATGTATGGAAAAATGACGAAAGCGCAGATCCCGAGGTGGTCTGGATGTATATCAGTTTTCTCAGAAGCAAGCTGCAGTCAATAAATGCCGATATAGAGATCGTCGGCGAGAAAAACGGCAGCTATACTTTGACTGCGGAGTAGGGGGCTTTTATGAACCGACTGCGCTGGACATTTATTGCGATCGCCTCCGGGGCGGTGCTCATTGTTCTGTCATTGGTACTGCTGATGCTCTATGCCGTGAATACGCTTTCAAACTACAATGAAATATATTCGATCACAGATTATATTATAGAAAACAGCGGTAAAATGCCGCATATCGATCTTCGCAAGGCGACAGTTACGGATTTCAACGTATATGATGAAATGCAGTATGAAACACGTTATTTCTCTCTTCTGACAGATGCCTCGGGCAATATAATCAGCAGCAACTTTGATCATATCGCATCGGTTGACGACGACGATGTTGAACGCTTGATGGAGTATATTTCCGGAGGACAGGCGCAATCTATTTTGATCAGGATATTTAACGACCCTAGGGAGAGGGGGATAATTTTCAGCCATGACAGCGATTTTGCGTATAAGCGCAAAGCGCTTGACCGGTATGAACTGCGTGAAAAGCTGCTGAGCGAAACATTCTACAGGGGGATCACAGATAATATTTCCGATATCCCCGATGAGGGCGGATATATCATTGTGTTCCTCGACTGTTCCCGCCGTATTCTTGATATGAAGTCGCTGCGGATCTCGTCGTTTGTTATCGGTATTATCAGCTTTGTGATCTTTTTCTTTATTATTTCGGCATACTCCAAGCGAGCCATACAGCCGTATATCATTAATCACGAGAAGCAAAAGCAGTTCATCGCAAATGCAGGTCACGAACTGAAAACCCCGTTGACGATCATTTCGGCAAACATGGAGGTTCTTGAAATGATCGAGGGCAAAAACGAGTGGACCGAAAGTACGATCAATCAGGTCAAGCGGCTTACGGGGCTTGTAAACGACCTCATCACAATGGCGAGGACCGAAGAATATTTAAATGAAAACGAGAAGCTTTCCGATACGATCGATGTTACAAAGACGGTCAAGGATCTCTCTGACAGCTTCCGCCCTGTTGCAGAAAAGCATTTCAAACGTATCGAAACGGAGATCGACGAGGGCGTGACGGTAACGGGCGACAGCAAACGACTATCGGAGCTGTTCTCTATCCTGATCGATAATGCTGTAAAATACTGCGACGATAAGGGCGTCATAAAGATTGAGCTGCGCCAGCGTAAAAAGGGCTTTCAGTATGTTGTTTCAAATGATTACGCAGATGGCGAGAATGCCGATTACTCAAGGTTCTTCGAGAGGTTTTACAGAGGCGATACGTCACACAACAGCGAGAAAATGGGCTATGGGATAGGCTTGTCGATGGCCGAGTCAATAGTTAAGCTCCACAAAGGAAGGATCAACGTTGGGTGGAGTAACGGTGTGATAAGCTTTACGGTCTTGATTTAAAATAAGCAGTATGAAACTGTACAATTAAACGGCAGCCTTGAGAGTGTTCTCAAAGCTGCCGTTAGTTTTTGAATGTAATTCCTTGAGCTTCCCGCTTGCTTTTCGATCAAAGCTTTTACCAAGCAGTTTTACGCCGGATATATGCTTAGATCCTTTTCGAAAAACTTTTAAACTGTGGACTTCACTGCCGCCCCTCCGTGGAGGGGATAATCATTAATAGAAATACGACTATTTATTGACTCGTTAATAAAGGTTATCCTACAACAATTATTACCCAGTAATGTCCCTGAGTGTCGTTATCTTTGAATGCGTGACCGATACCTATGCTTGTGTAGCCTTTGCTCGGGTCAAACAGCTTCGGCGAATTATTAGCCAGATAGTCGATCACTTCCGCACTTGTCTGCTGACCGCTGCATACGATCTGAGTCGTTGTTGAGTAGTCAACTCCGTAAGCGTCCAGAAGCGACGTGAATTTTGAGCCGTCGGGACGTGTCGTTTCGTTTAAAACGAGCAGCTCATCTGCACGTGTTTCTGCGATCGTGCGGAGCGTTTCGTTCATTCTCAGCGAATACAAGCCGCTGTTTTCTCTCCGAGAATTGATCTGATCGAGAACATTGTTTTCAGCTGTTTTTTCGTCTTGGAAATCGGACGCTCTCTTTGAGAAGATCTGAACCCAATAACGACCGTACTCCGAGCCTTCCGCATTGTAGAGCGCTGCTCCCATGTGGGTGTATTCGGGGTTCATAATGTTCTTGCGGTGGCCGGGCGATTTCAGCCACGCTTTTACAACGTCGTATGCCGACTTCTGTCCCCCTGCAATGTTCTCTGCGTTGGCAAGAGTATTGTAGTTGTTTTCATTGAGTACTGTTTCCCACGGTCTGCCGTCGGGACGAACGTGATCAAATGTCGAAACGATTTCTTTTGCACGGGTTTGAGCGGCAGGCTCTATTGCAGTATCGTACTTCAGCTCGGGAAGCCCTGCATTCTTTCGCTCGATATTGCAAAGACGAAGTATTTCTTTGTATTCTCGCTCCGGGTCGTTTTCCACGACCTCACCCGATCCGCCCAAGGAGCTGACAAGTGAGTCGAGCGCATCGGCTGATGTAATGTATCCGTCTCCGTTGAGGTCGGCTAGCTTCAACTGTTCGGGCGTTAGGACTATGAGTTCAACCGAGGCTCTGAGTATCATAAGAGAGTCTGCGGAGGTTGAGTAGCCGTCGCCGTCAATATCGCCTCTCACCGGTTCTTCTGCCGCAGCAGTCACCGAAGCCATCGGCGCAAGCGAAAAAGCGGCCATTACCGCAGCCAAGAGAGCTGCTGCTTTTGAATAAAATCTTTTCATATTTCTCTTCCTTTCTAAAAAATATATTAATTTATACTTATCAATCTGATGCAAACAGCTGATCCCAGTAAAGATAATAGTTATCTTCCGGAACTGCTGCGACTGCCACGCACATTCTCGTGTAGGCAGGATCCATTATGTTCCGACGGTGCTCCTCGGAGTCCATCCACATTTTGACAATGATCTCGGGCGGCGCGGCTCCGGCTGCAATATTTTCTGCAATTTGGGAGTATTCGGCGTCTGTTCCCAACAGCGCCGTGTACCACCACTGCCCGTTTGGACGAATGTGGCTGAATGAACGGGATATTTCTTCCGCGCGAATCTCTGCCGCAGCTGACAAAGACGTATCGAATTCAAGCGGCGTAATACCTTCCTTCGCACGTTCGGCGTTGCAAAACTCCAATATCTTAATGCACCTCGGGTCAATATCGGACTGCACATCGCCCGATATCGGCTTTGAAGCTTCATCGGGCGTTTTGTTGTTGTCATGCATCGGTTCCTGCCCGGGGATTATATAGAAAGCAGGGGTTTCATCGGTCGGCTCTTTATCGTCCGGGCTGCGCCGGAGAGATACGATAAGGACAGCCAGAGCATCTGCGGAATCGATATTGCCGTCACTGTTGTAATCTGCCGCAGCCGACTGCTCACCGGTCAATACTACGAGATTGACCGAGGCGCGCAGGATCATCAGCGCATCTGCCGATGTGATCTTGCTGTCGCCGTCCATATCGCCTGCGGGGGCATCTGCCCATACGGGAACTGCTCCGAATCCGAACACAGCTGCATACAAAACAGCCATAAACGCCGATAGTGTTTGGAGATGAGATTTCATAGAAACACGCCCCCCCTTATACATTTTCTATTATTACTGTATCATAAAATATGTAAAAAGTCAATAAATATATAGTATGCACGCTTCATTTTGTTAGTTTTGCATTATTTAATATATTAGATTTGTATAAAAATCACAAAATACATTATATAAAAACAACTTCAATTAAATATATAGATGAGTTTAAATGTACATGAAAAACTTAGGGGTTTTTCGTAACTTTTTTATATAATTTTTTAGATTACCGCCTTGCATTAGATTATAGATTATGATATAATAAGACCGTACACAAAAAATTGTATTAATTACTGCCAAATTCATTAAACACGCTTTTGCTGTTTGCAGCAGCTTTCACATTTAATGTGAAATTATTACTGCGGAAGACGGCAGGCACAGCGGGAAAGGTTCGGCTGATACATGAAGGACAGGATCCACTGCTCGGATCGAAAAAGGAGCAGGCAATTCTTCAAGTTCGTTCCGAAACCGTTAGATGTTACAAAAAATACGCCGTTTTAGTTGAAAAATTAATAAATAAAGCAATATTGCACAGAAAATCAACGATAATTTTGTACATTTATTTGCATTGCAAACAATGGCGTATCTATTGTATAATTATATTGTATCTAAGTATGGCTATTCGTTAATGTGGTTTAGCCAAAATTAAAAAATAGGGTGGTGCAGTCACAAAATGAAATATGTAATTGTTCAGGTGTCTAAGTATTATGTATGCATTACGCCTGCTGAGTCCGGCAAACAATTTATCAGCAGCGGTAAAGATCGTGATGCTAAGAAGCCTGATTATGAGGTTACGTTCAGAGAGCCTCTGGTGGTCTTTCTGCCGGAAAGCCTGAGGGGTCAAGCATGGAACTTCCCGAGGGATCTGGCTGAGGTTGTCAAGATGTCGATGAGAAATGCAAAGATCGACATCAAGGACGTTATCCTCTGCGCAGAGTGCGACCAGCTTATCAGCCAGGAATATCAGCATACTCCTGCTAAAGATAAGTATCTGAGAGTCTTTGCGGAGAACGAAGCTAAGGGCCTCATCAGCGACGATATCAGCAACTATTCGCTCATCAACTGCGAGTATGGCGCGGGCAATCAGAAGGAAGAAGAGAGCGCTCAGCTCGGCGCAAATGTTTACATTATGCCGAAGTCGTATGTTGAGGAGCTGAAGTCTGCGTTCAGAGAGCAGTCGCTTACGCTCTATAAGCTTATTCCTCCGACTGTCAGCATGATCAAGATCGCTAAACAGGGCATCAACAGCTTCGATAAATCGGTTGCGCTCATAAGCGCAGACTTCTGTTCGGCAAGGCTGCTTGTTATGCAGAAGGGCGTTCCTGTTTATGCTCATTCCTTCCCGCTGCCTCTCGGAGATATTGCAAATGTCTTTGCGAATGACCAGAACTGCACCCTAGAAGAGGCATTTGAGGTTATCCGTAAATACGGCGTCGGAATTTCCGAAAAATGTAATTCGCGTCAGGCTGGGCGAGAGATGCGCCAGATATTCGAGAACTTCTCAAGCGATATCGTCAGAAGTCTGCGAATGGTTCTGCTTAGCCTGCGTATCGAGCTTGATCAGGTTTATGCGTCCGACTTCGGCGCATATATTCCCGGTGTTCTGAAGCATATTCGCATGATGAATATTCAGGCCGACGAGATCAATCTTATTTCGGACGCATTCACTTCGCTGACGAATGTTCCGATCATTACAAAAGAAACCGACGAGGCAGGATACAAAACTGCTTGTTTCTATACATATTCTTACCTTGTAAACAGCGGCGGTCAGTCGGAGAACAACCTTGCGTTCATTACAGGAAGCAAGAACGTTGACCTCAGCGGCGCTGCTGCAGGACTCGGAAACGTTGCGGCAATGGCATTTGCGGTCCTTGCGATCGGCGTAATGGTATTTATCGGCCTGCGTTCCTATGGACTTGAGGTTCGAGCTCAGCAGGACGAAGCAAGGCTTACCGATGTTAAGTACGATGAGATCAAGGGCAAGCTGGTTGAACAGGAAACACTGCGCAACAAAATGGCAAATGCCGAGCAGGACAGAAGGGCTCTTCCGAAACCGAATGCGAATGTATGCGACATCATGGAGCAGGTGTTTGAGCAGCTGACCGACAAGGTCCTTTCCGTTCAGAGTTATAAGGTAGTCAGCGATGACAATACGATCGAGAATCAGTTCAGAGTGGAGTCGATGGAGGATTATACTAATCTTCAGGAAGAGATCCGTGCAAACGGCTTCTTCAGCATAAATTCGGCATTAAGCTCCAAACAGGAGACGATCAAGACGAAGACCTCGGACGGCAAGGATAATGAAACAATAGAATACAGTGTAACACACACCTTCACCGTTGAGGGTCTTAAGAATCAGACCGTAAATGAAGACGAAGGCAACGAAGGATATCATACCGATATCAGCCGAGGAACTAACTTCGACGAAATGGCAGCGTCTGCAAGAGGGGAGGCAGAATAACATGGCGAAGGATAATAAAAACAATAAGAAGGTATCCGGTGCGCTCGTTGCGGCGGTAGTTGTTATTATTGCTATTGCAGCGTTTGTGCCCACGGTATATATGCCATACAAAAACAAGAAGCCCGAAATGGATGCAAAGCATCAGGAGGCGCTTGACACGATAGAGTTCTATGAGGAATCCATCAAAAATCAGGACGCTATCCAGGCAGAGATAGATGACCTCACCGCTCAGTGGGAGCAGTATCAGAAGGATATGTTCGTGGATCCTCAGACTGCCCTTAAAGACGTGAACGACGGTATTACTAAGCTTGACATCACGCTTACCGAATTCAAGCAGCTCGATCCGGTAGAGGATCCGAGCGGTACCGTTACTGCGGAGGGCAATCCGCTTTACTATCAGAGTATTCAGGTTCAGGGGCGCTGCACCAGAGATCAGCTGCTTGATCTGCTTAGGTATATAGAAGAGGATTCTATCGGCGCTTACTACGTGAAGAAGCTCGAAGCATCGCCGCCGAGACAGATGGCGAGGGATACCGATATTTCCGAGGACGATCTTGAATTTAAGATGGACGTATATCTTTACTACTTCAATCAAAGTGTTATCAAGACTCCCGAAACGACTGATACAGATACCGATTCTGCGGCATAAGCTCCCCTTTAGCTGCTAATTAAGCAATGCCAATGGGGTGGTACATAAATTATGATTGAAATTAGAGATGTTATAGCGGCAGCTGCAAGTGCTGCAGTCGGGTTCCCGTTGGGGCTGCTCGGCTGCAGGCTGCTGAATACGATACCCGCA
>CACZCM010000052.1 GCA_902779615.1 uncultured Ruminococcus sp. | reverse complement strand
TTTTAAGAACGAAAGGCTGATCAAATATGGAATCGCTTTCTGGGGAAAGGACTGCTTTATTACAAAGGGTTGACACTTCGGAAATAAATCTGAACAAAAACCAACCAAACAAGCTTACACATGCTCACAAGGCAAAGCATAACGCTTAACCTTGTGAGCTTTTTTCATCATAATACTGACACTTATCCGCCTGTAATTCTCAGATTGTTTGGGTGTATTATAGGTTTACTTTTATTGGATTCAGAGGTAATATGTAGCACACAAAAACGATGGAGCGTGATCAAAATGCGTAAAATAACGGTAATAGAACCGAAAAAAGCTACCGCCGTCAGAAAAATTCGTGTTGCTGCATATTGTCGAGTATCAACGGAAAAATCCGACCAGGCGAATTCCTATGAAACGCAAAAGAGCTATTTCATGAACAGTTATATTAAAGCAGCCAACGAAGAAATCGTTGAAATATATGCCGATCTCGGAAGCGGTACATCGGAATTGTATCGACCCGAGTTTATGCGTATGATAAACGATTGCAGACTTGGGAAGGTAGACCGAATCGTTACAAAGTCGCTAAGCCGTTTTGCTCGAAACACAAAGGACTGTCTGACTGCTCTGCGGGAATTGAAAAAGCTCGGCGTTACTGTTGCTTTTGAGAAAGAAGGAATTGACACCGCAAGAGTAAGTGATGAAATAATGATAACCATTATGGAAGGGTTGGCTCAGGAAGAATCGGCGTCTATTTCACGAAATATACGGTGGAGCCTAAAGCGGAGAATGGCATCGGGAACGCTCGGAATCGCTCGTGTACCGTATGGGTATGAAAAGCGGGACGGACAGATGACAATAGAAGAATCTAAAGCGGCGGTCGTGCAGCGTATTTATACCCTTTATTTATCGGGAATGGGTGCAATGCGGATCGCCGCTTTGTTCAACGAAGAAAACTTACCGTCACCAACGGGGATACGCTGGAACAATGTCACGATTCTCAAAATCCTGCGGCAGGAAAAATACATCGGAGATATACGTTGGCAAAAGACATATTCGGTGTTTATGGGCGATAAATGGAAGCTCAATAACGGTGAAGAAAACAGCTATTATATTCGTAACTGTCTGCCGCCGATAATTTCAAGAGAGGATTTTGCCGCCGCCCAATCGCTTATGGAACGCAACACAAGAACTCCTAAAACTATAAACAAATCTCCTTTTCGTGGCAAAACAAAATGCACTTGCGGGCGTTCGTACTCCTATATATTAAAAGGAAAAGAGCCTATATGGGAATGTTCGGCAAAATACGACCAATCTATGCCTTGTGATAATCCTGTGTTCAAAGATAGTGCGTATCACAGAGCATGGAACAGAATGTGCATAAAGCTCAGAAAAAACGCAGATGAAATTATACTTCCGTGTATCGCTATGCTTGATGAGCTTAACGAAAGCGTTGTGGGAGAAGAAATAACAGGGCTTCAATTGAAATATGAAGAGCTGGCACAGCGTCGCTATGTACTGTGTGCTCTTTGCTCACAGGGGTGCATTACGCATGAAAAACTTGTGGTGTCAGAAAGCGAGATCAATGCGGAGCTTGCAAAAATAGAATCAAGGCTTGATCGTTTAGAAAAGCAGTCGGACGAATCATCTGACGGGCTTCAAACGCTGTATAGACTGATAACAAAAATTCGTTCCGATAGTCTTGTAGGTATGATTCTTGTAAATGCTGTGTCGGACGGCACAACAATTGAATTTGAACTAATTGGCGGTTTGAAAGTAAGGGAGCAGTTGATATGAGTGATTTGAAATCAAGAGCAATTCCGTATGGCTATAAAATGGTGAACGGAATTGTCACAGTTAATGAAGAAGAAGCGAATATTGTCCTCAAAATATTTGCGGACAGATTGGAGGGAGTAGGTGTTTATGCAATCGGAAAAGCACTATATGAATCGCAGATACCCTTTTTCTGCGATTCAAGAGATAAGGCAATAAAGAAAGCAAGTGCTATTCTATATAAGTCAATTTACTGCGGTGAAAAAGGATATCCTGCGATTGTCGATAAAGACAGCTTTGACAGAGTTCAAAAGATGAAAACAAAGCCGATAAGAAATTTCAGCGTGTCAAACGATAAGCCCGAAATAGCGGAAAACGCAGAGTACGATTATGTCACAAACGATGAAATAAGATCACTTGAAGAGCATGTAAGGAGTATGATCGAAAATCATACAGCAGAGAGTGACGAGATAAGAAAAATGATATTTGAGCTTGCAGCAAAAAAATATGACTGCATAACGGAGAAAGGAGCTTCAAATGAGTAGAGTTGTAACAGCAGAGCAGGTTACTATGATACCTGCGAAAAAGAAAATACAGGAAGTCGGAGCAAGCGGAGCTTTAGTAAGAGTTGCAGCCTACTGTCGAGTTTCGACAGAAGAAGAAAACCAACAGAACTCTTATGCTACGCAGATCAGCTATTATACCGACTATATCAACAGTAATCCAAACTGGAAAATGGTGGGTATATTTGCAGATGAAGGTATTAGCGGTACAAGAACTAAAAACAGAACACAGTTCAATAAAATGATCACAATGGCTCGCCGCCACAGGATCGACCTTATTTTATGCAAAAGTATCAGCAGATTTGCCCGTAATACAGTAGACTGCCTTGATTTTGTCAGAGAGCTAAAGTCACTTGGTGTTACCGTTATTTTTGAAAAGGAAAACATCAATACAAGCTCGATGACATCGGAATTTGCGATAAGCCTATACGCATCGTTTGCACAGGCCGAAAGCGAATCTATCAGCAAGAACGTAACTTGGGGAATAGAAAAATCCTTCCGTGAAGGCAAGGTCAGATATCAGCTCGGCAACATGCTCGGATATCGCATGGGAGATGACGGAAAACCGTATATCGTTGAATCGGAAGCGGAAATTGTCAGGAAGATTTTCAGGATGTACGCCGATGGGTATACGTCACAGGAGATCGCAGACGAACTTGTCAAGAACGGAGATAAACGAAGAGACGGTACAACAAACTGGACACGTAATCATGTTTATCAAATATTGCAGAATGAAAAGTATGTCGGTGACGCTGTTTGTCAAAAGACCTATACCGTAAACTGCATTACGCATGAAAGGGCAAAAAATCACGGAGAAAAGCCCATGTACCACATTCAGGACTGCCATGACGCTATAATAGACAGAGATACATACGATACGGTTCGTTTGGAGCTTCAAAAGCGAAAGATCGACGCAAAGCGTGGTGTACGTGAAAAGGGCAGATATCACACGAAATATTGTCTTTCGAGAATAATGGTATGCCCGCACTGTGGAAGTGCTTATAAACGCACGACATGGATATCAAAGGGTGAGAAGGTGGGAGTTTGGCGATGCTCGAACAGAATGGACGGAACAAAGCTGCCGAAAAGAAAGAGATGTACCAAGGCACCGTCATATCACGAAGATGTGCTGCAGCGAACTATTCTTGAAGCTGTCAATTCACTGGTCGGAAAGCCGGACGGGGTGCGTGAAGCGATAAGCAAAAGCAAGGAGAGCTTAACAGCCGAAACGCAGACCATAGACAGCAAAATTGTCGAGATTATGAAAAAGCTCTCTGACATAGAATCGCAAAGAGATATCATTCTTGAAAGCGTAACGGGCAGTATGTTCGAGCAAATGAGCGATGAGCTGAAATCACTCAATAATGAAGAATCTGAGTACGCAGAGAAATTGATTGAGCTGAAAAGGAAAAAGGAAAACAACCGCAGAAGCCTTTTGCAGGCAGATACGGCGGTTGAGCTTTTGAAGGATATGAAGCCGCTTACGGAGTTTGACGATTTGATTATCGACAAAATCATCGCAAGGGTAGAGGCGACAAAGAAGAGTACAATAACCATTACTTTTCGGGGCGGGTTTAGCGTAGTACAGGAAATTATAAACAAGAAATTATAAACAAATAGAAAAGAGATGGCAGATAATTATGCTTTTCTCTGTGATATAAATTATTTCTCATAAGTTTTGATTTTAGTCGTGAAAACAACTTCGTATCCACTTGACGGAACTCAAATATTGTGCTACAATATAAATACAAATTAAATGCATTTGTATTGGTTGCAAATACGAGGAGGTGCTGTTATGGCTGAACAGGTATTAAATCAGTTTCGCTGTGATAAGTCTTTGCGTGAAGACTGTGTAGCGATTTATGAAGCTCTTGGCATGGATTTGAATACAGCGTTCCGTATGTTTATGGAAAGAACCCGAATGGTTGGTGGATTACCGTTTCCGGCAGTATTGCCAACAGCTCAGTTAACTAAAATAGAAGTACAAAATGTAATTGATGGGCTGCGAAATGATGCTGCTGATGTTCCTGAGTTAACCCTTGATGAAATTAATGCTGAAATTGCAGCTGCAAGGTTTGAGAGGAAATCAAAAGAATGAAGTATTACGCTGTTTATGACACAAATGTATTAATTTCATCACTCCTGACAAAACATCGTGATTCTGCAACAGCCAAAGTAGTTGACGCAATTGCAAGTAAAACGATTATTCCACTTTACAATCAAAGTGTTCTTGATGAATATAATGATGTTTTGCATAGACCAAAATTCAAGTTTAGTGAAGAGAAAATTAATAAATTGCTGAAAATAATAAAAGCATTTGGCAAATCTGTAGAACCTACCCCAACGGGCGAGATTCTGCCTGATATGGACGATCTTGTTTTTTATGAAATCGTAATGGAAAAGCGTAATGATGATGCGTATCTTATAACAGGGAATATAAAGCATTTCCCGAATCGTGAGTATATAGTTACACCTTCTCAAATGATAGAAATATTAGCAGATTCGTGTGAGCAATAACAAATATAAAGCAGATCGTGTAAAAAGGTATACAGCCACTTACGGAGTTTGACGATTTGATTATCGACAAAATCATTGCAAGGGTAGAGGCGACAAGCAAGAGTACAATAACCATTACTTTTCGGGGCGGGTTTAGCGTAGTACAGGAAATCCATAAATAATTGTGGTTAGTAAGAATGCGTTCTGAAATGAGCAGGGAAATAGCTTGATTCGGAACGCACTCTTTTTTATTATGTACGCTAAAGATTACATTGAGTTTTATGATTATCGGTGATATAGACAACCAAGTGTTTAACCATTTATAAGTGTAAAATGTTTAGTAGTAACACCAAAAAACTATACATAATCAACAGATTTTTTTATAAAAAGGTTGACAAAAAGGAAGAAATAATGTATCATTGAAGAAATAATGTATCATTATAGATAAGCAAAAATTAGTTATCGAGATTTAAGCGGCTTTTTGAAAAATACTACCCTTAAATACCGCATTAAATCGGGCTAAAATGGGGATAGCAGTATATTTGTTCGAGCTTCATTTGCGTGGTTCTCATCGAAGGATGAAGTAACGAACCGCTTGACCGCTTCGTCAAACTACGGCGTGACCATCGCCGAGGATTTTACCCCGCCGGAGAACTGGGTTCCGGGGCAGACCGTTGACAAGAATGTAGGCGTTGTAAATACAGGCAACGTTGATGCGTTTGTTCGCGCTTGGCTCGAGGGCGAGATGCGTTTGATCTCAAGAAGTACGTCACAGATGTCTTCGGAAGAAATTGGTACCTTTATAAGAAATATGACTACCGGTGTAGGTGACAATCCGGCTCCGTCACAAACGTTGACCGAAGTAGAAGATCAGAAGCTGAAAGATCTCGGTCTTACTTATTCGTATACCGCCGGTGATGGTGATAACGTAAAAACTTACTACCTGAAAGAGTTAAATGCTGTTGATCAGATACAGAATCCTGATACATCGTCTACAACGGACACCTACACCGAGGTAATGGCTATTCAGTCGGGCGGCGAGCTTGCTTATGCTCCTGAGAACGCTGAGTATGAGTTCACGGCTAATCAGTCGATGAGCATTACCAACAGTAAAGGTAAAATTCAGAATATAGTAAAGGGTACTAAATACACCGTTACTATAAATTCAGGCGACGGTCCAGTTGGCGATGCGACGGTTGAGCCGGCAAATATCGTAGTTAGTAATGATACGAATGAAACAGGAACAATTAAGTTGTCTTCTTTTGGCGCTTTCCGTACTATCGACTCCAATACATTTAAGCCGCATACAAGTGGTTTGTACATCTTCAGAAGAAATGTTGCTTTAAATGATAATGAGGATAAGTATCAGTTCAGCGGATATTATTATGATAGTGATTTAGAAAAGTATTTTGCGCTTGATACAAAAGCCACTGACGAGAGCGATTATGTGCTCGATCCTACCATAGTTAACTGTGCGATCGGAACTGATGGTTCATACAGCGTTACTCCTAACGGCGTTATGCTTTTCTCCGCTACCGACGAGAAGCTGAAAAACGAAGATCTTAAGTGGACTTTAGCCGGAAGCAAATGGGTTGTTACTAACGGCGATGCAGGTAAAGTTAAGATCAATGTTACTGTGGCTAATGTTGGCACCAATGCAGAACAGTGGACATACAAGAGCGCAGCGGGTAAGACAACAACATACTACTACAACAACGACCTTGAAGAGGGCGCAACGACCGCTAAGCTTGTTGACAGCGTTGAGCTTGACAGCAGTGTAACAAAGGAAGATTTCATTGCGTTTGATTTCGATCTTAACGTTAAGATGGAGAGCATTCAGGTTACTGTTGCTGAAAATGGCGACGAAGGCGTTGCTACTGTAAATCCGTGGAGTGCCGGAGCATCTAATGTAGGCGCAAAGGCTGAGGCTACCGTTACAAACGGTGAGATCACTAAGATCCAATGGAATGATGCAACTGCATAATTGACCCACACAGCCAAAAGACCGAACGGATCGAAGCCGAAAGGCTAACGCCGTTTTATTTACGATAGCAGAAAGGAGAGCTTGTCGTGAAAATGATGAAAAGATCAATACTTACGGCTGTTTTTGCGGCGGCTCTTCTTTTGGTAACGATGATGCTTACACCTGCCGCCGCTGCCGAGCAGCTTGAAGACGGGTCTGTTCGGGTGCTGCCCGAGCGGCTTGTTGTGCTCGACGACAGCGGCAGGTCGGTGAGCGCAAACGGCGAGTATTATTTTGTCGTTGAGGAGATGCAGCCTCAGGTTGAGTATACAAAGAAGATACAGATAATGAATCTTCGAGAGGATTTCTCGTACGATATCACTATGCTGGCGCAGCCGCTTTTTACAAAGGGCGAGATCGACCTGGAAAAAGAGTGTACCTGCACAATGACGCTTGACGGAGAGCTGATTTACAGCGGAAAGATCACAGGTGAGGGTACGCCCGATATGAGGGATACGCCGCTCAGTCTGGGTAACTACGAACCCGGCAAAAGCTCTACGCTCGTTGTTACGATCGTGTGGAACGGCACGAATGCAGGCGGCGAATTTGACAACGGTCACACTGTCGTGTCGCACGGCGGCTCGGAGAAGGTTCGTGAGAGCAGCGGTACTAACTATATTCACGGCGAAACCGAGTTTAAGTGGATATTCTATGCCGAGGGCAGGAACTATACAGGCGAGGACAGCGATACTAACACTCAGACCGATACCGACACTATTCATACACCGTCGGAACAAACCGTAAGCACTCCCCAAAAAACGCCCACTACATCAAGTTCCACGCAGGGCGGCGGGATCACGTCTATTACCGGCTTCGTAAAGACGGGCGGTATCATTGCCGTCGGAATGCTGATCGTTATCATGATGGCAACGCTTGCGCTGATGATCATGCTTGCGGATAAAAAGAAAAAGAAGAAAAACTCCCGCAGGTAAACGGGTCAGAAGGGTCGCCCTGTGGCGGCTCTGTTTGTTTATATGAATTATAACAATTTGAAGGGGAAATGATATCAATATGAAAAGATTTGTATCGGCAATACACATTCTATCTTGGGTAATAAGTCTTTTCATATTGATATCAGTTGCGGCTGTGGCTGTTTTTATGCTGATGGGCAGCCGTATTTATTGTATAAAAACAGGCAGTATGTATCCGAATTATCCGATCGGTTCACTGATCTTTGTCGATCCGATTTCGCTAGACGAGCTGGAGTCGGGCGATGTTATCACATACCATACAAGCAGCGCGGTCGTTACTCACCGTGCCGTATCGGTAGACCGTGACCATGGACTTATAACGACAAAGGGCGATAACAATAACACGGAGGATTTTGCGCCGGTCGATTATGAAAATGTGATAGGCAAGGTGTATTTTGATCTGCCGTATTTGGGATATCCGGTATTATTATTTGAAACTAAAGTCGGTAAGGTGATAATTATCAACTTTGTATTGATATTGATATTGGCAAATTTACTGATAAATTATCTTACCGAAGACGATTACGAAGAAGACGGCAGACCGACAGATAAATAGATATATTTATCGCTCAATTTATCGATAAATATCAACGTGAAATTTACCAATAATTTGGCTGCATATACCGTATGTATAGATGATATGTGGGGTATTGTTATGAAAACGACGAAGCTTGATAGATTAATATCATTCCTGTTGGCGGTGATGATGCTTTTTTCATCGGTGCCTTCACTGCCTGCCGGTGCAGATGAGGACGATGAGCCGCTGTTTACGTATATATCCCACAAAGATTATACGTGCCGTCTTACGTGGCTGGATGGAAACACAAACACGTATACAGATAAATTTATCGATAATGGAAATGAAGCCGAAAATGTGATCAATTACATTCTTGATAATTTCGACTTTAAAGAAGAGATCGACAAATCAGGCGAAAACGATGAATTTGTCGATATTGGCGGAGCCGATTCAGCAAGAGTATTCGACCCTGATAGTAATACGACAACCATATATGACATCGAAGGCAATGTTATTCGTACAATAACATACGACCCGAGCAGTAAGAAGCTATCTATCAACGGAGTTGAAGATATCGGCGAGAACGGCGCAGCGAAGGTGTACTACCTGAAGCTGAAGAACGGAACTTCCGTAAATGTCGATTTTGATCCCGCCAATACTGACAAATGGAAGGTTACCGGTATAAATTCAGGTTTGAACGCTGCTGTTGAAGACAAGATATATGATGGCAGCACGATTAAAAACCTGCTGACCGGCGAGGTAAAAATCGACGGAAGTATCAAGTGGCTGGACGCTGCAATAGAAGATGAGCGCAATGATACACGCAATACAGACGGTGATCTTGTGCTTTGGCGTTACTCAAAAACAGGTGCGTCCGATGAAAAGGAGTATGTTGCTCAGGCTGACAGTATGCCGCTGATAAAAACAGACGAAAACGGCGATCCTGTTCTTGAAGACGGACATCTGACATTCAAAACAACTTATACATTTGAAAAATGCGATAAATACGACGAAAACGGTTATCCCTATGAATATTACGTGAGAGAGCATCTCCCGTCGCAGATCTCGGAAAATTACGAGCCTCCCTAGTATTGGGACAAGAATGAAAATAAGCAAAACGAAGCGCCCGACGGCGGTACGATCAAGAACCATCTGACCGGAACGGTATCGTATACTGTCAACGCAAACTGGATCGCAGCGGCGCGGCAGGGCGGTACCGCAGAGGTTACGTATGAGGTTCAGGTGTGGGACGAGCAGGTCGGGGAGTGGAAAACCGCAGTTTCTCCCGAAACAAATACGCCCGCAGTTTACACCGAAAATGGCTTCAACGCCGAGAATATGAGAAAAACAATAGCGATGCCTCCTGTTGATCTGTATGACCGTGATACGGGTGAGAAGTATAAGTACCGCATTGTTCAGACCGATCTCAAGCGCACCGACCGGCTTGTAGAGGGTGCAGATCCCCAGACCTGCGTATATACCGGCAGCGTAGGCAGTGAGAATTACGGCGGAGAAGGCGGAGATATACAGCTTGACAACGGCGGCGATAAGTATCACGTTACTGTCAGTGAGCTTCAGGGTGACAACACTGTTACTTTTGATTATCAGCTGATCGGTACGATAACTATCTATGTAAGAAAGGTATGGAACGTTGAACCCGAGGATCATGTTGATATTGAACTGAGAAGATATAATTTTACTGCGGGAAGGGAAGAGATCTGCCCTGTAAGCGAGCTTATCGAAAACAATCCCGGTATCGTATTCAATGAAGGCGCAAACACCTTTAAGATCACAGAGAATAACACCGGATACCATGACGAACCATGGACAGTTTCCCTTGACGTACCTGCGTATGACGATGAAGGACATGAGTTCGACTACAGTATTAGGGAGAATCCCATTCCCAACGATTGCGGCGTAGCATACCATTTTGACAGAGAGAACAAATTGTATACCGTCTTCAATTCCAGAGGCGGCGACGGGATCTCCATTGAAATAAAGAAGCAGAATAATCTAAAGATCCATGTTGATGAGAATGTTCCCAATGAGGATCCCATGAACGATAGGCGAACCGTCACTCTGACCGAATCGGGATTCTGGGAAACGGAGATCGATGTTGAAGGCAGCTATCAGTATAGAGCGGATTATTTTAAAGAGTATGTAAACGATTGGAATACGGATTACACTACAATCGAGGATTTGAGAACGCAGTCGAGTGCAGCAGATTATGGCTTTAGCGATCAGACGCTATGGCTTTATAAAGTTCTGAGCACAAAGAATTATCCGAGCGGACGAGTTCTTGACGCGTGTGAAAACGCAGATATTCTTAATGCCGTGAAATTTAATAACCTTGTAGGTATTTACAATGACGGGCACTATTATTATGCGGTAGAACACGTAACAAGTTCGGATCAGAGGACGATCAATATTACCAACACCAGAATTGGTGTAGTGAATTATTGCGTGAACTTCGATTGGATCGTAGGCGACTGGCTGAAAATCGGCGATCCCAAGACTGTTAAAGTCCGGGTAGCAGGCACGGTTGGCGGCAGAAATGTGATCACGTATTCGGGTGATTTTAACATTGACGGAAACAGCAATGATCAGAAATACTACATCAAGAATCTTCCGAAATACGATGATAAGGGCCGTATAATAAATTACACTTTGACCGAGGTGGAGATAGACGGCAGGACTGTTTCGGGTGAGACCTGCATGGTAGAAAGCGATATTTTGGGCGAAAACGAAACCTGTGTCGTAACTGTAGCTGACGGCGATTATCAGAACGGTACGAGTAATCATACAGATGATATGATGAACGTGACGATCACCAACCAGTTTTCCGCCGTTACATCGTTTTCTATCAAGAAGCAGTGGGCAGATCATGACGGACCCGAGGTTCGTCCCGATATCTACATTAAGCTGAACAGAGCGATAGACGGCAGCGCGAAAGTCCCGACGCAGAACAACAGCACTCCCGGACAAATAGAATCGGATTATTCGCTTGTAAGAAACGACAAGTATAATTGGACGTACACATATTCCGGTCTTGAAAAGTATAACGGACAGGGCTATAGATATGTTTATTGTGCAAATGAGCTTGCCGTAAGCGGAGATTATAAGACGGAATACCTGAATGACAGCGCCAATGAAAATGACAAAAAGCATTGGGGCAGACCATCGGATAACGATAAAAAACGGTATGCATACAGCGGCGGTACAATAAAAAATACCGTGATCGGTACCGTTATTATCAATGGCGAAAAGCTTTGGAAAAAGATAGACCCGATTTTCACAAAAGAATATTATCCTGTTGCAGAGGTGCGTTTGTTCCAAGGCGATCATGATTTTGTTGATAATGAATCGGACAATACGATCACGCTGGACGAGAAGTATCCCGATAAAGTAAAAAAAGTCAGCGAAACTACTATATATAACGGCAGCAACAGTTTTTATTTTACCGAAGGAATAGGCGGGTTTGCCGGTTTAAGGAAAGAAGAGGGCACAAACGCTCTTATTCTTCCGAAGTATGATGATGAAGGCTATGCGTACAACTATATTCTGAAGGAACAAGCAATCACGGGATATGTTTCAAGGATAGAAAACAATACGGTTATTAACAACTATACCGGCGGCGAAAAGATTAATATTCGGGTCGATAAGAAATGGGAGCATATTGATCCGGGATTTGTATATCCGCCGATCCAGATCGTTCTGCATCAGGTTGTTCGTGCCGCTCAAAGCAGCCCTCAGAGCGCTTCGCAGACATCGGATCAGCCGCAGGCCGAAAAGCTTATAGAATACGCATCTTTTACACATCTCCTCGGCAGCGGACAGGACGGTTATACATTCCGCGATATATCTAAAACTGCTCCGGACGGAAAAGATTTCGAATTCTACGTAACGGAGAATATGATGCAGAACTCCGTTGATAAAGCATATTTTAACAGCGTCGATGACAGCGAATTGAATGCAATACTCGGAGCTTTCAATCAGGAGCAGTTCGGCTATATATGCAAAATCACCGGGGTGACCGATGTTGATAACAGCAGTGAAGCCGGATACAGCAAAAAAGCGACGATCACCAATACCTACGAACCCGGTGAACAAGTGTTTAACGGGAAGATCGAAATAAACAAAAGCTGGGATTATAAAGGCTATGAATCTGACGATTATAAGAACTATAAAAATTATGAGGTGACGCTCAGCCGAAGGACGAACAAGATCAAAAAGTATGATTTTGCAGTGATCGATACGGCTTTTGAATACTCTTCCGACGGCAGCCCGATCAGCGATACGCCGAATGATGACGGTGAAACGCCGGACGTACCTCTATCAACTGCGACCTCTGATTCGTCTTCAACTTCGGCGCTGCTCCGATATCCCAAGATAGAATTTAAAAACAGCGGCGGATTTACGCATGAATTGAAAAGCATGACCGCCTTCAGTACGGGCGGCGAAACTGCACAGTCGCAAAATGAGATCTCTTATTACGAGGCTGTTTTTAACTGTAAGTATACAGGCAGCGACAGAAACCATGAAATTACCGTTAAGATCTATGCAGACGGCAACCGAAAGATCGAGATCGATCATCTGCCGGTATATGGTCAGGACGCATTGTCATTTACCTACAGTATAAAAGAAACTCCTATACCTGCTTTTACTACGAATATAACGAAAAATGATGTAGCGTTAGATGAAAACAGCAGGCAGGAGCTTGCGCTTAAAAACACGCTGAAGGTCGTTAATATCAGAGCAAACAAGAATTTTCTGAAGAAATATACCGACGACATCGACAATAATGAGAAAAGCGCTTCAATTCCGATCGATGATGTTAGGCAGTGGCAGTTCTTCGACCAATCGTATCTGGATCAGCTTAAATTTACGCTTTCGAGGACGTCAGAGAGCAATAACAGCGATTATAATAACATAGGCGGCGCTGTCAGAAACGGAGTAACATTTGACTCCGAGAACAAAATCTATTATGTTCAGTGGAACAATCTGCCGCTTTATGATCCCAACGGCAAAAAGTACAAGTACACGATAATCGAAGATGAGAGCAAGGCCGGCGATGGGGTTGAGGTCAATTCCAATATGAACGGCACAGAGATTTCCGATGCGTTTTCGGGTGATACATACTATACATCGGTAAATAATAAGTATCCCGCAAAGGAGATCACGGTAAACAAGTACTGGAATGATTTTGATAATGCCGATGGTCTGCGTCCGTCCAATATTAACGTTGTTATTGACGAAAATGTATCGGGCTTGTCCACGATAAATATCAATAAAACGTTAAAAAGCGGAGATAACTGGACAATGAAGGTGCAGCTGCCTAGGTACTATTACCACAGCAGCGAACGTATCGAACAGCTTTCCTACGGTATAAGCGAGAATATGAGCGGAGATGAGGTGCTTGACGAAAACGGAGATGTTTCCGCTGCGAAGTACAATTTGACTAACAGCGGGTATAAATCGGAGTATAAACGAGGTTATAAGCTTGACGATAAGCAAACGCAGGATCTTCCGCAGCGGCAGAAAGTAGAGATCAACGGCAGCAATTCGCTGAGCGAGCTGTTTGTTGAAAACGAACGGGAGAGTCGTGTATCGGCTTTGCTGCATATTGAAAAGAATTGGGATACCGATCTCGATGAAAACTGGGGCACACGTCCCGATTCACTGTATGTGAAGGTCATGAGAAACAACGGCGGAACAGAAGAGGCTGCCCGCCGGCTCGACAATAATATCGAAGGCGATGAGATCGGTGTGATCGAACTGAAGAGAACCTCGAATTACTCGACCGACATTGACAGTCTGCCTATAGGTACGACCGCCGGCGCAGATACTCAAGACGACGGCACGCATACACGCTATAAGTATTTTGTTTGGGAATGTGACAGTGCGGGAAATGTTTATGATAATGATGCGGATACCGATTTCGGATACACATGGGAACAGAAGATAGGTGCAAGCAGCAGCAGGTCACAGAATACCGCTGATGAAAGCGAGTTCATTATACCAAACCTTGCCAATGAACAGCTCCCCGACCCGCCAAAGCTCTACAGCACCGTAACGAATACGCCGAAGACAACAAAGCATAGGTTTACCAAAGTCTGGAAAGACGAAACGAATGCTTATGACAGCCGAGGTACAGGCTTTGTGGTCCACTTGTACAGAAAGCGTGCGGACGAGGCGGAATATACAGATCTGACGAACGAAACAGGTATTCGTCCAACTGTACGAAATACGCTCTCCGTTCAAAGTGCCGATCCCGGTACGGATACACATATCCATACATTTGAGGATCTTCCTCTGTACGATACGGACGGGGAAAAATTTGAGTATACCGTTCGTGAGATCAGTATAGGCGGTCATAATGTAGAAGAGTGTACTCCGCCCGATCCAAACCGACAAAAAACAAGGAATTATTGGGTAACTACCGAAAGCGGCAGCAGTCAGACCACCATTACCAACGAACTGATCAATCCGGATGATTTCATTCATGTTGAAGCAAAAAAGATCTGGAACGATAACAATAACCAGGACGGGGTTCGCCCGAACTCAATAACAGTAAAGCTAAAGAGGACGTTACGCCCCGAAGGCGGAGCTTCCTCACAAGACGGATCGGTACAGTACAATGAAGAAATACTTTCTCCGGATAATAACTGGTATTGTATATGGAAAAATTGTCCGAAGTATTCGCCCGATGGCAGAGAATATGAATATTCGGTGGAAGAAGTTCGCAGCGGAGCGCTCGAAAGCGAATATAGTCTGATTTCAACCAATATTAACATTAATCTCAAACCGGCAGGCGCCAAGGAAAGCGATCCCGAGGAAAAAACAGAGAATTACACCTTTACGAACGAACATACTCCTAAGCTGTCAAGTCTGACTGTTAACAAGACGTGGAATGATACCAACAACAGCTTCGGTCTGCGTCCGAAAAAGATAAGATTTACATTGTACGCAAAGTATGAGAGCTATACCGATACCGATACCAATGTCAGCACGCGAGGCGAAAACCCGACCCATGACACCGATCATGACGGAAAGGCTGACACGGCTGATATCAAAACGGCTCAGGGCGTGACCGCGGTATTTGAAACCGATACCGATGTCGGAATTACAAACGAACTGCGCACACATGATGTGACGGTTTATAAGAAGTGGAACGACAGCGGATTCACGGATACCGATCTGCACTATGATATCGATATCACGGTCAGTGATAACGATATAAATTATCACAGTACTAAGACGATCTTCAAATCCGGAAATTCGGGAACGGGAACACCTGAACCGGAAGGCGCTCCGCAGCCCCCTGCCGAAACAAACGAAAGCAAGACCGACAGCGGAAATACGCTTTACGGAGTAAAGTTTACAAATGTTCCTATGTATAAGGACGGTGTACCTGTTGATCTCACGAATTATATTTCAGAGAAGGTGAGCGGAAGCCCCGAAGAAAAAAAGTACGGGTATGAAGGCTCAAAGGCGGTCACCGAATATGATACCGAATATTCAGATGTCCCGTCTGAGTATACTATTACCAACACATTGCCGGTCACAGATCTGACTATCGACAAAACGTGGAGTGACTATAATAATAAATATGGTCTTCGCCCCGAAAATGGCACTTTTGATCTTCGCAGAACCGTAACTCCCGATAATTCGGGAAGCTATGCCGATTTTAAGAATTACACCTTAACATCACAGAATAAAAAAGGCAGCAATGCAAACGAATGGACATTCACGACCGAAAAGCTTCTTAAATATGATGAAAACAATAGTCCTTTCACATATAAACTGACGGAAAGAAATGTGAATGCCTACGATCCTGCGCCCGACGAATTTACAGCTTTAAGCACATCAAATGATACAACGGCAGAATTTACCAATACGCTGAAAGTCAAGACCGTGACTGTTACAAAGCATTGGAATGATAACGGTTATAACGGAACGGACTACAAACACAGCGATCTGACGATCACACTAAAGCCGAGCGATATTACTTTGACCGGCGGTGCGATAACCGGAACTATCGTAACTCCGAGCAATGCGAACGCTGCGTCTGTGACGATCATAAATGTACCGATCGAAGACAAAAACGGCAGCAGCATTCAGTACGATGTTGAGGAAAGGTTTGATAACAACGACGACAGGGAATATGGGTATATCAAAATTCCGAGCGATAAATTTGTTCCTGCTTCCGGCGGCGAAACTCCAAGCTATACCATCACGAATACTCTTCCTCTGACAAGCATTACTATCAATAAAAAATGGTCCGATGATTCTGATAAATATGGCTTGCGTCCCGAGCGGGTAACGTTTAAGATCTATCGGAAAACAAGCAGCGATACGAGCTGGGGTACTGCTGTTGCAAGTGCTGCTATTAACGATACTTCAACAGTAAATAATTCGATAACGATCGAAAAATTGCTCCGCTATGATGAAAACAATAATGAGTACACATATAAAATAGCGGAGGAGAGAAGCGGACTTGGCGCATACGAAAGTGTCAATGACGAAACAGCTGTGCCTGCATCCGGCGACGCGGTAGCAAATAATATTCTATCGAGATCTGTTTCATTTGAAAATAAGCTGGCAGTAACGGATCTAACTGTTCGTAAAAAATGGGTCGATCAATATAACGGCAATAAAACTACTATTTCCAAAGGCGCAGATAAAGACTATGAACATTATGATGTCAAAGTTAATATTTCTGCGGGAAATCTGGATCTGTTCAATTCAGAAAGAACGGATCTGACAAAAACGATCCGGTATTCAAATGACGGTGAAGATGAAAACGGCGTTTGGAGCAATACAGAAACAGTTACATTTGAGAATGTGCCGCTGTATTTAAGTGACGGGACAAAGGTAAAGTACAGCATCTCGGAAACGACCGAAGATCCGGCAAAGGATAAAAAGTATGGGTACATTCCGGCGTACGGTTATATTACGGGAAATACGGTTACCCCCTTGACTAACCAAACGTTTACACCATCCGATAATCAGACGGCGCTGCATATCACAAATACTCTGCCCACAGTAGATGTAAAGGTCACTAAGCAATGGAGTGATCTGAACGACAAATACCGCCTTCGCCCAGATTCTGTACCTCTGCAGCTTTACCGCACGACAAAAACGGGCGAACTCAACGATATTCCTTTTGCAGACGGAAGTCAAACCGAGGCTGACGGCTGGAAAGCTGTCGGAAATGCAAACAGCGCAAAAACTGCGTCCGGAAACAGCTGGGAATACACCTTCAGCGACCTCTTGCGTTTCGATGAAGATAACAACGAATACCGATTTACTGTTAAGGAAGTCGGCGAGGGCAGCGGCGCGTTAAAAGGCTACACACCGACATACTCGCTGATAACAAATCAATACAATCGGTTACCGAAAATATGCCGCTTGAAAATACACTCAAAGCGCGCAGTATTACGGTAAAGAAGCATTGGAACGATAACGGTTATAACGGCGCGGATAAGAACAATTTGCATTATGATATTGATGTGAAGCTTACAAGCAGCGGCGCGAATACGTCCGATAACAGTAAGATAACGATCGATAGAAAGTCGGTCTCCGAAAATTATACGATCCCTGCGTCAGGGTCATACGGCAGTGACAATCAAGCTGTGATCGAAAACGTGCCTGTATACGACATGAGCGGAGCGGTTATTGATTATTCTGCGAGCGAGCGTGTAACGGGAACGTCGAGCTGGGGATCAAAGAAGTATGGCTATATCAGGGGCGATGAGCCTGATGAGTACTATACTAACGCCGATGATCCGAATTATCCCGAAGCCAACGTTCAGAAAACATTGACCGTAACCAATACGCTGCCGCTGACAGATATTGAGGTCACGAAGAATTGGGATCGTACTGTACATGATTATCACAAGTACGATTCGGGCGATATTAAAGTTACGCTCAAGAGAAACGATTCGAATTTGTTTACCGATCAGACGCTTGAAACAACACCGGGGCAAGAGATCGGCACAAAGACATTTGCTGCTCAGCTGCGTTTTGACGAAAACAATAACGCTTATACTTACAAAATCGAAGAGAGCACGTATAAGGGATTTTCATTAAACACCTCTTCAAGCACACAGAGCGGCAGCTCCAATAATACCACAAGCACCGCAGCTACCGATATTGCCTTGACTCTAAATAACGTACCGGTCAGAGGATCAGCGTCATTCATAAAGATTGACAGAACATATGAAGATATGTACGGCGGTTCAAAGAAAAAGACTCTTGCCGGAGCGAAATTCAGGGTGTATATCTTGAATGATGACGTCAGAAAATACTGTTATTTCAGTAGCCTTGGCGATGGAAAATACAAGTTTGACGACAGTAAAGTGAACCTGAACGATCCGAATGAATCCTCTGCCGTTGTTGTTACTGGCGAAGGCGGCAAGCTGGAATTTACAGATCTTCCGCTTAATACTTACATTTTAGAGGAAACGCAGGCGCCGACAGGCTATAAAAAAGCAGGGGATCACACATTTACCGTTGATGTGAATGATACGAATGCTCCCATAAGCAATTTGCAGCTGACGGGACCAAGCCCCGATACTGCAGTTCAGACCGGTTCGCCGTATTATCTACGCAACGAACAGGAATCCGAGCGTGTAGGCGATATCACACTTACCAAAAAGGATAAAACCGATGGAAGAACAATAACTGCTTCGAATGCAACGTACAAGCTTTTGCGGCTTATCCCGATGGTTGAAAACTCAAATACGGGTATAGTAAAAACGAGTGAACCCGATTACAGAACTGCTGCGCAGAATACTGTGAAGTCGTTTAACGACAGCTGCGCCGACATTGATAAGTACTGGCAGGAAGTCGGAGTATATCAGACGGAGAACGGTACAATAACCGAAACCGGACTTGAATTCGGCGAGTACGTGTTCATGGAAATACAACCCCCTGTCGGTTATGAACGAGATAACAGTAATGTGACCTTCTTTACGATCGACAGTACAAATTACACACAAAACCTATCGCTTGACCACAACGACCCGAGAAAGTCCGCAAGAGTGAAGATCTTCAAGTCTGACGAATACGGCAACGGATTGAATGACGCCGTATTTGATCTGTACAAGGTCGCTGAAAGCGGCGAAGATACGCACATTGCGTCTGTGAAAACAGGCGATGACGGAATGAACCTGCTGGTCGGCAGCGGCAACGTCACAGATTTTGCAAACTATACGGCGTATCCCGATCTCGAAGGCACGGCTATCGTGCTCAAAGAGTGGGGCGATTACTATTTCGTTGAGCGAGATGCCCCTTACGGATACACTATGGACAAGACCGGCGAGGATAATAAGTTTGCGTTTACTGTAGACAGTGTACTTGCCGATAAAGTGATCCATATCGTTCGCGCGAATGACAGCAGGATCAAGGGTAAGGTGACGCTTACAAAGATCTCTTCGGAGAGGTTTACAAAAACAGACGGCAGTATCGTAAATATCGGCGACAAGCTTGAGGGCGCGCAGTTTAAGCTCTTTAAGCTGAACGACAGCGGTTCGGCAATGGAGCAGATCAAGGTCACAAAAGACGATCCGACCAATACGTATACCGCTAACGGTACTGCGGCAGCAGAGGAAAGCGACAGTAATATTCTTACAACAGGCGCTGACGGAATGCTTCGGGCTGTAGGGCTTGAGTGGGGACGATATGTTCTGAAAGAAACGAGAGCACCGGGCGGATATGTTGAGGACGGCGGCGATGTTTACTTCTCGGTTGGCAGAAATAATGTCGGCAGCGGGGATAACGAGTTCGATCAGCACCTTGTCAGCCAAAACAAAAGCGAGAAGGCGCATATCACTATCACCAAAACGCTGACCGGTTACAGAACGAACTGGGGTACGCCGGCTTTCATATTCAAGATCAGGCAGAAGAGCGCAGGCAGCTATACCGGCGTTGAGAAAACCGTTTCGCTGCAGATCACAAATGCTGACGACCCGACTAATGTTACAAGTCTTGATGTGGAGCCGGGCGAATATGAGGTAAGCGAGATACGCGCAGCGAGGTACAGCGTAGAAAGCAGCGGATATACTATCACAAATGCTGACGGTACGAACGGACCTTCGGTTTCCGTCAACAGCGACGCAGTGACTTTTACCGTTAATGCGGATCAGACTGCGAATGTTTCGTTTACAAATAAGATCTCGTATTACGACAAATTCTCACATACCGATGAAAAGGTGAATACGTTCAACGGTTATAAGGCGCTGAATGTTAAGATCAACAAAACTCTGACGGCGGCAGACTCAGGCGAAAATGTTTCGCAGATAGGCGATAATTATTATCTAACTATCAAGAAAACCGAGCTTATCGGCGAGCTGATAAAGAGCAGCGGCGAGCGCGTTGATATAACAGACAAGTCAAATATCAAAATATCTTATAGTAATAATGATACAGTAAACGACAGCCGATTCAATGTGATCGACAACGGCAGTACGTTCCAAGTAGTCTGCACGCCTATAATCACAGCCGGCGGAGTATATACTCTTAATGCAGAGTATACTCATGACGGACACAAGTTCAGCACCACATTTGACATCACGTTCACCGAACGTAATTCCAAGCCGAAAAGAGAGATCCAAGTCGTGTTCTCTGCCGATACAAATAAAAACCGTGCTTATTTCAATGACAGCGGCAAACGCACAAATACGTATGAATATACATTTGTGCTGATCGACAACACTATCTACGAAATAAAGCATAACGGAGTTACAGTTAACGACAGCGGTCTGATGAATGCAGTCAACGATGCGCTTAATATCAATTCCGCGCTGAATGATAAGCTTGCATTTAACGGTGAATGGCTGAGCGCAGATTTGTCCGATGATGAGAAGCTTAAAAATGCCGTATGCGCTTCGGGCAGTGCATCGATAAACTACACGGCAAAGATAACCGATAAAACGCCATAACGGGAAAGGAGAGCAGCTAATGGAACAAAAGCATAAAAAACGCAGAAAACGCTCTCCTGTTATGGCGGCAATGACAGCGTCGCTGCTTGTGTTGATCTTATTGGTCACAACAATGGCGATGCTGTCCTCACAGGATATCGTTAAGAATACCTTCAATGCAGGCAGCCTTGACATTACGCTGATAGAACCGAAATGGCATCCGGAGAATGCGCAGGGAATACTGCCGGGCGATTACCTTGATAAAGATCCCGGCGTTGTCAGCAATGAGGAGTTGGACGTGTATGTCTTTCTGAAGGTATCGATCCCCTGCGACAAGCTTATTATTGAAGATGTTTCGGGAAATGCTTTGACAAACGGCACAGCGGATCTGCCGTTATTCAAGCTTGTATCCGATGACCAAAAAGAAGCTGACACCAACGCGCTCCAAAAATACCATGACGACGTATGGAAGCTGCTGGATGATGATAATAACGGATACACTTATTATACTCCGTCAACAGACGACAATTGCGGCGAGTATGTTTACGTGTATGCATATCTCGGCGGTAACGCAGTTACGCTTAGGGAGCTTCAAAAAGACGAACAAACAAGCAAACCGCTTTTTGACAAGGTTTACGTTTCCAATTTCAATGAAAATTTCAATGTGAAGGCAAGCCGTGACTACAGCGTCAGGGTAGAGGCATACGGAATACAGACTCGCTATCTCGGTGATGGCGGCGAACCCGTAAACGAGCCTAAAGCCGTATGGCAGAAAATCATTTCAAACTGAAAGTGAGTGAGGCATTATGAAAAAGCACAGACGTACTGCGGTCATCGCAGCAGCGGCACTTGCAGGCATGATCCTGCTCACAATGGGCGTTTCGTTTTCGTATCTGATCGATAAAGATGTAAAGGAAAACGTTATTACGATCGGCAATGTTTCGCTTGAGATCGACGAGGGGGCTTATACAGATACTGATATCGTTTCTCAGAGCCTGATCCCCAAAGCACCCTCCGTAAAGAATACCGGAAATAAAAACGAGTATGTGTTTATGCGTGTACGTGTGCCGAAGAAAAAGGTGACGCTTCTCTATGAAACCGACACCGAAACGACCGACCCGATCACAAATGAAACGAAGCAGCATTATACAGGCGAAATTATTTCGACAGAAACCGATAAAACAAAACAGCCTCGGAATACGGAGCTGTTCAAGATGCTGACGATAGACCCAGGGAGTACGGCTGTAACGAAGGACGGAAGCATTGTGAATTTTGATACAAGCGATGTGGTGTTTTATTTTCATGAAGGCGTTTCGGAAGATCCGACCGCCGAGCCGCCGGTCAGCTTCAAAAGCGGCTGGCTGCTGCTTTCCTCACAAAGTACGGAGAACTATGACGAGTACGTCTTTTGTTACAATAAGCTGCTGAAACCAAACGATATGTCCGCAACGCTTTTTGACCGTGTCATGTTAAAAAGCTTTATAGACGAGGAGATAACGGGCAAGGTCGATATCGATATCAGAGCGTACGGCATACAGTCGAGCAATCTCAATATCGCCGGGCTGAATGATGATACAGAGCAGCTTAGCCGCACACAAGCAGACGCAGTGTACAGCATTATTAAGAATAAGCGGGTGATGCAGAATGAAAACTAAAAACAGAATTCTCATTTGCACCGCCGCAGCTTTTTTGATCCTCGGCGCTGTGGGGATAACTGCCGCATACCTAGGCGCAAGGGATAACAAGACGAACAAGCTTAATATCGATAAGGGTGATGAGGTCATCTCCGAGGTGTGGAGCGAGCCAAACTTTCAAACGATCGCAAATGAAACGGATAAGCATGTTTCGGTTACGAATAAAGGCAGCACACCATGTTTTGTGCGGGTCTACGTCGATTTCTCCGACAGTGGAATTGCCGAAAAAGCTCAGCTCAGCGAGGACGGTACTTCATATAAATCATGGTCTGAATTCAAAGCGTCCCATTCGAGCGGTACAGATTGGATCTATATTCCGTACGATGAACAGGGTAAGCTTGGAGGATATTTTTACTATACGAAAAGTGTTTCGGGCAGCGCCTCAACGCCGCCTCTTATCCAAAAGGTAAAGACCGATTTCAGTCATAACGAAACCAAATATAATGAGGCTGAAACTACAGACGGCGATTTCATAACCGATTTTGATCTCATTGTATACAGTGAAACGGTTCAGACCGTCGATAACGGTATCGATTATTCGACACAAACGGACGGCTGGAAAACGATGTGGAAAATCTTTTTGAAGGATGATCAGCCTATAACCCCATAATAACAAAAAATACGATCATCTGTGAAGCTTTATAAACTGTCACAGCCCACTCATTCTGTCATCCAAAAGTGAATGTATTTTGTCAGGGGCAGACAGCGTATTTTGTCAAAGCGCATAAACAAACTGACATCCCCCG
>CACZCM010000051.1 GCA_902779615.1 uncultured Ruminococcus sp. | reverse complement strand
CTGCTCACAGTCTACGGACGTTGGTTCAAGATATATATGTATATGATAGTCTCTCCCATTCCGCTTGCGACATTTGCGGGCAAAAACACCCAGCAAGTGGGCATACAATTCCTGCGAAATTACGCTGCGGCAACATTGGAGGGCGTGATAATGGTCATAGCGATATGGGCATACAGACAGTTTGAGAGTTATACCGGTTGGCAGGTGATACCGACAAGCTACGATCCGTCGATGGCACCAAGCACGATGGTTTGGAACTATCTTCAGGTCACGATCTTCAATATTCTGATTCTGATAACGATAATCAAATCGTCATCGCAGCTTGCCAAAGAGATGTTCGGTGTATAAAGGAGGGAAAAAATGAACGTGCTTTTGAATAAGGATATCTCAAAGATCCACGAAACAATGTTTTTCGGTCTGCCTATGAGAGAAACGCTGCTCGCGGGCGCGACTGTCGCAATAGCGCTAATCGTACACACGGCTTGTTACGAATACATAATCAACGACACTGCGCTTAATCTTATAACGGCGCTTGCGTCTGCTCCGACAGGTTTTCTAATGGTGTACAAGTATCAGGGAATGAAGGGCGAACAGCTTCTGATCGAATTTCTGCACTCGATGTTGTTGGGCGATATGGTATTGACAGCCGAGAACGAACTTAACGCAGATGTGAACGAGATCGTTGAAGCAAGAACGAAAGAGGGATTGAAAGTTGATAAAATCAATAAACCTGAAAAAAGACGACAGGAAAGAAAAGTTTCACGCGCCGAGAAGCGTGCAAGATATTATTCCCTACAACCGGATCTATGATGACGGTATCTGCCGTATAGGTGCGAAGAATTTCACGCGCACTTATGAGTTTACCGACATCAACTACGCTATTGCGGACAACGGAACAAAGGAGAATATGCAGCTGAACTACGCAAGCATTCTTTCTTCGCTCGATCCCCGTGCGACTTGGAAAGTCACGATAATGACCGTTCGGCGTTCGGAAAAAGAGATCGAAGAAAATATGCTCATACCGCAGAAAGACGATGGTTTTCAGGAATACCGCGACGAGCTGAACCAGATAATGCTCGACAAGATAGCCACCTCATCGCCGTACATCGTTCGCCGCTTCATCACCTGTTCGATCATCAAGGACAGCTATGAGGAGGCAAAGGATTTCTATGAGCGTATCTCATCAGAATTGTACACGATGTTCTTCACGCTCGGCTCGGGATCGAGCTGCGTTCCATTGAGCGAGATCGAGCGTTTAAAGCTCTTTCACGATTTCTATCGTCCGGACGAATTGGAACAGTTTTCATACAACGGTACGCAGAAAAAGATTTGGGGAGACAGCACGAAGAATTACATAGCTCCGTATTACTTTTCTCCGCAGTTTGATCACGTTAAGATAAACGATATCTACGGACAGGGACTAATGCTGCTCGAATACCCGAACGGTCTTGACGATGACTTTTTCCGTTCTCTGATAGAGCTGAAAATACAGTTCGTTTACTCGATGGATCTCGTTCCCGTTTCAAAGGACGAGGCGCGGAAGTACATTGAAAGCAAGAAGATGGCAGTCGAATCGGAGATATACAAGTATCAGCAAAGGCAGAACAAGAATCAGAATTTCTCTGCGGAGATTCCGTTTGAGCGCAAGCAGGAACGCGCCGATCTGGAAACGATCTACGATCAGATAAACAACGAGGATCAGCACCTGTTTTTCTGCACCTGTTCTCTATTTCATACGGCGAAAACAAAGAAAGAGCTTGACGCGAATTCAGACAAGCTGATATCCGCAGCGCAATCTAAAAATATTACATTTGCAGTTGCGAAGCTGAAAACACGGCAGCTAAAAACAATGAACACTGCGCTGCCGTATGGTGTGTCGCTTATGGACTACGATCTGCGTCCGCTCACAAGCGGTGATATTGCCGCGTTTATACCGTTCATCGCCGAGGAGTGCTGTCACCCGAAGGGTATCTACTGCGGCACGAATATCATATCGGGCAACGTCATAAAGGTAGACCGCCGTGAGCTGATGAACGGCAACTGTTGGATACTTGCCGTATCGGGCGGCGGCAAATCTATGACTATAAAATCACAGATCTTGACGCTGCGGCTAATGCCGGAGGATAACGCAGATGTTATCATCATTGATCCTGAGCGTGAGTATGTTGCGATAACGAACGCGCTCGGCGGCAGAGTGTCAAAGCTGTCACCGTCCTCGACAACGCACATCAATCCGTTCGACATCAACGCGGAGTACGGCAGAGATGACGAGGGAACCGGCGATCCGATCAAGGAGAAATCGTCGTTTATTCTCTCGATGTGCGAACAGATACTCATCGAGGAGGGTATCAGCCTGCTTGAAAAGTCACTCATTGACCGAGCTGTAAGAATACTCTACGAGCCGCTAAAGGCTACGCGCTTTGAGGGCATAATGCCGACGTTCAAGGACTTCTGCGCCGTGCTGCAAATGATGGAAGAACCGGAAGCGCACGAGCTTGCCGGCAAGTTTGAGATATACGCTTACGGCTCCCTTGACTATTTCTCGCAGCAGACGAATGTTGACACATCAAGCTCTATGCTTTGCTATGACATCAATGAAATGGGCAGCCAGCTACAGAATCTCGGCTTGCTCATCGTGCTTGACAACATACTCAACCGTATCTCGCGCAACAGGTATGAGGGCAGATATACATACGTTATCATAGATGAGATATACCTGTTATTTGAGCATAAGTATTCGACGGAGTTTTTGGAAAAACTCTGGAAACGAATCAGAAAGTACAACGGTTACGCAACGGGCATTATTCAGAACGTGACGGCAGTCACACGAAATCCGAAAGCGCGTGATATGCTTGCAAACTCCGCTTTCACTATTATGCTTTCACAGTCGGAGGCGGACGCGCAGGAGCTTTCCGAGATATACAATATCTCTCACGAGGAGCAGCGCTTTATAAAGCAGAAAATGCCGGGTAAAGGTCTGCTCCATCTCGGCACGACAACAACAGTTCCGTTTGACAACATCATTCCGAGCGATACAAAGATTTATGGTCTGATGACGACTAAGCCGGGAGAGGTTGATTACAATGGATAACCCGGAGCGTGTGAGAATATCCCGAAAGGTCAAGGCGAGTATCAGAGAAGCCGAAAAAACCGATACAGCGGAACAAAAGACCTTGCGCAAAGCAAGCCCGACAGTCAAAAAACAAAGATCTAACATCACAAGAAATTATGGATCGGAGCAGCCGTTACAAGGAGCTGTATTCGATGACAGCAACGATGTTCCAGTTACTCCCCCGTCCGGCGATAATTCACAAGAACCTACGGAAAATCAAGCTGATACATCAAGCGGCAGCAATATCGAAAAGCCGAATCCTATAATACGGCAGCAGAAACGAACGGTACGCACTGCCGAGAACGTCAAGAAAAAGGACGCAGTTAAAGCAGAAAAGATTCCCACAGCCGGACAAGAGCTGAAAAAGGCGGCTGCCAAAAGCGCCGTGTCCGTTGCAAAGAACGTTGCCGCAGCGCCGATAAAGGCGCACAAGATCGCAGCCGACAAAGCATTGGAGCAAGGGAAGCAAAGCACCGGTATTGACAACGACTCGTCTGTTTCTCCAAATGCACAGGCGGCAGGGATAATTGCCGCAGGAATTAAAAAAACTGCCGATCCGCAGAATATAGTCACGGCAGCTCGGAGGATACAGACCGCGCCTGGCAAAGTCAAGCGCAACATCACAGGCATACGCAGGAGCGCACAAAGCACAAAGAAAGCAGCCAAGGAAACGGCAAGGTCTGCCGCCGGTATCAAAGCAGCGATAACGAACTTTCAAAAGGCGCAGTACATCAATTCACTTGTGAATCAATCGGGCAGACAGGCAGCGCTCAACAGCGCCAAAAATACCGGTGAGCTTGCGTTCAACGTCGCAAAGAGCTTTGTAGAAATGGTACTCAATGCGATCAGAACAGTTGCCGACGGCTCTGCTATGGTCTATCTGATACTGGCAGCGCTTGCCGTATTGGTAGTCATTATCTTTGCGATAGGCAGCTTTATCTTCTCTGGGTACGGTATCTTCTTTTCGAGCGAAGCAGATAACCCGATGAAGATCGAGGAGATCGTCAGGAACGTAAACACCGATTATCAGAAGAAGATCGAAGATAAAACGAGCGAGTATGACCGCAGCTCCGTTTCCCTTGTCAGATACGAGGGCAACAAAATGCAGTGGAAATACATCATAGCACTTTATGCCGTGAAGTATTCCTCCGAAGGAGAGGATATCATCACCGTTGATAAAAAGACGGAGGAGCGCTTGAGCAAGCTGTTTTACGATATCCATTCTATATCGGCAAAGTATGTAACCGAGCCTAATCCACACGCTTCAACGGCGCAGACAATTTTCGTTGATCCCGATTGGGAGGTGCTTGTCGTGACGACTTCCGCAAAGGAATTGTCTCAAATTATGGACGATATGAAGTTCACGGACGAGCAGAAAGACCAGGTAATGAATCTTGTGAACAACGACACAGATGAGCTTTGGAACAAGATACTTTACGGACACAACGGAAACGGAGGTCAGGCACTTGCGAATATTGCGAAAAGTCAGATCGGGCAGCCGCCGCAGACGTACACAGCGTGGACGGGTACGCCGAACGGTATGGGTAACGAGTGGTCCCGCTCGTTTGTGTGCTGGTGCGCCAATGAAGCAGGATATGTAATTCAAGGTCTGTACCCGCGCTCAAATGACAAAGTTGCGATAATGGATTGGTTCAATAATCGCGGACTTTGGGAAAGTCCCGATCAGCAGCCGAATGTAGGTGATACTATTTTCCTTTCAGAGAAAGGCGATGGCGTTTGTACAAGCTGCGGCATAATCTCAAAAATAGAGGACGGCAAGGTCTATTACATCACCAATGAGGAAGATATTGTCGCAGAACTGAACACTCGGCTGTCTAACGATTACAATTCAATTATCGGCTACGGTGTGCTTCCTCAAATGTCAGGTCTGCGCGGAGACACCGTCGAGGAAAAGATATTCAACTATCTGCGGCAAAAGGGATATTCCGCAGTTTCAGCCTGCGCTGTTCTCGGCAACATTCAGGATTCCTGCGGCTGCGATCCGGAGGTATTCGCAAAGGAACACGGTTACTACACAGGTCTGTTTCATTGGAACGGCACCGAAATGACAGAATTCATGGATTGGTGCAGCAGCAACGCTTACGATTGGCGCAATCTTGAATCGCAGCTTATGTTTTATGAGCATTGGGTAGACGAGCGCGAGAAAAAAGGCTGTTGGGGCAGTCAATCGACACGATTCCACCTCAATATACAAGCCGTGGGCAGCACGGCAGCGTTCAAGTCTATCACGGCTAACGATTATGAGGGCGACACAGCAAAAGCGATATACGAAGCTGCCGTTATGTTTACGGACGATATCGCCCGAACAAGCTATCTTTCAAACGACGAAGCAAAACGGTATTCGTATGCCGCAGAGCTTTACAATTACCTTGTAGCGAACACCGTTGACGGCTCTACTCAAAGAGCGTGGCGACCGGAATGTGCTGCGGAGATAGGCGTGTTCCACCTCTATTAGTGAAAAAACATATCTTGTTTTTGATACCGAAGGGGTGCAGGGGGCGACCGGAAAGCCCCCTGCAATAATCATAGAAAAATTAGTTGTCGAAGAAATAAGGAAGGAAAATTTTTAAATGAACAAGAAGTTTTTAGCGGCAGTATTAGCTGCCGTTATGCTGTCGGCTTTTACAGCCTGCGGCAAGGACGAGAATAATGCTATTGATACCGATATTTCGGTGAGCGCTGCAAGCGAGGTCAACAGCATGAACGCAGCTACACCCGATTCACCCGACAAGCCTAAAAAGGAGCTTATCCCCTATGATTATCCGTATGATACGGAAAAGATAAAAGCCGATCTGATCGGGTACGGTGAGGAGCTTGGTCTGTATTACGATGACAGCGTTACAATGCAAAACGCAACGTCCATCACGAACAATCAGACAAAGGCGGCGGCGAACGGCAAGGCTTTGGAGCAGTGGTGCAAGAAAGACCTCGATTCCATTGAGAAGCTCGCAAAGTATCAGAATCTTGACGTTGAGGAGGTTGGTTTCAATATCATCATCTACGATTCTCCGAATTATGACGGCGAATACATCATTGGTATTTATGCTCAAACATAATAAAACATTACCGGTCATTGGAACGCTCCTTTGACCGGTTTTTTGATGAGGTTTTTATGCATTACAGTAATGACGATATTCAACGGGCAAGAGATACCGATATTATGGACTTTATATCTACCAAATACGGAACGTCGTTCGTCCGTCAAGGCAGCTATTATCGCTGCAAAAGCGAGGATATGAGCAGCTTGATAATCGGACGGGATAAAAAGTCGTGGTATTGGAATTCCCACGGCTACAAAGGCAGAGGTGTTATTGATTGGCTTGAGCAAGTAGAACGATTGGATTTCAGAAGTGCTGTTGAGGAAATACTCGGCAGAACTTATTCAAGTGCGGTCATAGAAGAATACACCGCCGCAAGAAAAAGCAAAAGCGGATCTTCGCCGGACTTCTCCAAAACTCCGCAGAAGCATTACGACAGAAGCTATCCGGCAGCAACGGCGTATCTTCAAAACATCAGAGGGATATCAGCGAAGATAGTTGACGAGCTGATGAGCGCCGGGAAGATATATCAAGATACGCGGTACAACGTCGTGTTCGCTAATCTCGATGAGAGCGGCAAAGTCGCATACTGGAGCCTGCGAGGAACACATACCGACAGCAAATTCAGAATGAATATGCCGGGCAGCAATAACCCGTATTTTGGTTTTGAGATAGACGCAGCAGCGCAGACGGACAGTCTTTATGTTTTTGAGGCTCCGATAGACTTGCTTTCTCATTGTACGATAGCAGACATCAAATTCGGGCAGGACAGTTGGAAAAAGGATAACCGCCTTGCACTCGGCGGAGTGAACGACGCAGCGCTTGAGTGTTATCTCACAAGGCACAAGGGCATTAAAACGATAAAGTTTTGCCTTGATAACGACAATGCCGGTATCACTGCAACACAAAAGCTGATGAATAAGTATCACGATATGGGATTCAAGACGCAACGAATCTTCTATCGAAACGCTATCGGAAAGGACTTGAACGAGATACTCTGCAATTACTTAAAGGCTGAAAAGATAATGCCCGACAAGCCCTATAAACCAAAGGCAGAGCTTGAACAGACGGCGGACAGCAAATCAAGACAAATGTAGGTACATATATGAGAGTTGATAATGATTTTATGGTGACAATACAAAACGCGGAGGTGCTTAATTCCTTTGTAAAAGCCGAACGTGAGATAGAACGACACGACAGTATTCTTTGCTCGGTATCGGGCGGAGCGGACAGCGATATAGTTGTGGATATGCTTACAAAGCTCGACGATGACCGCAAGGTTGTGTACGTCTGGTTTGATACGGGAATGGAATACAGTGCAACGAAGGAACAGCTCGACTACCTTGAAAGCCGATATGGTATTACGATCAGACGGGAAAAAGCCATCAAGCCTATACCGTCAAGCTGTAGGGAATTCGGACAGCCGTTCTTGTCGAAATACGTTTCGGAGATGATAGAGCGATTGCAGCGACACGATTTCAAGTGGGAAGATGAAGCGTATTCTGCGCTGCTGCCGAAATATCCGAACGCAAAATCGGCGTTGAAGTGGTGGTGTTCGTGGCACGATGAAGATCTTGCAGAGCATTTTCCTTCGCAGAGCGGAAAAAGCTCAAAGTGGAGCATATCGCGGAACAGATATCTGCGTGAGTTTATGATCGAAAACCCACCGCAATTTAAGGTGTCAGCAAAGTGCTGCAGCTACGCAAAAAAGGACTTGTCGTTCAAGATAGAGCGAGAGATCAATGCCGATCTGGTAGTAACGGGCATTCGCAAGGCAGAGGGCGGCGCGCGAGCAGGAGCCTATACAACCTGTACTTCATTTGACGCAAAAAGAGGTATAGACACATTCCGTCCGCTGTTCTGGTACACGCACAGCGACAAGGAATACTACGAACAGCGTTTTGATATACAGCACAGTCGGTGCTATACAGAATACGGTCTAAAGCGTACCGGCTGCGTTGGCTACCCGTTCGGGCGAAAGATATGCGACGAATTGAGCGTGATAAAGCACTACGAACCGCAGCTTTATGCTGCCTGCTCTAATGTGTTCAAGGGCTCATACCTATATACCGAACAATACCGAAAATATGTAAAAGAACAAAAAGCAAGGAGGTGACACGCAATGCTATGCAAGCGCACACAAAGCGACTATTTCAGAATGAACAACAACATCTTTGACACAGAAACAGACGAAAACGGACGCAGCGCCCCGAAATTAAGTGCTATCCAAATGCGAGTGCTTGCGGCATTGTACTCACTTGCTCCGTTCAGCTCATATCGCGTCAAGGTACGTCAAAGCGTTCTTGCCGAGAAATGCGGCTGCTCGGTATCGACGATCAAGAGAGCCGTTGACGTTCTTATAGAGAAAAGGTACATTCAGTCGACAGCCCGTGACGAGCTTTATTCCGGCAGTATGAAGCTGCTCGGCACATACACCTATGTTCTCCCTGCGATCGTCAAGAAAGGGTATTTCTACGTCAACCGAAAAGCGCTTGCCGTTCTCGATAAGCTGCAAACAAGGGTATATCTTTTCTTGTGCAAATGCAGCCGCAAGACGATGGATTGTTGGAACAGCTTTTCCGATATCGCAAGGCAGCTCGGCTTGCAGCGTAATGCCGTTGTGCAGACGATACGCGAGCTTATCGAAAAGCAAGTTATAGATCGCCGCCACAACCACAAAAAAGACGGCTCGTTCAATGACAACACCTACACGATAGAAGACATTGAAACGAGCCGCACAAACGACGATTTTATAGCCGATTTCTTCTCCGGGGACGATCAATGCGAATGCGTGATCATTCTCCTTGAAAAGAAGAACGACTGCTGTGTCGCAAGCACAGCAGCCGATAAAAGTAGAGTTGAAACACCTTACTCGCATAGAAAAGCATTTCATACTTCAAGTTTACAGCCTTTTTCATTCGCTGTCAAGAGTATGGAGAAAAAATCTTTTGGATTTTTTTACAATGCCGAATATGTTCCTTAAGGGCGCTTCATTTTTACTTTAGGGGTAGGTATTTTTTTGACAGGTCAGATACTATACCCATTTCTATTCTTTGCTTTGAGAAGAGAAGTGTTAAGAGGGAGCTTGAAAAAGTTTTCAACATAGAGGGGCGGCTTGCGGTTTTGTTTTCCACAAGGGAGATACGGGAATCGTCTGAAAAGGTGCGATGTGGAAAAGTCTGTGCTGCGAAAAGAAGTTATCAACATAAGTATCGGAATAAACGGACGTTAATTCCGATACGGCTTTTGTTGTCCACAAAATCGAAGGTTAAGTGCTTTTTTTGATACTATTTGCAGCAACGTCTATTTTGATACCAAAACAAGGAAGGAGGTGATCCGAATGATCTACGGCTATTGCAGAATCTCAACGAACAAGCAGAACATCGAACGCCAGATACGGAACATTCTGAAAGCATACCCGAACGCGATCATAAAACAAGAGGTTTACACCGGCACTAAAACGGACGGGCGCAAGACGTTTGAGAGCTTGTTGAAGCTCGTCCGCGCCGGCGATACTATCGTGTTCGACAGCGTGAGCAGAATGAGCAGAAACGCAGAAAGCGGCTTCCAAATCTATCAAGAACTTTACGACAAAAGTGTGGAGCTTGTCTTTTTGAAGGAGCCGCACATCAACACGGCAACGTACAAGAAAGCATTATCAAACAACATCAAGATGACAGGAACTAAAACCGACATCATTCTCAAAGCAATCAACGAGTATCTGATGGAGCTTGCTAAAGAGCAGATATATCTCGCCTTTGAGCAATCGGAGAAAGAGGTATCCGACCTGCATCAGAGGACGAAAGAGGGTATTGAAACTGCTCGCCGTAACGGAAAGCAGATCGGACGGCAGCACGGCTCGACCGTCACCACCAAGAAAAGCATTCAAGCCAAAAAGGATATTCTGAAATACTCGAAAGACTTCAACGGAACGCTTTCCGACGTTGATTGTATGCGGTTGATCGGGATAGCGCGGAATACTTATTACAAGTATAAGGCGGAGCTGAAAAGCGAAAGTATGCAAGGGTAGCAGGAGGTTATCAGCGAAATGCTGATTTTCCCACCTATACTCACGACCTTCTTATAAACAAGTTTTTTATGTTTCCCTTATGTTCGGAGACGTGACAATTATCAATTATCCTTCTTTAATTATAATCCTTTCATCTATTTTACAAATAGGTTTTACACACATTAAAGCTGTGAGAGGATCAATATTATATTCGGTAGCGATAATATGACAATCAATCAAAACAGAAAGAATATATGCATATTCTCCATCTGTCGCTGATATATTCTTTTTTCTGATTGAATCATATTTCTTAAATGATTTTTGTATCTTTTTGCGATTGCCTGAATTTAATCCATTAAACTCCAAAAGTGCTTCTTCTGGTGATAAGAGACTATTTGAAAAAATGTTGACTTTTTCAATCCATTTTAAAAAATCGTTTTTTGTTTTAATAACTACTTTTGCTTTCATTTTTCTGCTATATCTCTCCAAAACCCAATTACAGGTTTAAACTCAATCATATTTTTTCTCTTTAAAATAGGCAGTAACTCTGAAATCTTGCCGCATTCGCTTTCGTTAAAGTAATAATACACGCATTTTGAAATTTTTGATTGGTCTATTGATTCAAATATATGAAAATCATTACAAGGGGAAAGACCGAGTATGTCTAATGTACCTGTAATTGAACAAAATTTATCAAAATGATAATCTTCTGAAAAAGCCCACGTTGGATTCTGTGCTTTTATTTTTATTGCAGCACCAAGATTGGCAACAAGATGATTTTTGTCGTTTATCCAATTATCTATATCTTCTTTTGCTTTTGCATCAGTTTTATACACCTCTGCAAAAGCAGATATACAAGAGTTTGCAGAAACTGATTCCTTGATAAGAAATTCCTTATAAGCACCGCAATGAGTGGATAACGCATTTGAATACAAATAAAAAAAGTTGTCGTCAATTATAATATTCTTAATTGGTTTATCGGGCAATTGGTTTCTAAAAGAAGATTCTATATAAATATCACGCTTTTTGTCAAATTGTCCGTGAAGATGAAATACTATCATTCCTGTTGCTGACTCAATATTCGAATCATAGTTCGTGGTAAATATATTGTTAAACTGTTTTAAATAATCTACAAACTTAACAGGATACTTATTATATAATTGATTTAACGCTCCATCATTATATATCGAGTATAAAAATGACAATCTCATACTTTCTCTAATATTGTATTGTTCTGGATTTTGAACATTTAATTTGTGACACATTAAATCGTGTATCAAATAATAATCTTCAAAACCGACATCCGTCATTTTTAAAGTTTTTAATCGATTTTTATACCTTTTTTTAAACGCTTTAAGTGATTCCCACTCATCATCACAAACTGTTAGTTTATCATATTTCCCATCAATAATATTTCGCACCTCAAGAAATAAAACTCCGAGATAGTTTCTCATTAAATAAGGAGTGTCAATGATAATCTTTAATGGAAAGTCTTCTCGATCAAAATTCTTCAAAATCCTTAGAACAATTTGCTGTGTTGTATAATCATTTTTGCTAAATTGAATGTTTATTCCATTACCAACAAGTAGATTTTTCATTTTAATAATCCTTTATTCTTCAAAATACCATTATAACAACGATTATAAAATCTAATTTCCAATATACTCTTTCATGCAGATTCACCATTCTGAAATCATTCTAAGCAGCAGGAGCGTGTGTTCCTGCTGCTTTGTTTTGAAAACGGACACCAGTGGTGTACAATTATAAATCAGGTGGTTACTTACTAAAAATCCTCGTTATCTTCATCTTCCTCAATGTCCGTGTCGTCATCTTCTTCCTCCATAACATCTTGAAAGATCATAAAATCCATCATATCGTCAAATGCGTCGTGCATTCCGTTTCCGTTCCAGTCAAAAGGAGCAAAAATTCCCATGTTGATACCACCTGTTCAATAAAATCAATTAAACTATTTTCTAACAATATTAAGCAACTCTTGATAGCTGTCCACTACATCATACTTCACTTTATCGCCGCTGATTGCTTTAAAATGTTCCTTTGCACAATGTATCTTGCCGCTTTCAATTTCACGCAGCTGCAGCGATGATGTGGATCCCTTTGTTTCTGCAACAAAGTAAATGTGCTTAACGTCCCCCTCATAAAAAGCGATTGCCCAATCCGGATTATACTTACCGACAGGCGTAGAAATGTAGAAGCTGTTCGGCAGCTTGACGTATACCGCAACCTCTTTGCTCGTATCAAGCTCGGTTGCAAAGTCACGCTCGTTAGTAGAATCATATACGATATGGTCATACAAATGCTTATTTGCCTTCATAGCATTAACGCCCATTTTACCTTTGATCGAAGCATCGGTAAACAAATCGGTATTATACTTATCATCAATAATATGGTATGTGATGTGTTGGATAATAGCTGTTGCTTTCTGCTCATTTATAAGCTGTCCTGCTTTGAGAATAAACTCCTCCGGATTGAATTTATACTGCTCAAAAACGGTAGGCTCTATTCCGGTCATTATGCGAACTATGTCTTTTCTTGTAAGCCCTGTTTCACCGACAAGCTTTCCGATAAGATCGTACTTCACGCTCCGGTTGGCTGTTATTGTTTTAGTCTTGGACGCGGACTCGTTTTTCTTCATAGCCTCGCCCTTTTCAAGAGCTTCCTTTGATTCAATGCTTTCAAGAGAACCCGATTCGATCTTATAAACTATCCTCTGCACCCTCAGTTTACTGTTAAGAACAGCTATTGAATTTTTCACAAGCTCATCCGAATCAAAATCGACTGCATATACGGTCTTTGAATTGATCCTGCTCCAAAGCTCTTTGAATTCAGGCATAGCGAGCTTTTTATCATCGACTTTAAGCTGTACGTTGTTCTTGCGGGCATTTTCGGGCGCAGAGGATCTTTCATCGTAAACGCCGTCAATGATTTCAATAATAGCTGCCGCGCTGTCTGCAACTTCTTCTGCAACTGCAACGGTGCCGTTACTCTTATCCTCATAGTATTTATCGGTGAGCTTTCCTCTTTTGATATATCCGTTTATAAGAAGGTCATCGTAAATTGCCTGTGCAAGATCATCATCTATTATCTGTACATTGCCCTTATCGTCTTTGATTTCTCTGTTAGCAAAGAGAGAGGCTGTAACCGCTTTAGGTCTGTATGCAACCGCTTCTGCAATTTCGCCTTGTAAGCCTTTTGCGAATTTCTCGTAACTTTCGCTTGCAATAACGGTAAGGACGTTGATGTTATGAACTTCATTGCCGAGAACATTAAAGTCCATTCTGTCGCCGTCCTCGTTTACACAAAGGCGCAGACCTCTGCCAACTTCCTGCCTTTTGCGAACATCGCTTGAGGATTGCTTTAAGGTGCAA
>CACZCM010000050.1 GCA_902779615.1 uncultured Ruminococcus sp. | reverse complement strand
AAGCTGACTTATGACCTCACCTACAAGGCACGTCTTGTTGATGCGGATGCATTCAACATCAAAGGCTACGACGCACTTTACGGCTTCCTTAGCGGTATGTGCGCAGGAAATTACGATATCACCGATATCTTTGTTGATTCGACATTTAAGATCGCAGGCGACAACAAAGAGGAGCTTGCAGCTTTTGTTGGCAAGCTGAACGGGCTTTCCGAAGAGGCAAATACAGCGATCACGCTGCTTATCTCAGCTTCGAAAGATAAACTTCCCTCAGACATCAACGCAACTCTCGAGGAGCTTTGATGAAGAAGTCCGAATAAAATTATCGGAGGACGCAATGTGCGTTCTCCGATTTTTGTGTTTGAAGGAATTGCAGCTGATGCATGGAAAGTATTTTTGAAATAATATACTTCTTGTGTCGCCTTGAGGAGGCGAGGGAGCTTTGGTGCAAACCGTTCACCCCGAAAAGGGCATACGCATGCCTTCGGCGACCAAATGGTGCCGGTCTCCGACTGGGAGCCGTCCCCGACGGGGGGGACCACGGCGTCGCAGAAGCGCCGACCGAGCCGGCAGGCGAGACATGGAGAATGCCTCCGGCGGGCGGGACTCCGTCCCTGCACCCTGCCCGCTTTTTGAAAAAAGCGGGGCAAAAACTTTATGTTAATAGAAATTTAACTCATTCAAAAGCCGTGGCAGCGGATGTTGCAGCTATTGTTTTATTGGTGAAAATGTGTTATAATCAAAACTGATAAACAGGGAGGTGCTTCCAATGATCGTTTTCTTTGAAGGAATCGTTATGTGCTTCGTTTTGATTTTGGTCTGCGTTGTCGGTATCAGAAACGGAGCAGTTGGGGTGGTGACGTTTTATGAAAAGAACGTTCAAAAGCGAGTTGTTGAACTCGGTATGACAACCGAAAAAGAGATCAAACGCAGTTCCGTCATAACGGGGGCAGCGCTTTTTCTGCCGATGCTTTTTCTTGTGCCGTATATGGTCTACGGAGTTAACGGCGTTACCGAAATGAGCGAGGGCTTTTTGCAGATCTTAACGGTATATATGATAATGGGGCTGTTTGATCGGCTTTTTATTGATTGGTATTGGGTCGGCCACACACAAGCGTGGCTTATACCGGGAACTGAGGATCTTATGCCTTACATTCCGAGGAAAACGGCAGTAAAAAAATGGGTAGGCACACTTGTTATGTATCCGCTTACGGCATTACTGATCTCCCTGATAATGGCGCTGATAATAAAGTGATCATCTGCTCACAACGAAAGGTATGTCACGATTTTTCTAAAGATTACCCAGATACCTTTGGGGATTTGCGTGCTGCAAAGACAGAGCCTCGGTTGATGAATACACCCTAATTGTACGGAAGTGGGGATTGAAAAAACAAGGAGGGAAATAATATGGCGGGTAAAAGCGGAAAAAAATCAAACTGCGACTATTGCGTAAACTACGGCTACAATGAGGAATACGACTGTTACGAGTGTTCCGTTGATCTTGATGAGGACGAGATGTACAGCTTTATGAACAGCCAATACAGGAGCTGCCCTTATTTTCATCTCGGTGATGAATACAAAATAGTTCAAAAACAAAATTAAATAAAAAGGAATAATAATATGGATAATACAATGTATACTAAATTGGGCATCGGACGCGAGGTGTTTGACTTTTGCAGCCGTGTGTTGGAAGAATTGGAGCCTCGTTTTAAAGAAATTGATGAAACGGCAGAATACAATCAATTGAAAGTTATCAACGCGATGCAGAAACATAGAGTTAATGCGACCTGCTTTGCTGCAACAACAGGCTACGGCTATGATGATGTCGGGCGTGACAATTTAGAGCGGGTTTATGCCGAGGTTTTTTCCACAGAGGCGGCACTTGTCCGCCCTCAGATCACCTGCGGTACTCACGCTTTGGCAGTTGCTCTTTCAGCGAATCTCCGTCCGGGCGATACGCTGCTGTCGCCGGTCGGTAAGCCCTACGATACACTTGAGGAAGTCATCGGAATTCGTCAGTCACGCTGTTCGCTGAAGGAATACGGTGTGAATTATCGTCAGGTCGATCTGAACGCTGACGGGTCATTTGATTTTGAGGGTATTCGAAGCGCTATTGACGATACGGTGAAGCTTGTGACGATACAGCGTTCGAAGGGATATCAAACGCGCCCGACGCTGTCGGTGGAACGCATCGGTGAATTGATTTCATTCATCAAGAGTATACGTTCAGATATAATATGTATGGTAGACAATTGCTACGGTGAATTTGTTCAGAAGATCGAACCGTCCGATATGGGCGCGGATATGATAGTTGGGTCACTCATCAAAAACCCGGGCGGCGGGCTTGCGCCAATCGGCGGTTATATATGCGGCACAAAGGAATGCGTTGAAAATTGTGCATATCGCCTAAGCGCGCCGGGTTTAGGGCAGGAAGTTGGCGCAAATCTTGGATTAATGCCTGCATTTTATCAGGGGCTTTTCATGGCGCCGACTGTTGTATCGGGTGCGCTGAAAGGCGCGGTTTTTGCCGGGCTGTGCTATGAGAAGCTTGGATTCAGGTGTATTCCCAACGGAACGGAAGACAGATTCGATATAATTCAGGCTGTTGAACTTGGCAGCCGCGAGCGAATGATCGCTTTTTGCAGAGGTATTCAGGCTGCTGCGCCTGTTGACAGCTACGTTACACCCGAACCATGGCCTATGCCCGGCTATGACAGCGATGTTATCATGGCGGCGGGCGCATTTGTTCAGGGGTCCAGCATTGAATTGTCTGCCGATGGACCGATCAAAGAACCGTATGCAGTGTATTTTCAGGGCGGGCTGACGTGGTTCCACGCAAAGCTCGGGATCATGATGTCGCTCCAAAAGCTATTTGAGACAGGAGAGATCGAGATAGGAGCGATGTAATTCGCAATTCGTATTTCGTAATGTCACTAAATGAAAAATATAACTGCTCTTTTGATCTGGATACCGACATATGAATTACAGTGCAGATACAGAAAACGCTAAAAAAATCCCGCAGCCGAAAACTGCGGGGTTTATGTTAACATTTGCACGACTCCAATGCGGTTGCTTAAAAGCTCTGCTTTTAACAAGCAGACACAAGCGCAGATTCCTCTGTGATTATATGGTAAGAAAAATAACACTTTTAAACACCTGTATTCCGGACATTTAAAAGTTGTATTTTCTCTTGTGCAATACCTCTCCGTCAGTTCTTCGGCTGAAACCTTCCATGAATGCAGCTTCCGCCCGGCTTTATTTGTAACGATAGTTATCGCCGCAAATTGAATTTATTCTTTCTCCGACTGACAGAGAGGTTATACTTGCGATTGTTTAGCTGCTGCATTAATGCTGCGCCGAAAACTAGTCAGGATACAGATTTTATGTTGAGAATAAGCTTATCGGAGATCATTGCTATGAATTCGCTGTTTGTCGGCTTGCCTCTGCCGTTGTGTATTGTGTAGCCAAAATATGAGTTAAGTACATCAACGTCGCCTCTGTCCCATGCAACCTCTATCGCATGGCGAATCGCGCGCTCCACTCTCGACGGTGTGGTGTCGTATTTTTTCGCTACCGCAGGATAGAGCTGCTTTGTGACCGAGTTAATCATATCGGAGTCGTCTACACACATGATGATAGAATCACGCAGATAATGGTAGCCTTTGATATGGGCAGGTACTCCGATGCGGTGGAGTATTTCGGTGACTGTTATTTCGAGCGAGCCCGTTTCGTGTTCGAACACTTTCAGTTCACGCTTGGGCGACGGGATTCTCGATCCGCATAGCCTGGTTATGCTTCCCGCAAGTCCAGGAACGCTGTACGGCTTCAGAACAAAGTATGATCCTCCGCTCTCCATTACCTCTTTCTGTATCAGGTCGCTGTCAAATGAGGACGCAACAACGAACAGCGGCTTGTCGCTGCGGTTTGCATATTCCTTTAATACGCCGATAGCATCGACTCTCGTCATGAACAGATCAAGTACCACTGCGTCGGGGCGGCACTTTTCGATAGCTTCGATAACCTCAGTGCCGTCTTTTCCACAGAATGTAACCGCAATGTGGTGTGCTGCAAAGCATTCAAGCTCTTCTGCCGAGAATATCGACTTTTCCTCAGATAACAACAGTTTGATTTGATTTTCCATGTTTTGAACCTCCTGAAATGGTAATTACTGGTTGGCTGATGTAATTATATTACCATAAGTTGGTAAAAATAGCAATACCAAAACAGTTATAATTTTGTAATACAGATTACAAAATTGTTACATTCAGGTTGTTAATTCTGTGCTTTCTCCATTTCATCATACATTTTCTGAGCAAAGATACCATAGCCCTTGGCGGAATTTGTGAGCAAAACATGAGTGACAGCGCCCACAAGTTTACCGTTTTGTAATATCGGACAGCCGCTCATACCCTGAATGATCCCGCCCGTTATTTCAGTTAGGCGTGGATCTGTTACGCTCAGCTGAATGTTTTTTGTCGGTGTGTCGCTGCTGTGATCGATCTTTGTGATCTTGATATTGTAGAGCTCGGGCGCTCCGCCGTCAAGTGTGCATAGTATCTGCGCGTCTCCACGATAGATCTCATAAGGCGAGGCTATCGGAAGCTTGATCTCGTTTCCGCTAAGCTTTTCCATTATACCGAACACTCCGCACTCGCTGTTTCTCAATACACTGCCAAAGGCGGGGGAGTCCGAAAAATATCCGTTAATGCTGCCCGGCGCGCCCGAGCGGCCTTTTGTTATGCCTGCGACCTCAACATTTGTGACCTGCGCCTGCTCCAGCGTCAGCAGCGCTCCGGTATCGGTGTCGCAGATCCCGTGTCCGAGCGCGGCAAATTTTTGTGTTTGCGGATCATAAAACGTCAGAGTGCCGAGTCCGGCTGCGCTGTCTTTGATCCACAGCCCGAGCTGTCGTGCGCCGTCTATGGTTACGCTGTGGATTGTAGAAGTGTATTCATTGTTATCATGAAGATATCGTATTTCGAATATTTCATGATCGCTGAGTTTTACGATCCTCTCGACCTGCGAGCATGATGTGATCTTGATCCCGTCGATCTCAAGCAGCGTATCTCCCGGAGTCAGTCCCGCCTCCTGTCCCGGATTTCTGCTGACGCCCGCGGAATTAATTATGCAGCACTCAACAACGGCTGCGCCTTTTGTGTAGAGCTTGATCCCGAAAAGAGTTCCGCAAACAGCCGCATATCGTCGGTCGGTTCGGATTATTTCAACATTTTTTATTGGTATACATCCAAAAAGCCTCGCTTCAACATTAACTCTTGAATCCGAAAGAGCGCTGTTTGCAGGTGCGGCTTTTTTCGATCTATTATATACTGAAAATGTGATATGATCGTCCATGAAAACGTCATCGCTCATATCATCGGTGATCTGATCGGGAATAATTGAGTCTGAATATGCACACAATGATAATACCATAAAGCATATTACCGATAAAAATGAATAAATTATTTTTATAAATGATCTCATAACAGTTTGTAACTCCCTTCGTGCGCGGCAGCGTAAAATTAGTTTGTTCTGTTTTTGAAAAAAAATCTGATGTAAAAAGTGGAGTTTATAATACAAAACAAAAATAGAAGAAACTGCAAATATATAATAAACAATGCATTATACAGATCACTGCCTTTTCCAATTGGAGATAGGTTGTAACTTTTCGGTGACTTTTTTTAAAATTCGATGTTTTAATCTTTACAGATGAGGCTTTTTATTGTAAAATATATATTAGTATATTTTTACATTCGGAGGAATAATTGCAATGGAACCTAAATATAAAAGGGTACTTCTGAAGCTCAGCGGCGAGGCTCTCGCAGGTGAGAAAGGTACCGGTATAGATTTCGACATTGTAGAGCGCTATTGTCAGCCTATCAAGACGCTTTCTGAAATGGGCGTTGAAGTTGCGGTCGTTGTCGGAGGCGGTAATTTCTGGAGGGGCAGAAGCAGCGGCAAGATGGACAGAGTTCGTGCCGATCATATGGGAATGCTTGCAACTGTTATCAATTGTCTCGGTATCGCAGATACCCTTGAGAATATGGGCGTATCTGCCCGTGTTCAGACTGCAGTTTCAATGCCGCAGATGGCGGAGCTGTACGTTACCGAGAAGGCGGTGAGTCACCTTAAAAAGGGTAAAGTAGTTATTTTCGGCTGCGGCACCGGAAGTCCGTTTTTCTCCACCGATACGGGCGCTGCGCTTCGTGCCGTTGAGATACAGGCGGATATCATGCTGAAAGCTACCATGGTCGATGGCGTTTACTCCGCAGATCCTCACAAAGACCCGTCGGCTGTTAAGTACGACAGGATCTCTTTCCGTGAGGTACTCGACAAGGGCTTACAGGTAATGGATACAACAGCCGCAGCGCTTTGCATGGATAACGGTCTGCCGATACTTGTGTTTAGTCTTGACGATCCCGATAATATCGTTAAGGCTGTATGCGGTGAGAATGTCGGCACTGTTGTGGGAAATTGATACTTACAGAACGATCTGCACTATTAATTCGGAGCATAAACCGCAGTACAGCGGATTTTTGAATAACACATAGATTACGGAGGAAACTATTATGAAGGAAACACTTAACAAGTGCGAGGAGCGCATGAAAAAAAGAGTAGATCACTTGGATATCGAATTCAAGGAGATCAGAGCGGGCAGAGCTAATCCCAATGTACTCGATAAGCTGAGAGTTGACTACTATGGCACACCTACTCCGATCAACGGCGTTGCGGCTGTTTCGGTAACGGAAGCAAGAACGCTTACGATCCAGCCTTGGGACGCAAGCATTCTGAGAGCGATCGAAAAGGCTATACAGACTTCGGATATCGGTATCAATCCTCAGAACGATGGCAAGGTGATCAGACTTGTATTCCCGCCGCTGACTGAAGACAGACGTAAGGAGATCAGCAAAGATATCGCAAAGATGGCTGAGGCGAAGAAGGTTCATGTGCGCAATATCCGCCGTGATACCATGGATGATCTGAAGAAGCTGAAGAAGAACGGCGATATCACCGAGGACGACCAGAAGAAGAGCGAGAAGAAGGTTCAGGAGCTGACCGACAAATACGTAAAGATCATCGACAAGATGAGCGAGGATAAGCAGAAGGAGATCATGTCGATCTGATCGTTATCTCACTGAGATAAATCGGGGAGCGGCAGAGGCACTGCTTTTGAATGAGTAAAAAAACTATTAATTAAAAGATTTTGCGCAGCTTTTTTCAAAAAAGCTTCCGAGGGTGTGGGGGCGCGGTCTGCCGGTGGCAGACGTTGCCAATGGCAACAGCACCGACCGAGCCGGTAGGCGAGACCTGCATACCCGCCGCCCGGTTAGCTGTCGGGAGGAAGTAAAATTAATTGTGCGGCGAAGATTATCGTAAACAATAAAGTTGGGCGGAATTTGCCTGCGGGGTGCGGGTCTCCGGGGGAGACCTAGACGAAGTCTAAGCACCGACCGAGCCGGCAGGCGAGACCTGCATACCCGCCGCCAATGTGCCGAACGTATCGAGGATAACGGCTGAGTTCACAATTTGTTTACTCATTCAAAAAAACTGCGGCAGATGTCTGTGCAGCTTCCCTATAATAAAAAAAGCTTTACAAGGGTATTTGAAAATGGGGATATTTTCTAACAATAAACAGGAGCAGATAACCGATATTTCGGGCATAAAACTACCCGAGCATATCGGAATTATAATGGACGGCAACGGAAGGTGGGCGAAAAAGCGTGGCTTGCCCAGAACAGCCGGACATAAGGCGGGCGCCGATAATTTCAGGCGAATCAGCCGCTATTGCAGTGACATAGGAATAAAATATCTGACAGTGTATGCCTTTTCGACCGAAAATTGGTCAAGACCCATCGAGGAAGTCAATACGCTCATGCGTTACTTCAAAGATTATCTTCAGGAAGCACTCGATGATTTCAAGGATGATACAATTGCGCTGAGGTTCTTGGGTGACCGCAGCCGCTTTTCTCCGGAGCTGAGGCAGCTTATGGACGAAAATGAGGAATTAAGTGCCGCTCATGATGGAATGGTACTAAATATGGCGATGAATTACGGCGGACGTGCAGAGCTTACCGAGGCTTTTCGCAAAATGGCGGAGCAGATCCGATCGGGGCAGCTTTCTCCTACGGATATCAGCGAGCAGCTGATATCGGATTATTTGTATACAAAGGGACAGCCCGATCCCGATCTTATTATACGTCCAAGCGGAGAACACCGCACCTCAAATTTCCTGCTTTGGCAGTCGGCTTATGCCGAATATTATATTGACGATGTTTTGTGGCCCGATTATACAAGCGAACATCTCAACAAGGCACTTTTGGAGTATTCCAAACGAAGCAGAAGATTTGGCGGGGTGTAAATATTATGAAAGTAAGATTATTATCAACGTTTATAGGAGTGCCGCTTGCAATAGGAATAATTGTGCTGGGGGCTTATTTCCCGATAATTATAGATATTGCGCTGGCTGCCATTACCGTAATGTGCATTGTTGAGGGCTTATCGGCTAAAAAGCTGAATAAAAAGCTGACAATACTTCTGCCCTGCACAGTGTTCAGCGTATTGTTTTTTCTTTTCTACAGCTATAAAGCAGCGTGCATGGTGATGGTTTTCGGATTCATAGTAGCGCTGTATCTTGCGATGGTGTTCAATCATGAAAACCTTGAGTTCCCCGATCTTTCGTTCGCTTTGACAATAACACTGATGTGCGTATTGGGACTGTGGTCGGTGGCATATATGTTTGATGTAAAACAAGGGGCAGTGGGGCTTTTTTACACGGTTATCTCGCTGGCGATCCCTTGGTTCGCCGACGGCGGAGCATATTTTGGCGGCAGCGCTTTGGGAAAACATAAGCTCTGCCCGAAGATCAGCCCCCAAAAAACTGTCGAGGGCGCAGTGACCGGCGTCATCACGGGAATGTTCGTTCCGCTGATCACAGGCGTGATATTTACGTTTATTGCCTTTAAAGATAATTATGATGTGAATTCCATTCATTTTGCTGTAATAGGCCTTTGCGTATCGCTGATCTCTATTCTTGGTGATCTGAGTTTTTCACTTATCAAACGCAGCTGCGGCATTAAAGATTACGGATCGATCATTCCAGGGCACGGAGGTATGCTCGATAGATTTGATAGCGTAATATTTTCAGCGCCGCTTATTATGATATTAGATATGATATTACCGATTGTAACACCTAAATGAGGTGAATAATTATGACTGAAAATATATCAGTGCTTGGTTCAACAGGTTCGATCGGAACACAAACGCTGGAAGTCTGCGCCAAACATGGCATTAAGGTATCAGCGCTGACAGCTAACAGGAGTACAGAGCTCTTGGAGCGGCAGGTGAGAGAGTTCAAGCCTGCGCTCGCCGTTATGGGCAGCGAGGAAAGCGCACGTGATCTGAAGGTTCGGATCGCCGATACCGATACAAAGGTTTCGTGGGGTAATGAAGGATTGTGTGAAGCGGCATCGATCGAGAGTGCCGATACGGTTTTGACAGCAGTTGTCGGAATGGTGGGGCTGAAACCCACTTTGGCGGCGATCGAAGCAGGCAAAAACATTGCCCTCGCCAATAAAGAAACTTTGGTTGCAGGCGGCAGTCTTGTAATGAAGGCTGCAAAGGATAAGGGTATCTCGATCTATCCCGTTGACAGCGAGCACTCTGCGGTGTTCCAGTGCCTTCAGGGCTGCCGCGACAAAAAGCAGCTTAAAAGACTGATCCTGACAGCGTCGGGAGGTCCGTTTTTCGGAAAAACCGCAGAGGAACTGTGTGATGTAACGGTCGAGCAGGCACTTCATCACCCGAATTGGAGCATGGGAGCGAAGATAACGATCGATTCCGCAACTATGATGAATAAGGGACTTGAAGTTATTGAGGCAAGATGGCTTTTTGATGTGCCTGTTGATAATATTGATATAGTGGTACATCGTGAAAGCGTAATACACTCCATGATAGAATATAACGATAACTCTGTAATTGCGCAGCTGGGCGTTCCTAATATGAAGATACCGATCCAGTATGCGCTTACATATCCGGACAGATATCCCTGTGATGTCGGAGTTCTTGACCTGACGAAGGTGGGAGGACTTACCTTCTATGAGCCGGACTATGATACATTCAAGTGCCTGCGTGCGTGCAGACGCGCGATGGCTATGGGCGGTACAGCGACAGCGGTAGCGAATGGAGCCAATGAAACAGCGGTGAAAATGTTCCTGGACGGCACGATCCGATTCAATGACATCGGGGACATTGTTGATGGTTCGCTGGACTTCGTGGAAGTGAAGCCTGTGGAAACACTTGATGATGTGCTTAATGCAGACGCAGCGGCAAGAGAGTTTGCCGAGTATTACGCAAAATCTTTTTTTCCTCCTAAAATGTGCGGCGGGATACCTCTCCCCACCTGGATAGATTAATAAATAAACAGATTTTTGAGCGGTTGGCAACGCCTATTGCTTTTAAATTAGTTAAAAAACAATTAATTATTAATGCGGCAATTAAATAATACAAATATATTTTGTGTTTTTGATTCCAAAGGGGTTCGGTGGGCGACCGGAAAGCCCCCTGCAAATGTCCGGAAAGTTAATATTTGCGACTATTTAATTGCCGAAGGAATTAAAGCAGATAACGGCAAGCTTAAAGCCCCTTCTCGGGGTATATTTCAAAAACAGTCCGGTGAGCCGGCAAGCTGCGTATAGCTTTATACGCAATATAACTCATAGGCGCAGGCTGCCGGTGAAAGGAGTAGAATTAACGTTAATGAAGATTTTGACAACAGCGGCGTTGATTGCAATAGGTGTTCTTCTATTTGAATTTATTGTGTTTTTTCATGAATTCGGGCACTTTATTACGGCGAAGAAATTTGGCGTTCAGGTGAACGAATTTGCTCTCGGTATGGGTCCGAAGCTGTTCGGGTTCAAAAAGGGCGACACGGAGTATTCGCTGCGTCTGCTGCCGATCGGCGGCTATTGCGCAATGGAGGGTGAGAACGAGGAGAGCGATAACGAACGCGCATTCGTCAACAAGCCGGTGTGGCAGAGAATGATCGTAATCGTTGCGGGTGCTTTCAATAATATTGTTCTTGGACTATTGATGATGTCACTGCTCGTTGCAAGCGAACCAATGCTGTCATCAACAACAATTTCCGGCTTTGCCCAGTCTGCGTTTACATCAAAATCCGGATTGCAGCAGGGTGATGAACTGCTTGCTATCGGCGATTATAAGATCCGCTGTTCTCGTGATATCTCGTTTGCTGCCGCTATGCTGAAAGTCCAAACTGTTGACGGCGATGATTTTTCGATCTATAAGGAAGATTGCGGATTTACCTTAATGCGGCAGTATACCTCGCTGAAGGCTGAGGACTATACCGAAGAGGAGCTTGATGCTCTGAGTAAAGCGTTCAACGGCGGTATAGAAAAGCTTAACGTCTGCGAAACGAAGGAAGATGCCGATAAAATTACAGTCGACACGATCAATGAGGTCAATCGTATCTCGGGGCTTGACTATACTCCCGAGAAGGGCAAGTATATGCCCACAAGACAGCGTTTTCGCACCGATGTAACTGTTCGAAGAAACGGCGTTGTTACGACTATCGACAATGTGGATTTTTACACATATAAAGGCGATAACGAAAAGCCGGCATTGGCTATAGATTTTACGGTTGCCCCTCTGGATAAAACCTTTGGCGGCATTGTTAAGGAATCCCTGAACAGCACGTATTCGGTTGTAAAAATGATCTGGACGAGTCTGTTCGGTCTTGTGACGGGCAGATTCGGCATGAACGATATGGCGGGACCTGTGGGCGCTGCTTCAGTTGTAACTCAGGCGGCGCAGGTGGGGCTTGAAACAGGCTTCGGCGACGCAGTATACAATATAGTATATATGATGATGATAATTACCGTGAATCTGGGTATTGTGAATCTTCTTCCCTTGCCTGCGCTTGACGGCGGAAGATTCCTGTTTATGCTTATCGAGGTTATAATCAGACGTCCTGTGCCGCAGAGATACGAAGGCTTTGTACACGCAGCGGGATTTATTATACTTCTAGGCTTTATCGCCGTGATCACGCTGAATGATATCGCAAGACTGATAAGCGGAACGGGTTTCGGAGAATAGAGGTGTATTTCTGTGGCAAGCAAAATTAAAGTCAGAGCCGGAAATGTTGAGATCGGCGGCGGCGCTCCGATCTCGGTGCAGTCAATGTTGAATGTGCCGTCAACCGATATTGAGGGCAGCGTGGCGCAGGCGGTGCGGCTTGCTGAATCGGGCTGCGATATCATTCGCCTTGCGATACCGAATATGGACGCCCTAAAATTGATCGAACCGATAAAAAAAGCTGTTGACGTTCCACTGGTAGCGGATATCCATTTTGATTATCGGCTGGCAATAGAGTCAGCTGCAGCGGGTATCGATAAGGTGCGCATAAACCCCGGAAATATCGGAGATGACGATCGCGTTCATCAGGTCGTAAAGGCCTGTGAAAGTCGGTCAATTCCGATCAGGATCGGAGTTAATTCGGGTTCCCTCGAGAAGCATATTCTCCAAAAATACGGTTCTCCGACAGCAGAGGCTCTGTGCGAGAGCGCGCTGTATCATGCGTCGCTGCTTGAAAAATTCGATTTTCATGACATTGTGCTTTCGATGAAATCGTCAACCGTTGCAACCATGATCAGAGCGTATGAGCTTGCGAGTGAGGCGTGTGATTATCCGCTACACTTAGGTGTGACCGAGGCGGGTACAGAACGAATGGGTATGCTGAAATCAGCTGCGGGACTCGGTTCGCTGCTGCTCCGAGGTATCGGAGATACGGTCAGAGTTTCGCTGACTGCCGACCCTGTGAAGGAAGTTTACGCCGCAAGAGATATTCTGAGGGCAATTGATATCGATACAAGCGGAGTGAAGTTTATTTCGTGTCCGACCTGCGGCAGAACGAGGATAGACCTGATCGGTATTGCAAACGATGTTCAGCAGCGTCTTAGAAATGTTGACAAAAACATTACGGTGGCGGTTATGGGCTGCATAGTGAACGGGCCCGGTGAGGCGAAGGAAGCCGATATCGGGATCGCAGGCGGAGATGGCGCAGGACTTATTTTTAAGAAGGGTGAGATCGTTCGCAAAGTCCCGGAAGAACAGCTTGTTGACGCTTTGATGGAAGAAATTGAAAAGCTGTGAGTGTGCAGCTTAAATTTGTAAATATACACAAAACGGCATTAAATACATATCTGCAAAGTTATCGATATATTTATCGGCTAAACAGTCGGCGAATATATCGATATATTTAACGGAGGTAACGATTTGAGCACAATAAAAGATGTTTTTGCCGGATATATCCCACAGCAGATAATAAATGATTTGGGTCACGGCAGGGTAGAGCGGATCTGCGTTAATAAAGAGAACGGCGCAATGACGGTCAAGGCTGAGTTTTCGCAGCTTGTATCGCAGGCGGCAGTACTTGAGATGGAGCAGGCTCTGATGAAGGAACTGACGCTTTCAAGCGTGAGGATCAACTCACATTTTCCGAAGGAGCTTTTCTGCGTTGATTATTTTCAGGAGTTGGTCGTACACCTGAAGCGTGATAACCGCACGCTCAACGGCACATTCAGGGACGCATCCGCATCGCTTGAGGGCGATCTGCTGACGGTGGAGCTTTTTCATGGAGGCGAAGCCGTTATCAAAGGGCAGAATGCCGAAAGGCTGATTTCAGCTGCAATTAAAGATATGTTCGATGTGAATGTAAGAGTGTGTTTTACGGGACTTAGCGGAGTGAGCGAGAACAGCGATATTCTTGAAGAAAAGCTTCAGCAGTTGGAAATCGAGAACAGGCGGGCTGCAGACGAACAGAAGGTGCGCCGCCACGAAGAGGCGATGAAGGCGGCCGAAGAAAAAGCGAAAAAGGCGGAAGCCGAAGCGGTGAAGATAGAGGTCAGAGAGGGTGAGTCGCTGAATCCCGTGATGGCGTCAAACAGTGCTCACCCGCTTTACGGCAGGGCGATCACAAAGGTCAATACAGTTCCTATAGCAACGGTTCGTCAGGACTCGGGCAGCGCAATGATCTGGGGCGATATTTTTTCGATAGATATGCGAACTACTCGCGATGGTAAAAAATACATAGT
>CACZCM010000049.1 GCA_902779615.1 uncultured Ruminococcus sp. | reverse complement strand
TAATTTGTTCTGTGTTAGGCACAACACCGCAGGAATACTGACGTATTTCAAGGTGTTGTAACGACACACAGGGCAAATTAGACAAGTATAAATGTTCAACTTATTTTCTGACAGTTCCTAAAGGACGCTTTCTGCCAAAGCCGTCTACCACAGGCACGAGGCTATGCCGTCGCCCTCTTCCAAAACATTCCACCACCGGACTGTTTTGGAATTCACCTCTTGCAACGAGCGACCAAGAGCTCTGCCTTATGGAATCCGCAAGCCTTTTAAAGGTTTGTGCGAAACTTAAAATAGGGTTAGCCTTAAGTTGTGGATAGTGGTTTTTATTTGATATAATTAAATAAACTCGTTATCAACAATTGTGAGAACCTCATCAAGAATTACAAAAGCATCACGAAGTTGTTCCTCGGTGATAATAAGCGGCGGAGTAATGTTGATATTATTCTCACGTCCGAATGCCGCAAATCCTCTCTCTTTAAGCAATCCCTGAATTTTCGCCATAATCTTGTTTTCGTCATAGCCGTAAGGCACAAGAGGAATCTTTTTCTCTCTGTCTTTCATAAGTTCAACAGCACCGAACAAACCGATATAACGAACATCTCCGACAGATTTATGACGAGCCTTTATATCTTCAAGAAGTTCACCGAACACCTTGCCCACTTCATTTACATGTTCAAGAATATGATGCTCCTTGTAGTAGTTTACTGCTGCCAAACCTGCCGCACAAGCAAGCGAATGTCCGCTGTAGGTAAGTCCGTAGAGGAAAGTTTTATCCTCAAAATACTTTGAAATTTCCTTGCTCATAATTATACCTCCAAGCTGAACGTAGCCGCAGGTAACACCCTTTGCAAAGGAAATAATATCAGGCTTAATGCCCCAATGCTCAAATCCAAACATCGTGCCTGTTCTTCCGAAGCCTGCCATAACCTCGTCGCAGATAAGCAAAATTCCGTACTTGTCGCACAATGCTCTTAATCCCTGCAAGTAGCCGTCGGGAGGAATAATAACGCCGTTTGCACCTGTTATTGACTCAACTTCAATTGCGGCGATATTATCGGAGCCCTCATACTGAATCTGTTCCTCAATCAAGCCGAGGTAGTAAGCGGAAGCCTCTGCGTCATTTTTAAATTTGATATTTGAACGGTAAACATACGGGTCAAAGAATTTCAAAAATCCCGTTGCCGCAGGAGTTTCAAGAGCAAATCTTCTCGGGTCGCCGGAAAGGTTTCCCGAACCGAGTGTTGACCCGTGATAGCTTCTGTATCTTGAAAGTATCTTGCTCTTTCCTGTGAAAGTTCTTGCGGCATAAATTGCAGCTTCGTTTGCGTCCGAACCGCCGCAACTGAAAAACACCTTTCCCATATTGTCAGGTGCAATCTCAATAAGTTTTTTTGCAAGTTCCGCACGAGGACCGGAAGCGTACGCAGGGGCAATATACGGAAGAATTTCAACCTGCTTTTTTACAGCCTCAATAATTTCCTTATTACCGTAGCCGAGATTGACGTTTGCAAGCTGCGATGACATATCATAGTAACGCTTGCCGTTATAATCCCAAAAATAAACTCCGTCTGCTTTCTCAACGGGAATAGCATTCACCGTACCCGTAAGCCACGGGTGCTGATTATATTTTTGATCGTACTCCAGTACCTGTTCTCTAGTAATATCTGACATAATGATTTTTCCTTTCTGTATCATCTTAGGAACTGTTGGGAAATAAGTTGAACAATTTAGACGCAGGATAATTTGTTCTGTGTTAGGCACAACACCGCAGGAATACTGACGTATTTCAAGTTGTTGTAACGACACACAGGGCAAATTAGACAAGTATAAATGTTCAAGTTATTTTCTGACAGTTCCTTAATTTAAGAACTGCTGCGAAATAAATTGTGCAATTTAAGCGAGCATAAATGTGCAAGTTATTTTATGATAGTTCGTTATTATAAAGCTCATAAAGAATTTCGTCTGTAATCTCAACAGGATTATTCAGCAAATTCGGGTGATGACTTTTCTTTACAAGCTCATTGATATTTTCATCTGTAAGCTTGAACTCCGACAGATCAGTTCTAAGCCCTACTTTTTTCTTTAGTTCAAAAATTGCGTCTGCAAAGCTTTCTACTGTATCAAAGCCAAGTTCCTTTGCAAGCTGCACCGTGCGGTTGTCTTTGGCATTCACACGTGCAAAAAAGTCCAGTGTTAAGCCGCAGGCTTCACCGTGCGGAACATTGTAAATGCTTGTAATAGGAAACGAACATGCATGCGAGGCCGTCGTTTTCGGAAGTGAAAACGCAAGTCCGGCAAATAACGAAGCCTCCGCCATATTCACCCTTGCTTCGATATTATCGGGCTGCTCGTATGCTTTTTTCAGCCACCGAAAGACCTTAGTCGCAGCACTAACAGCAAGCTCGTCGCAAATCGGCTGGTGTCCTTTGCTCCAGTACCCTTCAATCGCATGGCAAAGCACATCTATGCCTGTGCTTGCAGTAACGTAAGGCGGCATTGATACGGTAAGTTTCGGGTCGATCACAGCAAGCTCGGGATAGAAACCGTCCGATACGATCGGGCATTTTTTCCCTGATTCACGGTCGCTTAACACCGAAACACACGTTACCTCGCTTCCTGTACCCGCAGTTGTCGGAACTGCGACAAGCCGTACCTTTCTGTCTGTAGGCACAGATATGCCCGTACCATGATACAAACGGATATCGTCTGACCTTACAGACGCCGCCTTTGCAAGATCAATAACGCTGCCGCCTCCGATTGCAACAATCACATCGCTTCCGGTTTCCTTAATGAAACGGCTGCACCTGTTGACCTCTGTAACATCTGGGTTTTCGGATACATCCGTATATACCTCGGCGTTCAGTTCACTGATAATTGCTTTTACATTCTCGTTTTCGAGAAAAAAACTGTTTGTCACGATCAAGGGCTTTTTGGCTGATAAAAGCCTTTCGGGAAGCGACATCAGCTCTCCGACCCCAAAGATGATTTCTACCGGCTGTTTGTATATCCAACTCAAAAAGATCACCTCATATTTCAAAATGATAACTGTCCGGCAAGCGGTATTCCGAAGGTGAGCAGCCGAATTTTCTTTTAAACAGCTTGGAAAAATACGCTACGTCCTTATATTCGATACGAAGGGCGATCTCATTTATTTTCATATCGGTATTTTTGAGAAGCCACCCCGCACGAAAAAGGCGAACGTTTGAGATGTAATCAACGAAACGAATACCGGTTTGCGCAGTAAATACGGTGCTTAAATACGACTTGTTTATGTGCATCTCCTCCGACAAGACCTTCTGACGAAGATCACTTTCGGGATTGAAAAGGACATACTCGATCAGCTCACGCAGCACATCGTTGTGAACAGGATAGAGTGCGGAGAAGGAATCATAAAAATAAAGAAATTTACTTGACTGCTCGGTGCTGTCAAAAAAGCTCTCACTGCGATAATCGATTTCATTGAAATACATATCGAGCCATTCATATTTCTCGAATAGTTCACTGACGGTATCGTCAAGAATCGTCGAAACTTCACCCGCTTTTTCAAGGCTGTCAATATAAGTCTTCACGTCACCACGATCAACAAAAAGACCAAAGAGTCTTTGAGAATACCCCTTTGTCTGTGACTTTTGATTAATCGTCAGAGCGTCGCTATGCTCATTTAATCCGTCGAAGAAATCAATAAACAGCCTCTTGTCAAAAGGCAGCACAAAGTATTCCTCCACACCGATCATAAGACCCTTGCGTGCCGATTCAAAGTCTGCATTTTGCCCGCAAAGAGCGATGTGTGCAACCCTTTCGGACGATTTCAGAAACAAGAATTCACGGTAATTGCTATTGTTAACAAGCTCGCTTTCAACGATCAGCAGATCAAATATGTCGTTGTCCGTCAGTTGTTTTACTCTATCCAAATCGCTGCACACGGCTCGTATTTCGAAGCCCGTTTCCTTTCCCCAGATATGCAAGGCGGTGAGCGAAGCCAGAAATTCACTGTTTTTCAAATACAGACAGACTTTATTCATGCTCATCACCCCTTCTGCAACATAATACATTTACTCAATCACAAGTTCTTCCTTTTCTGCGGCGTCTCCTTCTATGTGAAATGAATTCAGCACCGGATTATTTCTGTCCATAAGCGACAGTATCATGTAGCTAGCTGTTTTATCATAAGCTAATCGCTTATCCTCGTCCGATGGGCGGGACGGTGTTTCGGGGTGCGAGTGCCAGTTCCCAAGAGGGACCAAGCTGTTTGCACGCATATCCTTCACGGCCGCAAGCTGCTCCCTCGGATCTAGTGAAAAATGCTCATTTGAGTGGTCGGTGTTCGTCAGAAGATACACCTTTTTAATCACCTTATCAGAGCTGTTTTTTACACCGGCGATCAGTCCGCAAGCTTCATTCGGAAGCTCGGCTGTCGCGTGATTAAGCATTATTTTGAAATCATCTTTTTTAAGTTTTATCATAATGCACCGTCACATTCTGCCTGCTCGTAGTCGATAAGCTGCGTGATAGTCGGGTGAGTGCCGCAGACGGGGCAATTCTCGGTATTATGAGGCAGCTTGATCTTACGAAACTCCATTGTAAGTGCATCGTATGTCAATAAATAACCGGTCAAAAGCTGACCTTTTCCGACTATAAACTTGATCGCCTCCATTGCCTGTAAGCTGCCGATAACGCCGCCCATCGCACCGACAACGCCCGCCTGCTTGCAGGTGGGAACTGCGTCCTTCGGAGGAGGATCCCGGAACACACAGCGATAGCAGGGTCCTTCCCCGGGAACGTACGTCATGAGCTGACCCTTAAAGCGAATAATTCCGGCGTGCGAAAACGGCTTTTTTTCCATGACACACGCATCGTTGATGAGAAACTTCGCAGGGAAATTGTCTGTGCCGTCAATTATAAAATCGTAATCTCTGATGATTTCCCTAATATTTTCGCTCGTTACGAAGGTATGATAAGTGTTGACCGTAACATCGGGGTTAAGCTCGTTCATCGTCTCCTTTGCAGACTGTACCTTCGGTTTTCCGAGGTCCTTCGTCGCATGAATGATCTGCCGCTGCAAATTGGAGAGGTCGACTTCGTCGGCGTCCGCAATACCGATCGTACCTACGCCTGCCGCCGCAAGATACATGGCTGCCGGCGCACCCAAACCTCCTGCACCGATTACAAGCACCCTGGCGTTAAGAAGCTTTTTCTGACCCTTAGCGCCGATCTCCTTTAAGATTATATGGCGCGAGTATCTCTCCAACTGCTCATTAGTAAACGACATAGCGACCGCCTCCCATAAAATACAGAAACTCGATCGAATCGTTTTCTTTAAGCTCCGTCTTCTCGAAATTTGCTGGATCTATAAAGTCATCGTTGACAGTAACAGTCACGTATTCGGGCGTTTCGACCTGCTCGTTTATCAAAAGCTCTGCGACGGTCAGTCCTTCCTTAACCTCTTTCGTTTCTCCTGCAACCAATATTCTCATATGTCTTTCTCCTCTCATAAATCTTACTGCTCTTAACTGATCAAAGCTTCGATCTCGTCCTTGCGCGCAGCGCCTCGATGACGCGACTGCTCATCGCCGTTCTTGAACAGAATAAGAGTGGGCGCAGCCTGCACATTAAAGCGTTCTGCAAGCTCAATGTCAAAATTTACATTCACCTTTACGACCTTTAAAGTGCCGCTGTGATCGGACTCGATCTGCGACAACAACGGAGCTAACATCTTACACGGCACGCAGCTGTCGGAATAGAAATCTACAAGCACAGGCAGGGCACTTTGCAGCACCTCGCTGTCAAAATTATCTGCGTTTACTCTCTGCGCCATCAATCGTCACCCACCTTTCTGACGATAAGCTCGTATGTACCGTCCTCATTATTAAGGAGTTTCAGGATCTGATGTCCCTCCTCCTTGATACTCCTCGGGACATTCTGCACAGGCTCACCGTCGTTCATTTTTATCGACAAGATCTGCCCTTCGTCAAGCTCCTCAAGCGCAACCTTTGCTTTCACAAAGGTTGTCGGGCAGACCACATCGGTAATGTCTACTCTTTCATCAATATTAAAATCACTCATTGTATGCCTCCAGAATTGCTTTTTCAAATATTTCCTTGCCGACCCGATCGATCGTGAACTTGAAACGCTCGCTCGGCTTTGCATTATCATCAAAGAAGGTGATCGCAGCGTCGCAGACCTTGAAGAGCTTTTCTTTATCCTCGATGAACGGGATCACCGCCTCGCCCTTGTTGATCTGATTGCCGAAAAGACCTCCAAACGAAACAATATAGCCGTGAACGGTATCCCAAGCATCGGTAGGACAGGCTTTGCAGCAGCGGCCGCAGTAATTGCATTTTCCGTTATCAACCGCAACTTTGCCGTCCGTTATCGTGATCGCACCCTGACGGCAGGCTTTTTCGCAGACTCCGCAGCCAATGCAGTCGCTCTCACGCCACGTTACCTTTATGCCGCCCTTGATTCCTACGTCGTTTTCCTCGGCTTTGAGGCAGTTATTCTGACAGCCCGTTATTCCGAATTTAAACTTATGCGGAAGCTCCCTTGCAAAATACCGCTCGTCAAGCTCCTTAGCAAGTGCATAGGTGTCAATACAGCCGCTCGGACATATCGCCTCGCCCTGACAGGCTGTGATCGTTCTGACTCTGGGACCGCACACGCCCGGTTCGACATCGCCCTCGGCAAGAGCTGCTTTTACATTTTCAATATCGTCGAGCTTGATGAACGGTATCTCCACGCTCTGGCGCGAGGTCAGGTGGACGTAACCGTCACCGAACCTCTCAGACACCTCCGCGATTTTCGCGAGCTGCTTCGCCGTAACGTTGCCGCCTACTACCCGAAGGCGCAGCGAGAAATTGTTCTTTTGTTTTTGGCGCATAAAACCGCCTTTTTTGAGTAGTGAATAATTAACTGCCATTAGTTTTCACTCCTTGTTTTATCAATAGCCTGTTTGAAATCACCGATAAGATCTTCGGCGTCTTCAATGCCGACGCTTATTCTGATCGTATCCTCGAAAACTCCTGCATTCACTTTTTGCTCATGGTTCGCATGAGCGTATATCGTGCTGTACGGGTGTATAACAAGCGTTCGCACATCGCCGATATTTGTAGCGATAAGCGGGATTTGAAGCGCGTTTATCAGTTTATAGGCATTCTCCTTGCTGCCTGTTCTGATCGTTAGTATCGCGCCGCCCTTGCCGCCGAGGTATTTATTCGCAAGCTCGTAATACGGACTTGAAGGCAGACCGGGGTAATTCACCGTCACGCCGTCAACGCTCTCGAAGAACTCGGCAAGCTGCTTTGCGGTGTTACAAGCTTTCTCCATTCTGAGTCCGAGCGTTTCCAGCCCGATGCTATTAAGATACGCATTGAACGGCGACAAACACGCACCGATGTTTCTCCATATGCCGTTTCTCAGCTTTGAAAGAAATGCAAATCTTCCGAATTTTTCATATCCCGAAAATGACGGATACCTCTCTGCACTCCAGTTGAATTTTCCGCTGTCTGCAATAATTCCGCTAATTGCAGTTCCGCTTCCGTTGATATATTTTGACGAGGAATGAACAACTATATCTGCGCCGTGGTCGAGAGGGTTTACAAGATACGGTGTTGCGGTGGTGCTGTCAATAATCAGAGGTATGCCTTTTTCATGAAGATAAGCAGATACCTTTTCAATATCTACAATATCAAGCGCCGGATTGCCGATCAGCTCGCCAAACACTGCCTTTGTTTTATCCGTTATAAGCGGCTCGATATTTTCAACCGAGATATGATTTACAAACCTTGTAGTTATTCCGAACGGGCTTAAGTCGCCGAACAGATCGATCGTTCCTCCGAATAGACCTGACGCAGCTATTACCTCGTCGCCCGAGAACAAAATATTAAGCAGCGTCATCGTTATCGCCGCCATACCCGATGAACACGCCACAGCGCCGATACCGTGTTCCAGCTCGGCGATCTTGTTTTCAAATGCTGTGATCGTCGGATTCCCTATTCGTGAATATGCGTAGCCAGGCGCCTTGTTGTTAAAGACTCTTTCGAGCTTTTCGGGGGATTCGTGGGAGAAGGCATTCACCTGAAATATAGGCGTCGTTGTCTCGCCCAGAAATGTCTTCCCTTTCGTTTTTCCATGAAGGAGTGTTGTATTAAAATTCAATGTTATCACCCTTAATAATTTCATAATACTTATAGGTTATATAGGCTTTAGCCGTAAAAAATTATGTACTATATTTGCGGCATTACTCCCGTAAGATCATTTATGATCTCACCTGCAATAATAAGCCCAACAACCGATGGTACAAATGCCGTACTGCCGGGCACCTGCCTCCGCTGAGTACACTTGCGTGCAGTTCCCGGCGGACAAATGCAGTGGGTTTTGCAGCTTATAGTCATATCGTCAATCGGCGTGATCGGCTTTTCCTTGGAGTAAACAACTTTAAGGCAGTCAACGCCGCGTTTTCTGAGTTCATACCGCATGACGCGTGCAAGAGGACAGACGTTTCGTAAATATCGGCTACCTCAAAAAGGCTCGGGTTGACCTTATTGCCTGCGCCCATTGAGCTGATTATCGGCACACCGTTTTTCTTGCTTTGAAGAACAAGCTCTATCTTTCCCGTCACAGTATCAATTGCATCAACTACATAGTCATATTTTGTGAAATCAAAATCGGCTGAATTTTCAGGCGTATAAAATGCTTTGTATTTGTTTATTTTTACGTTCGGATTTATTTCAAGCATACGCTCCTCGGCAGCGTCAACCTTATATCTTCCTACAGTTTTTCTTGTTGCAAGAAGCTGGCGGTTTAGGTTTGTCAGACACACGCGGTCATCGTCGACAAGCGTTATCTCTCCTATTCCACTGCGGACAAGTGCCTCCACCGTATAGCCGCCAACACCGCCAATTCCGAAAACAGCGACGTGTGATCGGGATAATCTACCCATTGCCTCCTTGCCGTAGATAAGCTGTGTTCTTGAAAATTGATTCAGCATAGACTATAACCTTTCTGCAAATTTCTCAGTGTATTTCTCGGCGGATTTCTCGGCAGTTTACCCGATGAATTCCTCGATAATTCTGCAAGTGCGTTCTATATCTTTGTCAGTATGCGCATACGACACAAACATCGCCTCAAACTGCGACGGAGCTGTATATATGCCATGTTCAAGCATATACGAATAATACCGGGCAAATCTGTTTGTGTCGCTTGATAAAGCCGTTTTATAATCAGATACAGGCTTATCGGTAAAGAATGGCGTCAATATCGAGCCTATGCGGTTTACGTTCAGCCCCGAATTTTTCATAGCCGTTTCGATCATTGCAGATTTTTTATCAAGCTCGGAATAGATATCGGAAGTTTCTTCAAGAATGCGTATCGTTTCTACTCCTGCGCTGACGGCAACAGGGTTTCCCGAAAGCGTTCCTGCCTGATAGACAGACCCGAGCGGAGATACGCATTCCATAATATCACGTCTTCCGCCGTATGCTGCAAGAGGCATACCACCGCCGACAATTTTTCCCAAGGTCGTCATATCTGGTGTAACGCCGTAGTACTGCTGCGCACCGCCTAACGATAAACGAAAGCCTGTGATGACCTCGTCGAAAATGAGCAGCGTACCGTATTTTTTCGTTATATCTCGAAGGAATTGCAAAAAGCCTTGCTTCGGCGCAACAACACCCATATTTGCGGCGCATGGCTCGACTATTACAGCCGCGATATCCTCCCTAAATTCATCAAAAAGTGCTTCTACGGATTTTTCATCGTTATATGATGCAAGAAGCGTATTCTCTGCGCAGCTGCTTACTACGCCTGCACTATCCGGGGCAGAATTCGTCATGAGTCCCGAACCTGCTTTAACTAACATTCCGTCTGAATGTTAGTTAAAGCAGCCCTCGAATTTTACAAGTTTACTTCGTCCTGTATATCCTCTCGCTGCACGAACGGCACTCATCACTGCCTCCGTGCCGGAACTGACGAGCCGCACCATTTCCATTGACGGAAAATGAGTGCGTATCTTTTCGGCAAGTATTATCTCTCCCTCATGGCACGCTCCGAAAGTCAGACCTTTTTCCACTGCCTTTATTACGGCATTTACCACTCTCGGGTGTGCGTGACCGAGAATATTCGGACCCCACGAGCAGACATAATCAATGTACTCGTTTCCGTCAACATCGTATATTTTATCACCACTTGCGCGATCTATAAACAGCGGCGTTTTGCCGACATTCCTGCACGCCCTTACAGGGCTGTTCACGCCGCCCGGCATTAGTTTTTCTGCTTTGGTATAGAGTTCTTTCGATAATTGAGTATTCATTCTTCCAGCCACCTTGCCGCATCGAGTGCGTGATATGTAATGATAATATTCGCGCCTGCTCGTTTCATTGCCGTCAGATTTTCAAGAACTATTTTCTTTTCATCTATCCAGCCGTTTTGCGCTGCCGCCTTCACCATTGAATACTCACCGCTGACATTATAAACGGCAAGCGGATACCCGAGACGACTTGCCTCCTTGACGACATCGAGATACGCAAGCGCAGGCTTGACCATTACGATATCCGCGCTCTCTGCAATATCGTCCTCTATTTCTCTCAATGCTTCTCTGCCGTTTGCGCCGTCCATCTGATACGTCTTTCTGTCGCCGAAGCACGGCGCGGACTCGGCAGCGTCACGGAACGGTGAATAATACGATGATGCAAACTTTGCACTATACGACATGATAGGAGTATCAATAAATCCGTTTTTGTCTAGCGCTTCACGAATTGCAGCCACTCTGCCGTCCATCATATCGGACGGCGCGATTATATCGGCACCGGATTTTGCTAAGCTCACCGCCATTTTTGAAAGCAGCGGCAGCGTTTCATCATTGACAATCTTATGATCGTGGACAACCCCGCAATGACCGTGAGACGTATATTCGCAAAGGCAGACATCGGCGATAACAAGGAGCTTGGGATAATTCTCTTTAATATAGCGTATTGCCCGCTGAGTAACTCCGTTATCATCGTAAGCACTTGAAGCTGTTTCGTCCTTATACTTTGGTATCCCGAAAATCAGCAAGCCCGAAATGCCGCTGCTCTCAATGCTTTGAAGCAGCTCGTCGGCGCAGTCAATCGAATACTGATACACCCCAGGCATACTGTCGACAGGCTTTTTGATGTTCTCACCATCTGCAATGAATATAGGGTAAATAAGCTCGCTCTTATGGACTTTTGTTTCCCTGACTAAATCTCTGAGCGCTTCACCTGAGCGAAGCCGTCTGAATCTTTTCATATTCGATCTCCTTTATCAAATCGACAATGCCGTCGGCACTGCTTGTTTTTGCAATGATGTAATTGCCGCCGACAAATCGTTTCAGCATATCTGCCGTTACTTCTCCAATGCACACTATCTTCGTATTGTCCGAAACGGTGTATCCAGTTTCAAAAAACGCCTGCACGCCCGACGCACTCGCAAATGTAACGTAATCAGTATTCACCTGATACGGCGATTTATCGCCCATTACAACGTCATATATTTTTATTTCATCATATAAAATGTTGCTTTCATCAAGAATTTCTGTTAGCCGCGGTGAGCCTTTTTCTGCTCTTAAAATAAGCAGGTGATCGTCATTTTTATTTAAAAAAACAAGCTGATTTGCAAGCGCTTGTGTTGTGTATTCATCGGGGATAATATCGGGAAATATGCCGTGGTTTTTCAGAGCCTCGGCAGTACCGCTGCCGATCACGGCAAAGCGTATGCCGGTAAGCGTTCTGATGTCTATATTAAGCGTTCGAAGTCTCTTGAAAAAGATATCCGCGCCGTTTATGCTCGTAAGAACGACCATGCTGTATTTCTCGATGTTAAGCAAAGCATGGTCGAATAAACTGTTGTCGTCATACTCCTTTATTTTCAGAAAATCGAGCAGCATGGTGTTTGCGCCCTGCGCTGTGAGCTTATCGGAAAGCTTTGTGACAAAGCTTCGAGTTCCCGTGACCGTTACAGTCACATTTTTCAAAGGAGCTGTGATGTTTTCCGAAAAATCGAACCTGACTGTATCGCCTATAACGATGGCAGCAGGTGAAGTCAGCCCTGCGCTAACTGCATCGCTGTAAATGCTTTTAAGCGTGCCTTTGACAATGCGCTGACTGCGGCTTGCACCGTTTGAAATGACCGCTGCCGGCGTATCGTTTTTTTTGCCGTATTTGATGAGCTCGCAAGCTATATCATTTAAATGTGAAAGTCCCATAAGAAAGACGAGTGTACCGTCAAGCTTTGCATAAGCGGAATATCTATCGGGGGAAAAATCGTCTTTCGTGTGTCCTGTAATCACATGAAAGCTGCGGCTTAATTCTCTGTGAGTTACAGGAATCCCCGCAAGCTCAGGCACTGCGACAGCAGATGTAACGCCCGGCACGACTGTATATTCGATGTTTTCTTTTTGCAAAGCAAGTATCTCCTCGCCGCCCCTGCCGAAAACGAACGGATCGCCGCCCTTCAAACGAACGATAATTTTACCTTCTTTCGCTTTCTCTATAAGTATTCGGTTGATGTTATCCTGCGTTTCGCTGTGGTGTCCGCTGCGCTTGCCTACGCATATCTTCTCACATTCTTTCGGGACAAATGAAAGCAAGCGGTCGTCGATCAGGCTGTCATAGACAACGGTATCACATGCTTCAAGAAGCGATCTTCCTCTGACCGTTATCAGATCAAAATCTCCGCAGCCCGCGCCGACAAGGTACACCCTCCCGCTTACTTGTCGGGATGAAGAAAAACTAATTGTGCGGCAATGACTATCGTTAACAATAAAGTCGCACGGAACTTGCCTGCAGGCGCTTGCCTGCTGCCCATTTTTTACAGACATTCGATCAGCTCCTTTGAAAGCTGTAAATGTGCGGATATCGCCGAATCTCCGGAAACAGTTTTTGCGCCGCTTTTTGAAATAAACAGCTTTATTCTGTTATTTTCAATAAATGAGTACGCCCCGAGCGGCACGCTGCAATCGGCGTTCAGCGACTTTATAACAGCTCTTTCGGTTTCGTAGCAAGCCCAGGTTTCTCTGTCGGTTATCGCTTTTATAACAGGCTGAACCTCGTCATTTTCTCTCGTTTCTATTGCGATTATACCCTGACAGGGCGCAGGCAAAAAGCTGTCATATTCAAACGGCGTAATATCAAATCGATCGTCTGTATCAAGCGAAAGCCTCTGTAAACCTGCCATTGCAAGAATGATCGCATCGTATTGATGATCGGCTAATTTGTTAAGTCTGGTATCAACATTGCCTCTGATGTCAGCATGAATAACGTTTGGATAGAGCCTTGAAAGCTCCTCTCGCCGCCTTGCGCTCGAAGTTCCTGCTGTAAATGAGCTCTGCGGTTCTATAATTGTTCCTTTGGTTGTAATAAGCGCGTCGCGGTAGTCGCCTCTTTTCAATACGCCGGAAATCGCAAGCCCCGGCGCAAGCGATATCGGCAGATCCTTTGCGCTGTGGACGGCGATATCTATCGAACCATCGAGCAGCGCATTTTCTATCTCGGAAACAAAGATCCCCTTGCCGCCGATCTCGGTCAGCGGCTTGTCAAGTATCTTATCTCCGCTCGTTGTAATATATACGGTCTCTGTCTGAGCATCGGGAAATTTTCTCTTTATCTCGCTGATGACCATTTCGGTCTGAGCAATGGCGAGCTTGCTTTTTCTTGTACCTATCCTAACCTTCATTTCAGATCCCCTATAATTTCCTCGATCTTCTCATCTGTGACATTGTCTGTATCATCAAGTGCTATGGCAAGTATTCTCTCAAACGCAAGCTTTCTGTTTTCCTCGACGCTTATTTCTCGTTTGATCGTACTGCGAACGTCGGCAAGAAGTTCGATAATATCATCCGTGCGTTCATCGAGCATACGCTCAATTTGCTGACTCAGATAACGTGCGTAAATCGGACTTTTCCCGCCCGTGGAAACTGCGGCGGTGACGTTATCGTGCTTTGCAAGTGCCGGAAATATAAAACTGCATTTTTCTTTATCGTCAACAGTATTTACAAGTATTGATTTTTCGCTGCACATTTGGAAAATATGTTCATTTAGCTTCTTGTCGTTCGTGGCTGTTATCACGAAAAAAGCGTCGTCGATATCGCTGTCGTTAAAAATTCGTCTAATAAGCCGTATACCGCCTATTGATCTT
>CACZCM010000048.1 GCA_902779615.1 uncultured Ruminococcus sp. | reverse complement strand
CCTATAGAGGGTGCGGGTCTCCTGTGGAGACCTCTGCGCAGCAGAAGCACCGACCGAGCCGGTTGGGAACCGTCCCCGACGGCAGGCGAGACCCGGGGGGACATCGACGTTTGTTATAACCGAAAACAGAGCTTTTAATACGTACTCTCAATACCGAAAAAAACAGCCGCAAAGCATTGCTCTGCAGCTGTTTTTATATTGTCTATACTTTATGCATAAACATATTTATTTACCGATTCATTTTTCGACAGTCCCACGCTGTAACGGAGTATCTCGAGCGCGTCTGCCGATGTTACGGTGCCGTCGGCGTCAATATCGGCAAGCTTTTCTCTTACCGCAGTTGTCTTTTCAAGCTGAACGCTCATTCGCAGGATAACCAGCGCGTCTGCGGAAGTGATAGTATTGTCATTATCGAGATCGCCGAGTCTGCCGATACTCTTTTTAGCAGTATCTGTCCCCGGACCGATAGGCTTATCGTCTGTCGGCGCAGCGCTCTTTCCGTAAAGCATTGTTCTCGCATCAGATCTCGAAAAAGTATATTCGTCTTCGCTTAACGTATTTATTTTTTCCCAAACCTCATCTGCGCTCACACCATATGCAGCCATAATATTTTTCAGCTTGCTTTCGGTAACGATCTCATTGCCTGTCAGACGGTTGGTTTTGCCGAGGTTCTCCGCTATAAACTTTGCAACCGTAAGCGGGCGGTCAACACCGTTCGCGATCATTTCGCCCTCGATAAATCCGTCATTTGATATACGCATAGCCGAAGTCAAGCCTGTCTTTTCAAAAGCAACGGCTGCGTGAGTTTCACCCCAACCGGTTTCGGGGACATTTGCTCCGGTAAATTTAGCGGTATCGCCGTATGCGCTTGTGTTGAGAATGCACGGGTATGTATACTCATCTGTATTGCGGTCGTGGAAAATAACATAAACATCATGATCGGTCGGAAGATCCAGCTCATATGACTCAAATCTGCCGTCATCAAGAAGCGTCCCGGCCAGTTTCTTCGAACCCCAACGATTATCAATTGTCCAACCATCTCTTGTTAAAAACTTCGTGCCTTCGGGCGTTTCGTCATAAATATAGAAGTTCACTTTTGTAGTGTCCCAATCACCGGGATCGAAGAATATGGTATTTCCTCCTGTCGGAAGTACGGGATCGGGAGTCGGCTCGGGTTCGGGAGTCGGCTCAGGCTCCGGTTTTGAGAGATTGTTGGGATCGAATTCGGAAATAAGCTTGAATGGGATATTCTGCTCCTGCGCAAACTGCTGCGCATACGAATCGGCTTCGCCGTAGATCGTCAGATCGGAGCAGCCGCTGAACGCGCCGCCGTATCTCCAGTCATCGGCGTCAATTGTTGTTACGGACGCCGGAATCACAACAGCCTTTAGGTTATTGCAGTATGCAAAAGCAGCCGCCTGAATATCCGTAACTCCGTCCGAAAGAACGGCATATTCAAGCGAAGTGCAGCCATAAAAAGACTTCTCACTGACTTCAAGGATCATTTCCGGAATAGTGATGTTTTTCAGACTGCTGCAGCCGTTGAATGCGTCTGAACCTATGGAAAGCACTGTAGAAGGGATAACTATCTCCTCGAGCGATTTACAGCTCCTAAAAATGTTGTTTGGGATCAGAAGAAGCGATTCCGGCAAAACGGCTTTCTTCAAAGATGTGCAGCCGGAAAAAAGATATGTACCAAGCTTGGACACAGTATTAGGGATAACGATCTCCTCAAGAGAAGTGCAGCCGCTGAAAACACCGCTGCCTAATTCGGCAACGCTTTCGGGGATGACCACATCCTTGAGCGATGAGCAGTCCGAAAAAGCGTTGTCGCCTATTAAGGTAAGCGTTTGGGGCAGATCTGCGCTTTCCAAAGCTTCGCACCCTTTGAAGCAGGCGCTGCCGATTTTCGTGATATTTTTTGGAATATTAACACTTTTAAGTGCCTTGCAGCTTACGAACGCGCTTTGAGGAAGTTCGGTAACGTTTTCCGACATCTTTATGTCTTTAAGACGTGTGCAGTTTCGGAACACTTCATAACCTATCGCCGTAACGGAATCCGGGATACTGATCTTTGTCAGCGCCGCGCAATCCGCAAAAGCCCCGCTCTCCAGAGTGGTCACCGAATCGGGGATATTGACACTCCTCATGTTTTCGCAGCCGACAAAAGCATAATTGCTGATCACCGTTACTGTGTTCAGGATCGTTACGGAGATCACAGTTTCAGGGGTATCAAATATGCATCCAAACGAACCGATCTTTGTTACGGTCTTGCCTTCTATTTCGGACGGCAGCTCCACCATGGTATCACTGCCCTTGTAACCTGTCAAAGTAACAGTTCCGTCCGAATTATTGCTGTAACTGTAGTCACCGGAATCGTTATCGAACAATCCTCCGCTTTTACTTTGAACCGCCGCCGCAGATGATGCAATTTCCGTTTCTGCTGCGTTTACCGTCAATGCCGGCATCGCAGCAGCAGCTATAAGAGCCGCCGCCAAAACAGAGGAAATAACCTTTTTTCACGTATAAATACCTCCTCATATCATTGTTATTGCATTCTATCACACACCGCTCTGAGCCATATATGATAACCGCAGAGGGGAATGCCCCCCGTCTCTATAGGCGGCGGGTTCCATCCCCACGTTCAGGTAGGGGTATAAATCCCCTACTGAACGCACAAAGCCTTTGGCTTTGTCTCTGCTTGTTTAAAGCAGAGCTTTTAATAATTACGAATTAAATTTAGCCTTCCCCTTGCTCTCGCAGTAGATACAGCGATATATATGGTTTTCCCTGTCGGTAAGCTTGAAAATGTGAACAAGCTCCTGCTCGTCCTGCGAGATGCAGCGGGGATTTTTGCACTTTATCACGTCTACAAGGCGTTCGGGAAGATCGGGCTTGAATTTTTTCACGATCTCACCGTTTTCGATAATATTTACCGACACGCCGGGATCCAGATACCCCAAAACGTCAATATTGATGTCAATAGGACGGTCGATCTTGATAATATCCTTCTTCCCTGCCTTCGAACTCGGCGCATTCTTGATGATCGCAACAGAACAAGTCAGCTTGTCAAGGTTCAGATATTTGTAGAGCGTCATGCTCATACCCGATGTTATGTGGTCTATGACGATACCATCGTTGATAGAATCTATAACCATTACTCCACCTCCAACAGCTTGAGAATAAGCGCCATTCTCATGTATTTACCGTTCAGCACCTGCTTGAAATAGCAGGCACGGGGATCATTGTCTACCGCCACAGATATCTCGTTCACTCTGGGCAGCGGGTGCATGATACAGAGATCCTTCTTAGCGCCTTCAAGCTTATCGGGCGTTAAGATGTAGCTGTCCTTCAGGCGAATGTAGTCCTGCTCGTTAAAGAATCTCTCCCGCTGCACTCTTGTCATATACAAAATATCAAGCTTTGGCATTGCTTCAAGCAGATCGGTAGTTTCTTCGAATTCAATGTTGTTTTTAACAAGCACATTATTTGTCACGTAATCCGGAAGCTTCAATTCCTCGGGCGAAATAAGAACGAACTTAACGCCGCTGTAACGCGACATAGCGTTAATGAGCGAATGAACCGTTCTGCCAAACTTCAGATCTCCGCACAATCCGACAGTCAGGTTCTCAAACGAGCCCTTCTCTCGATATATCGTCAGCAGGTCGGCAAGCGTCTGGGTCGGGTGGTTGTGACCGCCATCGCCTGCGTTGATAATCGGCACGCCGCTGACCATTGACGCAACCATGGGTGCGCCCTCCTTCGGGTGGCGCATGGCGATAATATCCGCATAACACGACACGACCTTGATCGTATCCGAAACGCTCTCGCCCTTAGACGTAGATGATGAACTGCTTGAAGAAAAGCCCAAAACACTGCCGCCAAGCTCATACATTGCCGCCTCAAAGCTAAGCCGCGTGCGTGTTGACGGCTCAAAAAACAGAGTTGCAAGCTTTCGGCGGCGGCACTTCTCGGCATACTTATCGGGATCATCTATTATGTCACAGGCTGTATTGATAAGCTGCCCTATCTCCTCTGTTGTCAGATCAAGTATGTCAAGCAAATGTCTCATTATTCGGCACCTATCCAGCTTTCATCGGACGGATTATTTCTAAACTTGATGAGCTTTTCTTTATCCTCGGGTTTAATGTAGCCCTGTTCGGCAGCGACCTCGGAAATAACGTCAAGATTCGTAAGGCTGATATTCTTAACATTGGCGGCTGCCAAGCGGTCAAGACCCTTCTGCATACCGTATGTGAAGATGCTCGCAATTCCAAGCACCTCTGCGCCTGCTTCACGAAGAGCGTCAACGACCTCGATAACGCTGCCGCCCGTTGAAATAAGATCTTCAATAACAACGACCTTCTGCCCTTTTTCGAGCTTGCCCTCGATCTGATTGCCTCTGCCGTGATCCTTTGCGCCGGAACGAACGTAGCCCATAGGGAGATTGAGAATAGTAGCGGTGATCGCTGCGTGCGCGATACCTGCGGTGCTTGTGCCCATCAGTACCTCGCACTCCGGGTAATTCTCTTCAACAACACGAGCCAATGCATTCTCGATGTCATCTCTTACACGGGGCGCAGAAAGTGTGAGGCGGTTATCACAGTAAATAGGGCTTTTGATACCGCTTGCCCAAGTGAAGGGCTGCTCGGGACGAAGAAAAACTGCGTTGATAGAGAGCAGGTCTTTTGCAATAATTTTTTCCATAATAAATAACCTCCAAATTGTCTTTCATTTTAAACAAGGAGCTAAGCTACAACAAGCTCGCTTGAGTGGAGCGAGCGACGCCGTCAACAGACGTCGGGGAGCTTTAGCTGCTGCATTTGTTATACGATTATTAACACTGAAACCAAAATACACCGCAGTTTATGAGATAATACTGCACGCAGCCGACATATCGTCCAGGATCATATCTGCATTGTATTTCACTGCTTCTTCTTCATTTCCATAACCGTGGAGCATATACACGCACGGCATTCCAAATTCATGAGCGCCGATAACATCGTGCTTTCGGTCGCCAAGCAATACAGCCTGTGACGCGTCTTCAATATTAAGCTTGCCCAAAGCATACCTCAGAACATCTGATTTATTGTTGCGAACACCATCAAGCGTACTGCCGGCTATAAGATCGAAATATTTATCTATATTAATACGCTCGAGAATACGCCTTGCGTACACCTCAGGCTTTGATGTTGCAAGAGCAAGCGTCCTGTTGTCACGCTTTACTGCTTTCAAAAGATCTTCGACATGATCGTACAGGCTGCACTCAAATATGCCGTTCTCTGTATAGTATTCACGATAGTAACCGATACCAAGCTTTATCCGTTCGTCGTCGAATCCATAGAATTCACTAAACGAGTCGCTTAGCGGCGGTCCGATAAATTTCATCAGTTCCGATCTGTCAGACACAGTATATCCAAGCTTTGAAAGAGCATACGCCACAGAATTAGTAACACCTAAAGCCGAATCTATCACCGTTCCGTCAAGATCGAGAAAAATGTATTGATACTGCGATAACTCCTGCATCACGTATTAACCCACAAACTCGGCAACACAGCGTCTGTACGCAGCAACGGGATCATCTGCCTGAGTGATCGGACGTCCGACTACAATATAATCCGATCCTATCTCTTTCGCCTGAGCAGGCGTCATTACGCGAACCTGATCGCCTACCTCACCGTCTGCAAAACGAACACCGGGAGTAACCGTCACAAATGAGTTGCCGCAGATCTCATGCACTTTACGCGCTTCAAGCGGCGAACAAACTACGCCGTCAAGTCCCGCCTTCTTTGAGTTCATTGCATAATGAATAACTACGCTGTCGATCGGGCGCTCGATAAGCAGTTCATCTCTCATGCGCTCTTCGCTTGTAGACGTAAGCTGAGTTACCGCGATAAGTATCGGGCGAGTGCCGTCTTCACGAGTTAAACCCTTAATAGCTGCCTCCATCATTGCAGCCGTACCGGCTGCGTGAAGGTTTGTCATGTCAACGTCAAGATTCGCAAGTACTCTCATTGCCTTCATGACCGTATTGGGAATATCGTGAAGCTTCAGATCCAAAAAGATCTTATGTCCTCTTTTCTTTATTTCCTTAACAATTTCGGGACCTGCTGCGTAAAAAAGCTCCATTCCGATCTTAACAAAAGGCTTCTCGTCCTTGAACTTGTCGAGAAAAGCGAAAACCTCTTCCTTGCTGCTGAAATCGCAGGCGATAATAACGTCCTTACCCATTAGTGACTGCCTCCTATTATATCTGTTAAATTTTCTATTCCAAACTGCTCCATTACTTCGGGCAGCTGATCTATTATTATTTTGCAGACGAACGGATCTACAAGATTCGCTGCGCCCACCTGTACCGCTGCTGCGCCCGCCAGCATCATTTCGATCACATCTCGCGCGCTCGAAACTCCGCCCATACCGATTATCGGAATGCTGACAGCCTCATACACCTGATACACCATTCTCAATGCTACGGGGAATATCGCAGGCCCCGAAAAGCCGCCCATTTTATTCTTGATAACAGGCTTCCTTGTTTTCAGGTCGATGCGCATACCCAAAAGAGTGTTGATAAGCGATATCCCGTCTGCGCCCGCTTCTTCGCAGGCTTTCGCAATGCTTGCGATATCGGTAACATTAGGACTGAGTTTGATATAAACAGGCTTCGTTGTAACAGCTTTGACCGCCCTTGTCACTGCTGCTGCCGATTCGGCAGACGTACCGAACGACATTCCGCCGTTGTGAACATTCGGGCAGCTGACGTTTACTTCTATAAGCCCCACCTCGGGAGCTTTGTCGATCTTCCCGCAGGTATATGCATACTCATCGATCGAAAACCCGCTTACATTAGCGATAACAGGCTTGCTGTATACTTGAGCAAGCTTTTTGAGTTCTTCGCTCATCACCTTATCAACGCCGGGATTTTGCAGACCTACAGAGTTTATCATGCCGTTAGTACATTCTGCGATCCTCGGAGTAGGGTTGCCGAATCTCGAGTCCTTCGTTGTACCCTTACACGATATAGAACCTAAAATGTTGATGTCGTAAATATCTGCAAACTCATATCCGAACCCAAATGTGCCCGAGGCAGGGATAACCGGGTTATCGAGCGTAAGCCCGCTGAGCGTAACCTTTGTATTTACCATATGATCTCCTCCCTCTCAAGCACAGGTCCGTCCTTGCATATGCGCTTGTATCCGTTTTTTGTTTTGCATGAGCAGCCCATGCAGGCGCCGAAACCGCAGCCCATACGTTCTTCAAAGCTGAACTGACCGCCGGTTTTTGCCTTTTCGTTTACGGCGCGGAACATCGGCATAGGTCCGCAGGTGTAAAAATAGTCGTAATCGATCTCGTCGAACACATTGGTTACGAAACCCTTTGTTCCGTGACTGCCGTCAACGGTAGTGACAAAAACCTCTGCGCCGAGCGACTTGAATTCGTCCTCATAAAACACTTCATCGGCAGTGTTAAAGCCCAAAACAACAGTCGGCTTTTTCCCATGACCGATGAGCGTGCGGCACAGGTTATACAGCGGCGGCACACCCACTCCCCCGCCGACAAGCAACGGAGCGTTACCGCTTTTGGAGCAGTCGTAACCGTTGCCCAGACCGACAAGAATATCCAGCGTATGACCGGGACGCAGGCGGCTGAGTTCATCAGTCCCCTGACCGACTACCTTATAAATAACAGTGATCGTTTTGTCGTCATAGTCGCAGATCGATATCGGACGGCGAAGATAAAAGCCCTCCAACCCGATATTGATAAACTGACCGGGCGCAGTGATCGCCGATGTATCGCCGCCAAGGATCATTTTATATACGTCCTTGGCGATCCTTTCATTTAATAATATCTTGTAAATACCGTTATTCATAATAATCACTCACTTAAATGATTTCTGACCGCTCTAAGGGACACGTCCAAAAACCGTTTAGATATTTCAAGCAGCAGGTATGAACGTCGCCTTGGAACAGCGAGGGAACTTGATGCAAACCGTAAATAAGGGACGCTTTCTGCCAAAGCGCCCCTCATTCAAAAACAGTCCGCAGGACTATTTTCGGAATCCACCATAGAAAAAGCTTGGCGAAAACTCTGATGCATTCCGAAAGATCATCATTGAAAGAACCGTGCCGGGCACGGTGGGGCTCGCGTGTACTGATGCCGATCTGTCGATAAACCAAAACGCGTGCTCGTGGAAATCAATTTTTAAAATTTTGTCATTTTTCGTTTCTCCGTCCGACACATTGGCTTCGCCTCATGCCTGCTTTTTGTGGCTCTGCCCCATTTGCACTAACCTTTTGAAAAAGGCTTGGCGAAAACTTTATGCTATACTCTGCCGTTCCCAAACTCGTGCTTGAGAGCGGCAGCATGCCGTCCGTTACATATCGATAGTGGAAATACAGAGCGTAGTTTCCTCCAGCACATCGAGCAGCGCCTTTACAGTGTCGAGCGCAGTGAAAATTGCAATGTTGTTTTCAACAGCCCAGCGGCGGATCATATATCCGTCATTGTTGTTCTCGTGATACAAGTCCTTTGTATTGATAACATAGCTGATGTATCCTGCGTGCATTGCGTCAAATATTTCCTCATTGCCAGTTGACAGCTTCTGACGTACTCTTGTGCGGATACCGTGTTCACGAAGGAAGTGGGCAGTACCCTCGGTCGCCTCGATGTTGAATCCGAGATTATAGAATCTGCGGATAAGCGGAAGCGCCTCCTCCTTGTCAACATCTGCAATAGTTGCAAATACAGTGCCGTAATTGACCATCTTTGTGCCTGCCGACTGCAGCGCCTTGTAAAGCGCGCGATTTCTTGTTTTGTCGTAGCCGATCGCTTCGCCGGTGGACTTCATTTCGGGGCTTAGATATGCGTCAAGTCCTCTGAGCTTTGAGAATGAGAACGCAGGCGCTTTTACATACCAGAAGTCCTTCTCCTTCGGATACACCTCATTTATTCCCTGATCTTTCAGGCTCTTACCCAAAATTGCCAGTGTTGCGATATCCGCCAAAGAGTATCCGGTTGCTTTAGAGAGAAACGGAACTGTTCTCGACGAACGGGGATTGACCTCTATAACAAACACGTTGTTGTTCTTGTCGACGATAAACTGAATATTGTAAAGACCCACGATTCCGATCCCAAGACCCAAACGTACAGTGTAGTCAATAATAACGTCTTTGACCTCCTGGGGGATCGCGAATGAGGGATATACGCTGATGCTGTCGCCCGAATGGATACCAGTCCTTTCAACGTGCTCCATTATACCCGGAATAAATACGTCCTTGCCGTCGCATACCGCATCGACCTCGCACTCCATACCGGAAATATACTTATCTACAAGTACGGGCTTGTCAACGTCAACTTCAACGGCAGTCTTGAGGTAGTGGCGAAGCATCTCTTCATTGGCTACTATCTGCATTGCTCTGCCTCCGAGAACATAACTCGGGCGAACAAGTACGGGATAGCCGATATCTGCTGCTGCGGCAACGCCGTCTTCGATGTTCGTAACAGCCTTGCCCTTCGGCTGCGGGATCTCAAGCTTCTCCATGATCTTTTCGAAAGAGTCACGGTTCTCTGCTCTCTCGATCGCGTCAACGTCTGTTCCGATGATCTTGACTCCCCGCTTCATCAGAGGCTCTGCAAGATTTATCGCAGTCTGACCGCCTAAGCTTGCAATAACACCCAAGGGCTTTTCAATTTCAATGATGTTCATAACATCTTCCACCGTCAGCGGCTCAAAATACAGCTTATCGCTGGTCGTGTAGTCGGTTGAAACGGTTTCCGGGTTATTGTTTATGATGATCGCCTCAAAGCCGTTGTTCTTGATCGTCATTACCGCATGAACGGTCGAATAGTCGAACTCAACGCCCTGACCGATCCTGATAGGACCGGAACCGAGTACGACTATCTTCTTTCGGTCTGAAATTATCGACTCGTTTTCGGTCTCGTATGTCGAATAGAAATACGGAATATACGAATCGAACTCGGAAGCGCAGGTATCGATCATCTTATAAACAGGGAACATATTCAGCCTGCGTCTGAGTTCATACACCGAGTCTTCCGTCGTACCCCAGAGCTTCGCGATATATTTGTCGGAGAATCCCATTCTCTTTGCCTGATAGAGGATCTCACCGTCCTCCTTATGAGCCTTTATCACACGCTCAAATTCAACAATGTTCTTTATCTTCTCAAGGAAGAACATATCGATCTGTGTGATCTTGAATATCTCACGCAGCGATGCTCCGTTCCAGATCAGTTCCGCTATAGCGTAAATCCTGTCGTCCGTACCCTTGCGGATATAGTCGAACAGCTCCTCATTGGAAAGGTCGTTAAACTTCGGCTTGTAAAGGTGATAAACATCGATCTCAAGCGAACGAACAGCTTTCAGCAGGCTTTCTTCAAAGGTTCTGCCGATACTCATTACCTCGCCTGTCGCCTTCATCTGAGTTCCGAGAACGTTTGACGCATCTGAGAATTTGTCGAACGGGAATCTCGGCATTTTCGTAACAACATAGTCAAGCGTAGGCTCGAACGATGCGGGCGTGTTTGCGATCTGTATCTCGTCAAGCGTCATACCGACCGCGATCTTAGCAGATACTCTTGCGATCGGATATCCGCTTGCTTTTGAGGCAAGAGCCGACGAACGCGACACTCTCGGGTTTACTTCGATCAGGTAGTAATCGAAAGACACGGGATCAAGCGCAAACTGTACGTTGCAGCCGCCCTCGATCTTGAGCGCACGGATAATTTTCAGCGCGCTGTCACGAAGCATATGATACTCCTTGTTGGTCAGCGTCTGTGACGGCGCAACTACTATCGAATCGCCTGTATGTATACCGACGGGGTCGAGGTTTTCCATATTACAGATCGTGATAGCGGTATCGTTTGAGTCACGGATAACCTCATACTCGATCTCCTTATAACCCTTTACGCTCTTCTCAACGAGGACCTCGTGGACGGGTGATAAGCGCAGCGCGTTTGTCTGAATATCAATAAGCTCTTCATCATTATTTACGAATCCGCCGCCGGTGCCGCCGAGTGTAAATGCGGGACGAAGCACAACGGGATAGCCTATCTCATGCGCAGCTTCAAGCGCCTCTTCAACGGAGTGGGTTGTAACTGAAGGCAGGATCGGCTCGCCGAGTTCCTCGCAAAGCTGCTTGAACATTTCTCTGTCTTCGGCCTTCTCTATACTCTCAACGCTCGTGCCCAGAAGCTCTACCTGGCACTCGTGGAGCACGCCTTTTTTCGCAAGCTTTACCGCAAGATTAAGGCCTGTCTGCCCGCCGATACCCGGAACGATCGCGTCGGGACGCTCATACCGCAGGATCTTTGCCATATATTCAAGTGTGAGGGGTTCCATATACACTTTGTCGGCAATAACGGTATCCGTCATGATAGTAGCGGGGTTTGAGTTGCAGAGAACTACCTCATAGCCCTCTTCACGAAGTGCAAGGCACGCCTGAGTACCTGCGTAGTCAAACTCGGCTGCCTGACCGATAACAATAGGCCCCGAACCGATAACAAGCACCTTCTTGATGTCGCTCCTCTTAGCCATATTATTTGCCCTCCTTCATAAGACCGATAAATTTTTCAAACAGATATGTGCTGTCCTGCGGACCGGGTGCGCTTTCGGGGTGATACTGAACGCTGAACACCTTGTCCTTCGGGCATGAAACGCCCTCGACCGTATTGTCAAGAATATTGATATGAGTAACAGTCAGGTCGGTATCTTTAACGCTGTCGGAATCAACTGCGTAGCTGTGATTCTGACTTGTGATCTCGATCTTGCCATTCTCAAGGTTTTTGACCGGGTGATTTCCGCCTCTGTGGCCGAACTTCAGCTTGTACGTTTTTGCGCCGTACGCAAGGCTTATGAGCTGATGACCAAGACATATGCCGAATATAGGGAATTTGCCTCTGATATTTTTGATGAGTTCGATCACGCACGGAACATCCTCGGGGTTGCCCGGGCCGTTTGAAAAGAATACGCCGTCCGGCTCTAAGCTCTCGATCTCCTCAGCAGTCGTATTGTACGGAACAACTGTCACATTGCAGCCCAGACGATTAAGGCTTCTGATGATATTAAGCTTGATGCCGCAGTCAACGGCAACCACGTCAAGCTTCGGGTGCATCGTCCTTGAGTACCACTTTTTCTTACAGCTTACCTTTGACACGGCGTCCTTCGGGATATCGGTGGTTCTGATGATCTCCATGCACTCGTCATGAGGCTTATCGGCATCGGTAATGAGCACCTTCTGATGACCGAAATCTCTGATACGGCGTGTGATCATACGGGTATCAATACCCGAAATACCCGGGATACCGTACTCCTCAAGCGTTTCTCCCAAAGTCTTTGTATATCTGAAATTCGAGGGGATATTATTGTATTCTCTGACGATAAGTCCGCCTATCGTCGGCGTCTTTGTTTCAAAATCGTCATCAGCTATACCATAGTTGCCGATGAGCGGATAGGTCATCGTTACCATCTGATATGTATACGAAGGATCCGATACGATCTCCTGATAACCTACCATAGATGTATTGAAGACAAGCTCACACACACGGTCGCACTTATGCCCGAAGCCTGTGCCCAAAAACTCGCTGCCGTCCTCAAGAACGATCTTTCTGTCTTTTACTGTTTCCATATTATTTCCCCCTTGACCATAGTCATCAAACATTCACCGCAGACGGTTTTTCCCGCAAAAGGCGTTGCTCTTCCCTTTGTTTGGAATTTATCGGGATCTACCGTATGTTCCTTAGAGAGATCCCACACGCACAGATCGGCGTATTGTCCCTCTTTGATGGCGGTATCGATGCCGAAGCGTCTGCCCGGCTTTATGCTCATCAGCTCAATAAGCTGACTCAGTGTAATGACTCCCTTTTTTACAAGCTCGGTATACAAAACCGAAAATGCCGTTTCCAGCCCGACAATACCCATGGCGCTTTTTTCAAGTCCTTTTGACTTTTCTTCTGCGCTGTGCGGCGCATGGTCGGTAGCGATCATATCGACAGTGCCGTCCAGAATGCCTTCGATAAGAGCGGCCTTATCTTCTCTTGAACGGAGCGGCGGATTCATTTTGAATCGGCCGTCTTCGATGAGATCTTCATCGCACAAAACGAGGTAGTGAGGACCTGTTTCACACGTTATGTCAACGCCCTGCGCCTTTGCTCTGCGGATTATCTCAACGCTTTCTTTTGAAGACACATGACACACATGGTAGCTGCAGCCTGTATCACCGGCAAGCTTTGCGTCGCGTTCTATCTGTCCCCATTCGCTCTCGGAACAAATGCCCCTGTGACCGTGTGCGCGCGCATACTCGCCGTCATGTATATAGCCGCCGTGCAAAAGCTCGTTTACCTCGCAGTGAGCGGCTATTATTTTACCAAGTGATTTGGCTTTGATCATAGCCTTGCGCATCATCTCGCCGTTTTGAACGCCGTGACCGTCGTCGGAAAAGGCAATTACATCTTTCGCCATACCGTCAAGATCCGACATTTCCTTCCCGTCCTCGTTTACGGTAATTGCGCCGTAAGGGTGAACATTTATCACTGCGTCACGCCTGATAATGTCCAGTTCTTCTTTAAGGTGCTCCACGCTGTCGGGCACGGGATTGAGATTAGGCATTGCGCAGATATCCGTATATCCGCCCGCAGCTGCGGCGAGCGAACCGGTTCTGATAGTTTCTTTGTATGAAAAACCCGGTTCTCTTAGATGTACGTGAACATCAATAAAACCGGGAAATATGTAACAATTATTTAAATCAATAACGTCGGTATCATCATCGGCAGAAATAGAAACACTTACACTAGCAACTTTCCCGTCACAAATAAGCACATCTCTTTTATTTATCTCCGAATCCTGAAAGACGCTTGCATTTTTCAGCAGATATTTCATTATTGATAACCCCTTTATCTGTTGCTCTGCGGACTTATCCGCTCTTCTGCAATTCTCATATTATGATACCATTTTCCGCTTATTATGTCAAGCAACAAATTTGTAAAAGCCGGGGTTTTTAAATTAGTTAAGAAATTGTTAATAAAAAGTTATCGCCAAGCCTTTCTCAAAAGGCTTGCGTATCCCGAAGGTAAGATCCACTTCTTGGTTCGGGGAAAACAAACCGACTATGCGGTAATAACCAACGTTAACAACAAAGTTCGTCGGAACTTGTCAGCGGACACTGTTCGCCTCCCTGTTAGCTTGCGATCACAATAAAGTTGAACGGAACTTGTCAGCGGACACTGTCCGCCGCCCTGTTAGCTTGGGGAAGAATAAATGCCGGACGCGGGAATAACTGCCGATCACAATAAAGTTGAACGGAACTTGTCAGCGGACACTGTCCGCCGCCCTGTTAGCTTGGGGAAGAATAAATGCCGGACGCGGTGACAGCTAAAATGTCCGATCGACTGCAATAGATCTGAGAAAACACACTCAATGAATATTGGACTTATGTGAGTGAATGTTTTTGCTTTTTCTGCTATGCTTACTATTTTCTTTATTTTTGCTTACGCTCCTCTGTCACCGTGGCGGGCGAGGTACTTTTGCTATGCGGCCAAAGTACCCCAAAATGCACTCAAGGGGCGGCGAGTCGCCGCTGACAGCTGCGTCCAACTTTATTGTTTAATTAAGTTCGCTCCCGCATTTGGATCTTATGTATCGCCAATCTGCCACTCCCTTGAGAATCCCAACCCCGCCTGCTCTATGACCACGCCGATACTTTATTCTGGCTGGGAACTTCGAATCCGCAAGCTTTCGCATGGTCATGCTGTTAGAGTCGTTGGTGCTGCGCACCAAAGGGTCGTACTTTTTCGCGTGGATCAACGTTATTTTATTAACTCTTCCGATCTCACTTAATTTCGAATTGCGAATTCAAACTCTGCCGGAGTTTGTCAGCGGCGACCCGCCGCCCCTGCCCCTCTATCGCCGGGGCGGGCGAGGTACTTTTGCTATGCGGCAAAAGTACCCAAAAACGCACTCAAGGGCAGGGGCGCTGCCCCTCCCTTGAGAATCCCAACCCCG
>CACZCM010000047.1 GCA_902779615.1 uncultured Ruminococcus sp. | reverse complement strand
AAAAATCCAGTATTTATGCGGGTTTCCGGACTTTTTTTGCGTTTTGGCCCACTTTTGGTACATCTATTAATACGTGAGAAAAAAATAACTTTCTATAATAAATAGCGAAAAAAAGTGGGCAAAGTGGGCAGAGACCCGAAAAACCGCATGAGCAAGCCGTTTTTTACTGACCACTTTTGCTTTAAAAAGTGGTCAGAAACCCGGAAAAAGCGGTCAGAATATTAACAAATTATGAACAAAATGCGCTTTCACGAGCCGTATCGAAGGATTGACCAAAAAAGTGGTCACACGCCCGGTTTTTAAATCAAAAGTGGTCAGAGATTATGAATGATTATACAGAGTGTAATGCATAAATATTCATACCGAATGTTTCCTTGCGGAAAGAGACCGCAGGCGAGAAACGAAATTACCGAAAAAAATGCTTTTCAGCTCTTGTAAAACGCCCGGAAATGGTGTATAATATTTCTATTGAAAAAACAATTTCATACCTGCGGATGTAGTTCATTTGGTAGAGCGTCAGCTTCCCAAGCTGAATGTAGCGGGTTCGAGTCCCGTCATCCGCTCTTTTTTTCGGAGATATCACATTTGTGTTATCTCCGATTTTTTAATAATAGCTTAGTCAAAAATGCTGTTTAGCGGTCATCATCAGAACGGCATTTATTTTTTAGACATATTAACTTGTTGCGCCATTGAAGGTTTAATGATTACTATAAATGAGCAAATCTTGATTCTTTCGTCAAAATGACCAAAACTGTTTAGCCTTGGAGCGGCGAGGGTGTCGGGTCTCCCGACTGTGATCTGTCGCCGATGGTGGAGACCTCTGCGAAGCAGAAGTACCGAACGAACAGGCTGTGAGACCGCTGCCCTTGCAACCTGCCCGCTTTTTGAAAAAAGCAGGGGTAGAAACTTTATGCTGTTGATCTATCGAGCGTTTTGTGCAATTTTACAAATTTGCTCATTTAGAGATAATTATATAATTTTTCTGTTCCTCGCCTTGCGTTAGTTTGAATGGAGGGGTGAGTGAGGCTGCTGCAAGTTCTTTAAAAGTGTTGAACGTAATTTTTCAATATAATTCTATTGTCAGTCAAGTGTGCTCGTATCATATCCCAAATGTTTCAGTACACCGATGCATCCGCTGCGAATGTCATTGTATGCTGTTTCAAAATCACCTGTGTACCACGGGTCTGCGATATCCTTTCCGTTTGCGTCAAACTCACGCAAAAGATGAATCTTTCCCTCGGAATCATCTCTTATTATACGACAAAGATTTACAAAATTCCGACGTTCCATTATAAAAATGTGATCCATTTCTTCGTAGTCTTTTTCGGTGAAGCGGCGGGCGCAGTGCTTGTTAAATGAGACCCCGTGATCATGCAGACATTTTTTCGCAGGCGAATAAATGTCGCACCCAACAGCTTCATTGCTGGTAGCGGAGGAAGACACAGAAAAATCGTCTTTTATTCCCAGTCTTTTGATCATGTCCTTAAACACATATTCAGCCATTGGCGAACGGCAAATATTTCCAAGACATACAAACATAATTTTAATCATAAATATCTTCCTTTATAGTGTTGCACGGATCTTTCTGCAAAATTTCTATTTGCAGGATCTGTATCATTTCAATAATTGTGTTCTCAACAGTGATCGTTTTTCCAATTACGCTGTCAACTTTCGTGCATATGCCCGTAATTGTTGTGTATTGACCTCTGTAGCCGTATGACTCACTGTTTTTATCTGAACATGGCACAAAATATGTTACCTCAACGACTGTGCGGTACTGCTTTGATCTGTTATCTTTGTCGATAAGTTTTTGGAGCAGCGTTAATTTATCGTTCAGTTCGGCTATCTGTTCGTTTTCAAGTATAACTTTAGGCTGATATAGAGTTTCCTTCGCAGTAACAGCTTCATTGAAGCCTCGAAGCGCGTCAAACGGAGAAAAGATCTTAGCTCTTTGGGCTATGCTCATGAATGGGTGTTTTGAGTAAAACGCATCGAATTTTTCGTGAGCGGGCTTGCCTTTGGCGACTGTATCGGCATATCGGAAATTGTTTGGTATTTTTATTTCGCCGATATCGTTACACTCTCTGTACTTATGATCGTTTTTGTCCATACGCTCACCTTATTTTCGGTGTCCTCCTATTTGTTCGTTTCGCTGAAGCGTTGTTGCGCCGTCCAGAAGATCCATTCCCTTGAAAACAGCGCTTTTCCCATATTTTTTGCGAACCGACGCCATCGCTTGCTGCAGCTGCCGTTGTTTTTCTTCACGCTGATAATCTGTAAACAGATCGAGCTGATACACTCCTCCGTCAGAGATTACCTCCTCTGCGCATACTCCCAGCCGTCTGTATAATAGCCGATGGTCTGATTTTTTATCGAAATCCTCAACAAGCGGCGGTGAAATATTGGAAGGCAGATTTGTATAGTTCGTCAGTCTTACATTTCCTACCGAGTGCGCCGGGTGAACCCGTCCGTAAAAATCGATCGAAAGCTTTCCGGTGTAGTTGGGTTCATATTCAAGGCTTTTGTAATCGTAGCTTACCCACCATGACAGATGCTTTGTAGTAAGGTTTTTTCTGAACATATCTGTACACAGTACATCGGCCATTTCCAAAAACACATTTCGTGCTTCGCCGTATTTATAGGGGCGGGGGAGTACCTGTCCGTTTGATAGGGAACTGTTTTTCGAACGATATGACTTAATATCCTTCATGGTTACAGGCTCAAGTCCCCATGCATGGTCGATGAGTATCTCAGCATCAACGCCAAATGCATTGTAAAACCACTCCTCGTCCCATTGAGTTCTGGCAGCGATATCGCCCATCGTGAACATATATGCATTGTTCAGAGTTCTGGCTTTTCCTGCTCCTATTTGCCAGAAATCGGTCAGCGGTGTATGATCCCACAACAAATAGCGATAGCTCATTTCATTAAGCTCGGCTATTCGCACACCGTCTTTATCCGGAGGTGATTTCTTTGCCACAATGTCCATGGCGATCTTCGCAAGATATAGATTTGTGCCGATTCCGGCAGTTGCCGTAACGCCCGTTGTTTTCAGTACGTCGCGTATCATTGTGGTCGCCATTATATGCGCGGGATGCTTATGCTGCTGCCTTGCCTGCTTCTCGTATAAATGCAGATATTTGGTGCAGTCGATAAAGCACTCGTCTATGCTGTACACATGGATATCCTCGGCAGCCGCATATCTCAGATATATCGAATAAACGAGCGCCGATACCCGCTCGTATTCCGCCATTCTGGGCACTGCGATAATATAATCCACCTTGGTTGAATAACGCTTTTCATATAGGGCGATCGCCTGCTTGGCCTCAAACAGGCGGGGTCTGCTCGGAACTCCGATCGCCTTGAGCGCGGGAGAAACCGCAAGGCAGATAGTTTGATCGGAGCGGCTTTCGTCTGCTACAAGAAGCTTTGTTTTCAGCGGATCTAACCCTCTTGTTACACATTCAACAGATGCATAAAATGATTTTAAATCTATACAGATATAAGCTCTTTTATTCGTATCAATCATCATCTCCACTGCTGATCGAATGATATTTGGCAATGTCATCATTGCTCGCTATATCACAGTCCTGATCTACAATGCCTAAAACCTTACCGATAAAATAAACATTTTCACTGTCTTCAAAATGCATTGTTTTGTAATTTTTGTTGAGAGAATGAAGACCGTCGTCCTGATATTGTTTTATGTATGTTTCGTTTCCTATTATAAATGCGCCGATCTCTCCCGGGCGGATCTGCTCGCAGCGGGGGAAACGCTGAACAAGCACGAGATCTTCGTTATGAAATTCGGGTTCCATGCTGTCTCCGCTTACTGAAAATACGCAGTCGGCAAGCTCGACCTCTCTTGATGAATATAAATATATAGGTTCTCCCTTGTCGTCAAAATCAGTTGCTGTGCTGAATCCTGCCGCAAGCGAGTTCTCGAAAAGTATGAGTTCTTTAATGGCGGGCATATGTTCAACCGATTCAATGTGATTTAGTGAACGGATCAAGTTTTCAACAGCATATTTATGACCCTCGTTCAAGGATCTGTATTTGTCAAGCAGAAGCTTTTCTCGTTTTGTCTGTCTATGGGCAGGATCGGGTATGTCGAAAAGATCATAAAGCGTAATTCCCAGTACGCTGCAGATCTGAGGAATAAGACTTATATCCGGACGCGATCTGCCGTTTTCCCAATTACAAACGGCATTTCCCACAACTCCGATCATCTTTCCGAGTTCCTTTTGTTCAATACCCAGACGCTCCCGGTATTTCCGTATGCTTTTGCAGATAGTGGGAATGGTTTTTTCTTTTATGGTTTCGTTTGTGGTCAAGTTTACAAACTGGTTAGACGTATCCTCAAGCAGAGTTTTTCTTTTGCGCGGCATAATAGCTCCCCTTTCTGCCATCTTACATCTGTTTTTTATATGATAACAAATTAAATTACACTTGTCAAGCGGAATTTAAGGAAATTTTAAAAAAATATTGTGAAAATCGTGCCGAATTTATGTTGTTTTTTCCAATTTACGATTGACAATGCAGTATAAAAATGTTATCATGTTTTTAACTCAAACTTCCCACAAGCAAACAACAGGTGACAGTGGTACATTAATCTGATATTAATCTGACAGTGATCTGACAGTAGATTTTGAGGATCTTGCCTTAAAAAACGGCTTGGTTAAGCCATTTTTCACATGACCTGACAGTTGTGACAGTACTTTTTATTTTTTTAGTAAAAAAATTGAAAAAGATATAATAGTATAATAAAAATATATATAAGAAGTGCGATTTTTTACTGTCACTTCTGTCATTTTTAAAAAAATGGCTTAACCATGCGGATTTTGGGACTTTTGAACTGTCAGATTACTGTCATTTCTACTATCAAATTCCCTTGAACTGTCACCCATTTGAATGAGCATTGATGTGGAAGATTGAGTTTTTAAAGTGATCCGTGCCGATATGCAGTCGGCCTAACAAATTGCCTATTTGCTTTTTGATATTGTTAACCGGTATCTCCGCGGTGAGAAATGTGCGGAATTGCGGCGGTATCGTTCTCGGATACGGAAGGGACATTAATTATGAAATCGACATTAAAAACTATTATTTCGTTAGTGCTTTCGGCAATGCTTATTTTGTCGGCGGGGTGCTCTTCATCGCAGCCCGAGGCTATATCGGATGAGGAAATGCAGCCGGGCGAGGTGATCTTTGAGCTTGATGATACGACCGAATCCGTAATTGATGATAATGTACAAAATGATGATAGTTCGACTAAAAAAAGCGAATTCCGACTGCTGTTTGCGGGCGACTATATTATTTATGATTCCACCTATAACTACGCCGCAGCGCTTGCAAACGGCAGCGGCTATAATTTTAAACCGATGGTTCGCCTTCTGCGTCCGTTTACCGAGCGAAACGATCTTTGCTACTACAATCAGGAAACGATCCTTGGCGGCGAAAAGGTCGGGCTTTCAAGCTACCCCTGCTTCTGCAGTCCTCAGCAGGCAGGCGACGCCATGGTCGACCTTGGCTTCAACCTCGTGTCCACAGCAACAAATCACACCTTTGATGCAGGCGAGGAGGGAATCCTTGAATCATATAAATATTGGCAGAAGCAGGACGGCGTTTTTATGACAGGGTCCTTTGACAGTCAGTCTTCACGCGATGAGGTCCATGTTTTGGAGTGCAACGGCGTTACATACAGTATGCTTAATTATACTTACGGTCTGAACGGTTTTATTCTTCCCGAGGGAAAGGAGTATCTGGTCAATGTGTGGCCGTGTGATTTTACTTCGCCCGAAACTGACAGCGAGTATCAGGCATACAAAAAGCAGGTGAAGAAGGACATTGATGCAGTTAGGGATAAGGTCGATTTCCTTATGGTGTGTATGCATGCGGGAGTGGAGTATTCAACGAATGAAACCGATTATCAGCGTGACATGGCAAAATATCTGGCTGATTGCGGTGTAAACCTTGTGATAGGCACGCACCCTCACGTCATAGAGCCTGCGGAGTACATTGGAGATACGCTTGTATATTATTCGCTCGGCAATCTTTTCTGCGCTCAGATGCAGGACGAATATTACAACAAGGTAACGAGCGTGATGGCGGAGCTTACTGTCAAAAAAGTCATAGAAAACGGTGAGATAAAGATCGTGTTGGATGATCTTAACAACGAGCTTATGTACTGCTACTACAATCAGGCAACATGGACAGATTATCTTATAGTTCCGTTTTCATCACCCGATATAAAGAAATTTTTACCGGAATACAAAGATGTTTATGAGCATTACAAGGAGATTTTTCTTCAGAATGACAGTTCTCTCCCTGTGGCGCCGTGTGCAAAATGACAGCTGCGTGGTGAATAGGTACGCTGCAGCTGCCCGCCGTATTGGGATCATCTCATAAATTTGTGCCGATCGGCTTGGTCAGCGTCATATATCAGACGAACCAATTTTGATGAAATCAGGTGAAACCATGAAAAAGCTAAAGCTGACAAGTCTTGCATGGCCGATATTCATTGAAACAGCTCTGTATATGCTGTTGGGGTTTATTGACGTTTTGATCCTCAGCGGATATGACGATCTTGCTGCCTCATCGGTAAATACAGCAAATCAGACAGTATCTATTGTGACAATCGTATTCAATGTTTTATCCACAGCGAGCGCAGTAATGATATCTCAGTATCTGGGCGCAAATCAGCGAAGCTCGGCGTCAAGAATAGCGGCTCTTTCCATAACAATGCATATTTTGTTGGGAGCAGTCGTCAGCGCGGTCTTGCTTTTGTTTGACCGTAAAATATTGATCCTGATAGGCGCGGAAGGTCAGATACTGGATTTTGCCTCTCGGTATCTTCATATAGTTGGCGGTACAATATTTTTGCAGGCATTCCTCGGAGCGGTATCGGTTATCATACGAAATCACGGACTGACAAAGATCACAATGTTCGTTTCGCTTGGAATGAATATCTTCAATACTGCCGCAGATGTGGTATTGATCCCCAAATATGGCGTTTCGGGTTCGGCAGCCGCCACATGCGTCAGCCGTATTCTCGGCAGCTTGGTGCTTGCGTTCATACTGTTTACAAAGATAGAGAAGCCGAGCATTTTTAAGCTGCTGAGGCCGTTTCCGTTCGGAGAATTAAAGGCGATGCTCAAGGTCGGGATCCCGTCTGCATTGGAAACATTTCTATATAATCTTTCACAGCTTGTGATTACCTCTATTGTATTGAAATGCCTGACCGAAAGCGAGCTTGTTGCAAAAACATATGTGCAGAGCATCACGATGATGTTTTATCTGTTTGCAGTATCTATCGGCCAGGCCTCTCAAATAATCATAGGCCACCTTGTCGGAGCGGGTGAATTTGATGAAGCATATCGGCAGTGCTTTAGTTCTCACAGAAAAGCAATTGCGATCACACTTACGTCGTGTGCCGCGGGGGTTTTGCTGCGCCAACAGCTGATAGGGCTGTTTACCGATGATCCCGGGATCATTGCCATTTGCTCAAATATTCTGTTGATGAATTGTGTTTTGGAGCTTGGCAGAACGACAAATCTCGTGGTGATAGCTTGTATGCGAGGCGCAGGTGACGTGTATTTCCCGACTGCGTGTGCTGTTTTTTCCAACTGGACGCTGAGTGTTTTTGGGTCGTACATGCTTGCAGTCGTTTTCGGATTGGGGATTTACGGTATGTGGATCGCTTTGGTAGCCGATGAATGTGTAAGAGGTATTTTGATGTTGGCGCGCTGGAAAAGCGGAAAGTGGAGAGAAAAAGCTATCGTTCATTCTCGGTCGGAATGATCTTCCGGTTTTCGATATGTTTATTTAGGCAATTAAATAGCGGCGGATAGTAACGATCCCCCCTCCAAGGCAGAGGGGGGATCTTGCGTTTTTTCAAGGTAAGAATAATATCTGTCAGAATTCATCTCTTCGTTCCAGAAATGTATGCAGGAAATCTCTGAAGATCGGCTCCCATGCGCTTTCATGGTGACGTTGTTCGGGCAGTATCACTTCGCACATCTTGTCCGGCGGATAAAACTCCGTAAGTGCATCATAGACTTCCTCGGTACTCATACATATTTCTTTTTCCAGCTTGTCGCCCGCTCCGCTGTAAATATACAGAAATGGCATGTTTTCGTTCATTTTATCGGCAGTAAAGCGCAGGATATCGTTTACGTCATAAAATACGAACGCAGGGGAGAATACGCCGCCGATACAGAATTTATCGGGGTGACTGATTACGGTAAAAAATGACTGCAGCCCTCCTGAGGAGCTTCCGCAAAATGCTGCTTTACCTTTTTCGGCGGGAAATATTGCCTCAATATGCGGCATGACCGTATTTACTATGAACTCATCAAACCTTTCGCCCTCGGGCGATAATAATTTTTTCATTTCCTCGGATATTTCCTCAATATCCTTGATTTTGCCAATGCTGTTAGGTGTGAGTTCGTTGGTGCGCCGCATCACACCTTCGTCATTATGTATACCCACTATTATTGCGGATTTACCGCTGCTTTTCTTTTCGGAGCGAACCGCCTTTTGTGTAAACCAGCAGCCGTACTGATGAGGATGTCCGTCTTCAAAAAGATTCTGACCGTCCGTCATATATATAACGGGCATTATTTCATTTTCGTCATGCTGAGGTACATAGACCCGGATAGTCTTGTCATATTCACCGAAGTAAGACAGCGATATTGTTGTTAGCTCTTCTTGTATCATAAAAAATACCTCCCTGAATTTAAAACTCTGATTTCAACAAGCAACCGCAAGTCGCAGGCTTGCGGTTATACAAATTCTCCATTGCTCGTAAAAAAATTATACAACAAATTAAAAAATAAAGCAATAACTTCAGATTGAATTGTTATAATATGAATATGAGGTTTTTTGCCTGACTTTTACATAGCGAGGAGCGCCATTATGAAAAAACTGTTGTCTGTTTTTTTTGTCCGCATCAATTCTCTGTGCTTATCCGCCCGTGTCGATCTCTGTGTCAGCCAAAACAGTTCCGGGCTTTGATAAGAAGACGATCATCGTACAGCCCTTCGGCAGTGCTGCTGGATCAGCGGAGGTCGATTGTCTTATCAGAAGCGATCTTCCCGAGATCCCGTTTGTTAATATTGAGAGTTATCTCGATTAGATTTTTATTTTGGATCAGGAACCGATCAGTCTTGGCAGCGGCATCTATAAATTTGAAAACGGCGGACACTCAATGACGGTCGATGCCGATAACGACGTCGTTACATTTGATTATTACGAGGGATTCATTTCGAGCAATTTAAAAAACGATACGGATTATATGGAATATTATTTTTTGGATAACGGAGGTGAACCGGAATATACCGGAGAACTCAAGGGTGTGGAGTTCGATCTCTCAAAATACGATCTCGATATTGTGGAGAATGACGGAAGCGTGTATCTGCCTTTCTGCACTCTGAACGATATTTTTTCGGATACCGACTTTGCGCTGACCTACAAGAAGGAGCAGTTCAATATTGTGAGCGTATATGGGCAGATGGGCGCAAAGGGGAAATTTGCAAGCGTCAGAAGTGAAGCGTATGCGAAATACGATTATAACGAGCTGTGTTTTTCGATAGACTGTTTTGCCGGCAGACCGTCAAACGCTCTTTTTACCGAAAGCATTGTTAAGAACGGACTTGATAAAACATTTGACTCGTATAACAGCATTACTCCAAAAGTAAAGGAGCTGCTTTTATCCCGGAACGTTGAGGATTACTGCGCAGGTCTGATACTCCTACAGTACTATTTGTATGACGGAGGTCATACACGTCTGGAATTCTCTATTGGGGATCGTTTGAAAAAATACGGTATTTCCGACCCCGCAAGTGCAGCGAAAAAGGTGTTCGGCAGCGATGACAACAAGGACGTTAAAGAGATCATCGAGTGGCAGGAAAAGAAGGCTGCAGCTGCCGAAACTAACAAGCTGCTTTCTGTTGAGAGATCAAACGCATATAATAGCTTTGAGCTTGTGAAGCAGTGGAACGGCATAACGCTGTATCGCACCGGCGACACGTTCTTTTTCAGCTTCGGTTATTTTGATGATAGCGTTTTGAGCGCGTTCAAGGAATCTATGGATTATGCTGCCGAACACAATGCGAAGAATTTCATCGTTGACGTTACTTCAAACAACGGCGGTTACCCCATTGTAGCGGCATACATGATATCGCTTATGAGCGGCGATGTTGATTATCTGGAAAAAAGTATCGTATCCGGAAATATCGTAAGGTTCAATTCACGAATAGATAAAAATCTTGACGGAAAATTTGACGAAAAAGACGATGAGGTAAAATATAATTTTCGCTGTGCCGTTTTGGGCTGCCGTGATACGTATTCATGTCCGAATGAATTTGCGTGCTTTGCCCAAGATGCGGGGATCTGCATAATCGGCGAAACAACAGGCGGCGGAAGCTGCTGTGTAGTGCAGCGATTATACACTAACGGAGCGTGCTATAACATCTCCGGATCAAGCATGTATCTTCGAGTGAGCGGCAAGGACGCCGACAAAGGCGCTATGCCCGATGTTCCGATGCCGGGCGCCGAGTATAACTATGAAGGCTTCTACAATATAAATTTGATAAAGAAGGGTATAGCCGAATTCTACGGAGATCCTATTCCGGATACGGAAGTGCTTTATGGCGATATTGATAACGATAGCGTTATCACATCAAACGATGCCCTTACAATACTTCGTGCGAGTGTTGGAATTGTAACCTTCAATTCCGATTAGATCATCATTGCCGATATTGACGGCGACAACGAGATCACAGCGGGCGACGCGCTTGCTGTACTGCGTGTCAGCGCAGGCTTTGCAGACAGTTCACGTCCGACAATGAGAGGCTGAGTATGATTCACGCTTTAAATAAGTAAAACATACGTTCTTAATGGACGGCAGCTTGCCGCCTGCAAGCTTTTTTCAAAAGGCTTGGCGAAAACTATTAATTAAAGCTTATTAAGCTTGAACTAATACAGCCTGTTATATACTTTTATCGTAAAAAAACGCAGTACTTCCGACTATACAGTCAGAAATACTGCGGTTTCTATTTTATGAGTACTTCACTAACGAATAATTTATCCCGTCAGTTTGTACGATATGTGGTATAGTTAATGTCAAAGAGAATACTTTATTTTGTGATTTTTTGTCCGATCCTGCCGCTGGAGCTTAACCCAACACTGTATCTCAGTATCTCAAGCGCGTCGGAGCTTTCAACGATTCCGTTCAAGTCGATATCGGCGCGTTTGATAAGATCGTCGCTCAGTTTTGTCAATCCAACGCTTGCTCTCAATGCTTCGAGTGCGTCCGCAGACGTGACCGAGCTATCGTTGTCGATATCTCCGATAATACCGGAATCACCATCTGTATCTGTCGGATCGGGAGCAGTGTCATCTGTCGAGGATCTAGTGAGAGTAACTGTGATGGTCAGGTCGTCGGTTATTTTTGTGATCCGCCATATGTTATCTGTGCCAAGCTCCTCGGGAGTCTTGATGTTCTTGTATGTTCCGCCGGTTGCGGAGACTACTGCAACAGTATAGCCGTCCTCTGGAGTGACCTTGAAGTTGATCTGCCCGCTGCCGTCAGTGGTGATCTCGCCTGTGGTATCATCTCTTGCGTATGCTTCGGTTTGGTTTTCCTCGCCGCTTTCGTAGTCGTGAGTGGCGTATGTAGTGATCGCTGCAGAGCCGCCCTCAACGACGAATGTGCCTTTGAAGCTGTCGTTTGATGTATCATCGGATTTAGCGCTGCTTTCCCAGATAGCATAAAGCGTTGAATCACAGGAGATATTGAAGCTGTCACCCGCGTTGTAGGAGATCCCGCTGCCGTCTGACTGCGTGTTCCATTCCTTAAATGTGCAGCCGCTGTTTGAGAAATTATTTGCTGCAACAGTCAGCACAGAGCCGGTTTGACCGCTGACAGATGATGTGTCGCTTGTGCCGTTGTTTGCGATGTAGGTGAGAGTCGAGTCGCCGGCAGCGTTGATATCGCCGGCAAATGTCACGTAAGAGGCATTGTTCTTTGCTGTTGTAGATATGATTTCCTCACTTCCGCTGCATAATACGGCGACCTTTGTGCCGTTAGATATGCCGCTTATACTGCTGCCGATCCCGTAGCTGTTGGAGTTGACCGAAAGAGTGATTTTTGATTGATCTGCTTCGGAAATATTAGTCGAGCTGCTTCCTCTGCTGCCTCGTCCGCCAAAACCTCCGAAGCCGCTGCTGCCTCCCGACCAGACTGCCCATGTTTGCTGAGTAGACGAGTTGAGCTTTTCGCCTTCCATAGGCGCAGATCCTAAGCCAAGTAAGGTGCCTTCGGATATATTGAAGCTGCCCTCAAGATCGAATGCGTTGCCGCTTTGGTCTGCAATGGCGATCGTTTTGCCGCCGTAAACGTTGATAGAGCCGTTTGAATCAAGTCCGTCATTGTCGCTGCCGTTCGATGCGTCGGCATATATATCTCCGCCAAATATATTCAGCTGAAAGTCATAAGACGAGCCGCCTCTTTGAAACGGATCTGAGCCGCTGCCCGACAAGCTGCTGTTGGCAGCATTAACAGCGTCGTCCGATGCGGTGATGTCGATATCGCCGCTGTAGAAATTTACAACAGCGCCTTCGATCCCCTCGTAGGATCCGTTAATGTTAACGTCAAGATCGCTGTTGTCTGCACCTAATGCACCGATGTTCAGAATATAATCGCAATGGATACCGTCGTCATCTGCGTTGATATTGTAGGTACCGCTCTGAATACTAAGACAGCTTTCTGCGTTGATAGCGTCGCCATAGTAATCGGTATTGTCCATACCGGGATTCATTCCGCCGCCCGGGCCTGTTCTTCTCCACGGATCGGCGCCGGTTGAGCCTGTATTCGATGACGAAGCTGAGCTTGGTGTATAGACGCTTGTTGCGTCAATATTTACCGTAAGGTCGTTCATTGTGAGATATGCGAAGTACTCGCTTTCGGGATCGTATGCAAGCTCGGTATCAAGATCGGAATCGAGCGTAGAGCCGGATTTTATGCCGTTTTTTGCATTCGCATTAATATTGAGTGTTCCGTCACCGGAGATAGTGACCTTTGATGCGCCCTTTAGCTTCACAACAGCATTTTCAGCCGAATCCACTTCGCTGTCTGAGTCGGAATAACCTTGGTCAGTCCAGTAGTCCTCGCTGTTCTTAACGCTGTCGGTCAGAGTGACTTCGCCTTTAACGATAATATCGACCTGTGAATTCTTGCTGCACGCAAGAGGCGCGGTTGATTCACTCGTAAGACTTAGATCCTCAAGTGTCAACGTAACATTCTTGGTAGATTTCTTGACCTTGATGCTGCCGTCAGAACAGCTGCCTGTGACTTTGTAGCTGCCCGAGTCTTTGATCGTCAATTCATTTCCGTCGATGTACTTGTCAAAATCCGAATCAGAGGAAGTGATGCCGCTGTCACTGAACGTAAACGTCACCTGCTCGGCTTCGGCTGCGTATGCGGGAACGGCAGTGGGGATCATTGCGGAGCATAGCGCAGCGGTGCAAACCATACTTGTAAAGACTGTTCTTTTCTTCATAGAATTCACCTCATTTTGATTTGTTGATGTTTATAACCACAGAGGGAGTTCCCCGTTTCTAAGGCGGCGGGTTATATCCCACGTTCAGTAGGGTTTTAAATCCCATACTCAACGCACAAGCTTAAGGCTTGTGTCTGCTTGTTGAAAGCAGAGCTTTTAATGCAACGAGCTAATTACAGATTAAAAAACAATTGCAGTATTTTTACTTGCTCGTTTTATCATTATAATATCAACCTTAAATTTGTCTATATTTTATCGCTGAGGTCTTAAAACAATCTTAAACCTTGAAAGTTTTTTCAAAATCTTTATGTCGAAGCTATATTTAAAGCATTGTAATTTCATTTTTTAAATTGCCACGGCTTTTGAACGAGTTAAACAAGTATTAATTAAAAGTTTTCTGCGCAGCTTTTTTCAAAAAAGCTGCCGAGGGTATTGAAGATAACAGCTGAGTTCACAATTTGTTTACTCACTTAAACTTCCCACATTATCTTTCTTTCAACAAATGACATTATGACATTTGTTATGACGAAAAAATGACATTTTGAAATGCCCAAAAACGGCTTGGTTAAGCCATTTTTCAGGCTTTTATGACAAAATGACAGTAAAAAACGCACTTCTTATATATTTTTTTATTATACTATTCTTTTTCAATTCTTTTTTCAAATTTTTTTGCTAAAAAAATAGAAAATACTGTCATAATGTCACTTTTTGTTCAAAAAACGGCTTGAATAAGCCATTTGTGGTTATGACATTTCTAAAATAAAAATGTCATATTGTCATAAAAAATGTCATTTTATCATTTTGCAGCTCGCTTGTGGG
>CACZCM010000046.1:5559-19983 GCA_902779615.1 uncultured Ruminococcus sp. | reverse complement strand
GGTGCGGGTCTCCGGGGGAGACCTCGGCGTCGCAGAAGCACCGACCGACGCGGCAGCGGAGACCTCTGCCTTTGGAAACCGCAATCTTTTTTGAAAAAAGATTGATCAAAAAACTTTAGAAAGGCTTAGTTCATATTTTGTTAATGAAACTTCGATTAAAGAAAATAAAAATGCTGCTTTATTGTTCTTTTACCCTATTCACCCCGCTTCCTGTTCTTTCCCAAGAAAAAAACGGGGGTTAGGAGCGGTGGGCTTCGTCCATCTCCAATTTTGGTTTCTTCTATAGGCACTAACCTAAGTTAAAAGTCTTTTGCGCAGCTTTTTTCCAAAAAGCTGCCGAGTGTGTCGGGGTGCGGGTCTCCGGGGGATATAGAGTATCAATATTAACAATTAATTTTCCTAGACCGGGCAAACTTGCCGCAGCACATAGTATGTTATCATTGAGAATTGTGCATTAACAAAATCCGGGGACGCTCCACACGAAACGTCCCCTTATTGCTTCGATCATTCCTCGGTCAATTAATCCAATTATCTTCCGAAGATCAATACTTTTAATTTTTGCGCTGCGGTGTATACAGAATCCATCACCATGTTTGCACTTGGCCGATCAAACTGCGGTCCCGAAAGCTTATAGCTTACCCCAAAGAACAGCGATATTATCATGACCGCCATCAGCAGATTTGCGCTGCAGATCATCATGATAAGAACTACCCCGATAGGCAGTGTTGCAGCTTGTACGCCGTCTTTGTATATATCGATATTGTTGCTGAACAGTATCTTCATCAGTTTGGCGAATTTTTCGCCGAAGCATTTGTAGCTGTCGTCCTGCTGCTTTTCTTCCTGAAACTTTGCGGTGTTGTCTGTTGTTTTTGCGCTCTGATAGTACTGAGTGTTTTGTTCTGTCTGAGTGTTCTGCGCTGTCTGAGTGTTTTGTGCCGTATGAGTGCTCTCGACTGTCTGAGCGTTTTGTGCCGTCTGAGTGCTCTCGACTGTCTGAGCGCTCTCCTGAGTCCTAACTTGCTGTTCAGGCTGCGCCGTATTCGCTTGAGCGGCTTTAGACGCCAAGCCGTACGTCCTTTCGACATATATCATTGCGTCAAGCAAATCTCCGTTATTTTTTTCGAGGGCTTCTTCAGCCTGTTCACGTGTAACGCCTGTCTTTGAGATGATCTTCTCGATCATTTCTTCGCGCTCGTCATTCCAAGATACCTTTTCCGTATTGATCATAATATCACCTTCCATAGTTTTTATCTGCCTCGGCAGTTCATTTGTCTTTATTGAGATTAACGCTCTGCTTTCCCTTGCGGTAGTCCTCTGCAAACTCACGCTTCGAATCTTCATAGACCTTAGCCACGTTTTTCGTTTCGTTCACTATATCGGTTTTTGCGCGCTTTGCGGTGTCCCACGCCGTGTTGACTGTTTCGTCAATAATATCAGTCAGCGTCTTATCTCCGCCTCGCTTTATGCCGATCGAATACTTACACTCAAACGCAATCCCCAACAGCAGGATCGGGATCGTTGCTGCCCAGAACACAACGCCGATTATCAGCGTTGGAAGGAGATGAAGCCTGAACACCTCGCTGCCTCTGCGATTCACCACAAAGTAGCAGCAAAAAAGCGAATTCACGATCTTCTCAAGCGTGCCCGCCAGTGCGCCGACTGCCTGTCCGATGGGCTTGTCGTCAAAGTCGTATCCCGAAGTCTGATCGCTGCCGTAGTAACCGCCCGCTCCCCGATTCGGAAAATCCTTGTACGGAGGAGTATATCCTTCGTTATACCCGTAGGGGCGGTTGAATCCTGCGGGATCTCCGTCTGCGCTCGGAGTCGCAAAGCTCCCGTTGTTTTCATGCAGCCTTCCGCTGACATAGTATGCTCCGCCCTGAGGAGCGGACTGCTGCTCCGACTGAGTCTGCCCTGCCGCTCCTGCCTTCGCTCTTTCCAGATAAACCGCTGCGTCAAGAATATCCCAGTTTGATCTTTCGAGCGCGTCCTTCGCCATCTCAAGCGATACGCCTGCTTTTGTGCTCAGCGTTTCTACCATTTCATAGCTTTTCATAATAATACCTCCCGAACAAAATGCCATTAATGCATCGTCCAACAGCCATGTCACAAAGCGCATTCTCTGCGACATTTCTTGAAGCTTCCCTTGCTGTGATCTTATAATAACTCATCAAAATTAAAAGAAAATTTAAGAAAGATTAGAATTTCATTAAAAACAAATTACTTTTTCTAAGACGCTGCCAAACAGATCGCTTTTTCTGTCTGCTGCGGTTTTTGTCTTTTCCCGACTGCGGCAAGCAGGACTCCGTTTCCTCGATTGGTAATGTCAAGACTGTCCCGGGCATTGAAAAACGCACATTCGGAGATCCCGAATGTGCGCATCGATCAGTTTTATCCAACATACTCGCTGATCGTTTTTACTATGCACCTCGCCAGTATGCCTTCTCCCTCGTAATTCAGGTGTATTCCCTGCGAATCCACGTCATTACATATCTCTATCGGAAGCTCTCCGTTTTCATTGGCAATAGCAGACCACGAATCTATCAGCCCGCAGCTGTGCTCTGAGGCAAATGCTTTCAGACGCTCGTTGTATTCGCGTATTTTTTTATTATTAAGACTGCCCGTTTCTTTGATCCCTATCATCGGATTAATTGTTATCAGATAAATTTGTACATTCGGAGTTACTCCCCTCATTTTTGCGATCAATTCGTCTGCTGCCTCAAATGTTTCGTCCATAGTATACATTCCGATATCGTTCATTCCCAGCTGAATGACCGCTTTTTTGGAATTCGATACCATGCAGGCGTCCTGAAGAAGAACAAGGCTGCCGTTGTAAAATGGGTGTACGGCGTTTTCGTCAAGAAGATCCCACTGACTGTTGACCCAGCCCAGGCTTGGAGCGCAGATGTACTCCGCATTTCCGAGCATACCGCTCGTTTCGCCGTAGAAGCTCAGCCCCAAAATCATGCTGTCACCCAGAAAAACGCAGTCGTCAAACCAAGCTCTGTCAAAATCAATTTCATCATCGCTGTTCGGTGCTTCCTGCGCTGCCTGTGATGCAAGAGTGACTCGTTCGTTCTCTATCGCCTCAAGGTCGATGTCTACAGCACCGTCGTCTTGACTCATCGCCGAACTCGCTCCGCAGCCCGAAAAGCACATAACAATGGCGCACACAACGGCTGCGGCAGAATAAAAACTGCGCTTCATAATAAGTAATCCCCCGATTTTTGCAGTCTAAAAACCAATGCCGTAATATCCTGCGGCAGGGGCTTTCAGAAACGTTAATAATAAAATGTCATAATATGTCGAATATTCCACATATTACATGATATCACATTTTAATGCTGATTGCAAGTTTCATTTTGGTAACGAAAAAGCACACAAGCCCGAGCTTGGCTTGTGTGCACATCATCATATTATTCACCGACAACGACGTATTCCGAATACTTGTCCTCGGGTGTTTTCGTATTGATAAGAGTGAATGTGTCTTTTCCGTCCATCGAAACGGCAGTCAGCGACGGGCAGCTGCACTTCAGTCCCATTTCCTTTGTGTCTTTCATGTCTTTCTTTGCGGTGAAATACACCTTGTATGTTGACTTCCTGTTTCCCGAAAAGTCATCTTCAAAGCCCATTGCGGCAATGTGGGCGATCTTGACCGTGCCTGCTTCTTTGTCATTGACGAGCTGGAGATCGCTCTTTGTCTGCTCAACGCTCTTTACATACTCGAGTGCCGATGTGTCATAATCGATCCAATAATCATATGCGCCTATCTTTGCCGGGGCGCCGTTAATATTGATCCCGCCAAACCTGATGTCGACAACGATAGTCTGTCCTTTTGTGAATCCGTCGGTTTTGATCTCGGTCTTCTCGTCTTTACTTTCGGCGGCAGCTGCGCTTTCTGTTTTGACCTCGGTCTTGCTGTCGGTTTTCTGTTCGGTTTTTGTGCCGCTTTCCTCGGAAGCGCCTTCGGACTTTGTGGCAGCGCTGCTCTGCGCTTTACTTTCGGCTTTACTTTCGGACTTGCTGCTTGCCGCCTTGCCGGACTCGGCTTTGCTGCTCTTAGAGCTGCTTTCAGTTTTGCTGTTTTCCGCCTTTGAAGACGCCGACGCTGCGCTGTCGGCAGTTTCGGAGATAACTGTGCTGCTTTCAGCCGCCGAGGAGATCGAGCCGGACGAGTTGTTATCGGTTTTGTTGCTGCAGCTGCCTGCTGTTATGCAGAAACACAGCGCCGCAGCCAATGCAAATGCTTTAACGGATCGTATATTCTTTTTCAACCTTGAGCCATTCGATAATTTTATCATAAATGCAACTACCTTTCCATATAAAATTCTCATGGCGCTCCAAAACGCCGGACAGCCATAATACATCAATATTATATCACCCAAAAACGAGATTGTCAACGAATGTTCGACAGTATTTCACGGTTTTTGAACGAGCAAAAATTACTGCGGAATAAAGCCGCAAAACGTTTAGGATCAGCATATCATGTATTATACTATAAAGTGGGCATTTCGCAAAACTGAACAAAACAAAATTCGGCAATGCACAACACAAACTTTTTCCAAGAAGCGGACAGAACCGAAGCCCCGACCGACGCGGCAGCGGAGACTGAGTTTCGCCCAAAAGAATGCATACTTTATCACTTTGAAAGGGCTAACGGCAGGAATGAATCATTCCCGCCGATACACGGCGACGCAGATTTGTGGATCCTGACGAAAGAATCAATATTTGCTCATTTCATAGTATTATATCTTTCCGACGATCGGCAGACAACAATTTTTATATTGTTCATCAATAATACTTGTATAATTTTCAAAAATGTTGTAAAATAATAGTTAAGGATCAATTGATTAGATCCCGTCCTGCGGACTTAACACCCATCTCGCTTGCATATTTTCGTCATCCTTCGCGATATGGGCGCTCGATCTAATCAGTGACTCTTGAAGAAAAAGGCTGCGGCTCATAAAAATTATCGGAGGATATTACCGTGAAAAAGGAAAACAACGAGGCTAAGACTTCAAGCGAAAGCGATGTTATCGAATCTTCTGAGAAAATCGAAAAGGAGATCCGCCCGCGCAGGCGAAAAATCATCAGGAACCGTCAGCTGCTTTTCAGCGTGTGTATTGTATGCGCCGTTTTTGCAGGCTGGTTTGTGTGGAGAGTATTTTTCAATCCGCTCATCGATGGGACGTGGCACATGAAATATAACGGAGTCTACACCGAAACATACGACATCGCCGAAGAATCGGGAGGTATCGACGTTTCAGCTACCGACGACATCGCCGAGCGTGAGGTGAAGTTTTCGGAGGATCTTACTTATGAATTCCTGAAAGACGGTGTATGCAGAGTAACACTCGGTTCGATGACTGTTGAAGGTACATATGAAGCGGGAACTACAAAGGACTACGGAAATGTTTTGTCGGCAAATGTTGTGTATGAGTATTCTCCGATCTTCTACGGAGTCTACAAATATACTGCAAGCGGGAATATTTTCACGGGACGTCATCTTACTCTTGAGGAGATAGCGTCGGAATTCGAGGAAGAGAACCTTGACGTCGTTCCCGAAAACGTAACGCTCGACCGAGGGAAGGGCGAGCTTGGAATGGAGCCGATAAAAGATGCCAAAATCGACGAGCGATTGATCGGAAAATGGCACGATGACACAAATGACGTTACGTTTGAATTTACCGAAGACGGTCACATGATCAGAACTACCTCAGACGGAGTCAGTATGGATCATCTCTACAGCGTTGTGTCGGATAATGCGATTTTTGCAAAGTACGTTGTCGATACGGAGGAATCCTACGATATCGGATATGAATATAAGAACGGCACACTTTATATCAACGAGGTCGAGATGCGTAAGATATGACCTTGAAATAAAGGCGGAACAGATATTATGGATATGATGATAAATGAGATAAACGGCAATACACAAAACAATGACCCGAAAAAGCTGGTTGACAGCCTGCTCGCAAGCTATGGCGAATATGAGCATATTTGTCGTGTCGATAAACTTAATATGGTGAACAAGGGCGTGCTTATCGAGATCGTTGAGGAGCTGAGGAAGCTGCTCTTTCCGGGCTTCTTCGACAACAATAAGCTGCGTTCCGAATTTGCCGGATATCTGGTGGGCGAGAAGCTCGAATATGTTCAGTACCATTTGAAAAAGCAGATAGCCAAAGCGCTTGACAACGTAAAGGCGGACGGAGATACGAGGGAAGACGTTATCCGCAGAGCAGATGACATTACATACAGATTTTTGGAGACACTGCCTAAGATCAGGGAGTATATCGCCACTGATGTAACAGCAGCGTTTAACGGCGACCCTGCGGCGTTTTCAACAGATGAGATAGTATTCTGCTATCCGGGTATGCTTGCGATTTCGGTTTATCGTATTGCTCATGAGTTATATATGCTTGGCGTCCCGATGATCCCCAGGATCATGACGGAGTATGCCCACAGCGTTACGGGGATCGATATTCACCCCGGGGCAGATATCGATAAGTATTTTTTCATCGACCACGGAACAGGAGTGGTTATCGGTGAAACAACAAAAATCGGGAAGAACGCAAAAATCTATCAGGGCGTGACGCTGGGCGCACTTTCTACACGTAAGGGACAAAAGCTTCGAGGCACAAAAAGACACCCTACTCTTGGGGATAATGTTACAATATATTCGGGCACGTCTGTTTTAGGCGGTGAAACGGTGATCGGCGACGGCGTTACGATCGGCGGCAACGCATTTATAGTAAGCTCGGTGTCGAAGGGCACGAAGGTCAGCGTCAAAAATCCCGAGCTTGAATTCATAGGTCCGGAGGATACACCGTGAAGCGGAATTTGATCGTGTGTTTGTGCTCTGTGGTGATCTCGGCGATCTTGCTGGGCGGCTGCAGCATGAAGCTTTCGTTTGATGATGAAGATCTCTCTTCGAGCGCAGCGTCCGAAACAGCGTCGGAAAGCGAACACTCCAATTCCGCACGAAAGCCGAGAGCAGCGATCTTCCAGTATAATGACTGTGAGGAACTCAGCGCCTGCACCAAAAGCATTGAGGCGGCGCTGACCGAAAACGGAGTCGATGTTGAAATAACGGTAGGGCGCAGCGGAAGCGAGCTAAGGGATATCTCCGAGAAGGCGGGGCAGCTTGCTGTGAACGGCGGTGTCGATCTGGCGGCGGCAGTCGGAACTCCCTGCGCAGAGGCTGTGTGTCCGCTGTTTACTTCATCGGGCAGAACACCTGTTGTGTTTTGCGCCGTAACCGACCCTGTGGGCGCCGGGCTGGTTGACAATATTAACTCGCCGTCTGCAAACTGCACAGGAACTGCAGCAGCGTTCGGCGTGAAGGAACGCTTTGACATGATATATGCTGCTCAGCCGGCTATGACAAAACTGGGAGTTATCTACAGCGCGTCCGAGCAAAACTGCGAGAGTCAGCTTAATATTCTTGCGAAAGAATGTGAGAGCAGGAACATACAGCTTGTTGAGACGCCGGCGGATACTTCGCAGCAGCTGCCCGAACTGTCGAGGGAGCTGATGGACAATTGTGATGCAGTGATGCTTTTGCAGGACAACATGCTTATGCAGAATTCATGGCCTGTTATCAGCCAAAGCATTGGAAGCGCAGTTCCGATCTACGGCGTAACGCTTGGGCAGATCGAAGACGGCTGCGCAGCGGGTTACTGTTACGATTTTGAAAAGATGGGCGAAATTACGGGTGAGCAGGCAGTAAGGCTGCTCCATGGCGAAACGGCTCAAAGCGTGCCCGTTGTTGAATACAAGGACTGTACACTATATTATAACGAAAAGCGTATGACGGAATTATTCCTGGAATTTACAAATGACTACAAAAAATCTGCAAAGCCCGCTTCGCAGAGCCTATCATAGCAAAAATAAGATAAAACACTATTGAATTTACGTATAGAAATATGGTATAATCACAGAAAGAGTCTTTGAGTTCGGGCTTCGTTCAAAATACACACCATCAAAGGAGGGGCAGCAATGAAAATAAGAGAATCTGCCGAGGATTATCTCGAAACAATACTTATTCTGCATAACAGGCAAGGCGATGTTCGTTCCGTTGATATCGCAACGGAGCTTGGCTACTCGAAGCCAAGCGTCAGCATTGCCATGAAAAATCTTCGTGAAAACGGGTATATCAATGTGGACAGCAAGGGCTATATCACATTGTTGGATCCCGGCAAGGAAATCGCAGAGAAGATCTATGAACGTCACACCTTCCTTTCTGCATGGTTCATGGAGCTTGGGATCGACCCCAAAACCGCCGTTGAAGATGCCTGCCGAATGGAGCATATCATCAGCGACGAAACATTTCGCGCCATCAAAAAGCACGTGAAGCACCTCAAGGGCGAAAAGTAGATCGAATATGAATTATTCAATATATGAAATACTTGAATTGTTCCTGACTTATGCCTTTCTTGGGTGGTGTGTGGAGGTAATATTTCATGCGGTCGTGAAGGGTCGCTTTATCAACCGAGGCTTTGAGATTGGACCGATATGTCCGATATACGGTTTCGGCGCACTTTCTGTCATATTATTTTTGGAGCCGCTGAAGAGCCGCTGGGCGCTGCTGTTCATTTCGTCGGTTGTCTTTACAACAGCGATCGAGTTCGCTGCCGGTTTTCTTCTCGAGAAGCTTTTCCATGAAAAATGGTGGGATTATTCGAACGAGCCGTTCAACATAAAAGGCTATATCTGCCCGAGGTTTTCGATAATGTGGGGGTTGGCGTGCGTGCTTGTGGTAGAGGTTGTGCACCCCACGATAATGGCAATTCTGGAAATAATCCCCCTGACGCTCGGCGCAGCTGCGCTGGTTGTGCTGTATACGATTTGCGCTGCCGATCTTGCGGTCACGCTGATAAATGTTATGCACATTCGCAGCAGCCTCAAGGCGATAGACGAGATCGAAAGGGAGCTTAGAGAGCTGTCGGAGTCGATCGGAATGAATCTCAGCGACGGTACGCTTGCGGTGATTGACCGCTCCGAACAGATCAGGGAGGAGCTTGACGATAAGCAGGCTGAAGTAAAGCAGGCGATCGAATTTGCGCGTTGGGACAGAGAGAACAATAAAATAAAACAGGAGGCTATTCGCCGCAGGAAGTATGAGGAGCTTTGCCAAAAGCTTGAGAACGCAACAGAGAAGCTCAGGAAACAGAGCACACGAATCCGCACAGCGTTCCCGAATCTGAGCAGCGGCAAATACAGTCATTTGTTTAAATAACGATCAGACGGAGGTTATGTTTTTGTCAGATTTAAAAAATGAGATCAACAAAAGACGCACATTTGCAATTATTTCTCACCCCGATGCGGGTAAAACAACTCTAACAGAGAAGCTCCTTCTCTACGGAGGTGCGATCAATTCGGCAGGTGCAGTTAAGGGCAAGCATTCTGCAAAGCACGCCGTATCGGATTGGATGGAAATTGAAAAGCAGAGAGGAATCTCCGTTACATCATCTGTTCTGCAGTTTACCTACAACGACTGCTGCATCAATATTCTCGATACCCCGGGTCACCAGGATTTCTCCGAGGACACATACCGCACACTCATGGCAGCTGATTCCGCAGTCATGGTCATCGATGGGTCCAAAGGCGTTGAGAATCAGACGAAAAAGCTGTTTAAAGTATGTGTGATGCGGCATATACCGATTATAACGTTTATCAATAAAATGGATCGTGACGCTCAAAGCCCATTTGACCTGCTTGAGGATATCGAAACGGTTCTCGGTATCAACACCTGTCCGATGAACTGGCCGATCGGCAGCGGTAAGGAATTCAAGGGCGTGTATGAACGAAAAAGCCAAAAAGTTCTTGCATTTACCGCCGCTATGAATGGTCAAAAGGAAGTCGAAAAGACTGAGATCGATCTGAATTCGAAAGAATTTGACGAGCTTGTTGGTGAGTACTACAAAAACGATCTGCTTGATGAGATAGAGCTTTTAGACGGCGCGGGAGATAATTTTGACCTTGACGAGGTGCGGGCGGGCAGACTGACCCCAGTATTTTTTGGATCTGCTCTGACAAACTTCGGAGTAGAGCCTTTCTTGGAGGAATTTCTGAATATTACCACTCCACCGCTTCCGAGAGAAACTGATAACGGCGTGATAGATCCCGTTGAAGATAAATTTTCCGCTTTTGTGTTCAAGATACAGGCCAACATGAACAAGGCTCATCGGGACAGAGTGGCGTTTATGAGGATATGCTCGGGAAAATTCGACAAGAGCATGGAGGTGTTTCATGTTCAGGGCGGGAAGAAGCTGCGGCTTTCGCAGCCTCAGCAGCTGATGGCTCAGGACAGAGCGGTAGTTGACGAGGCGTATGCCGGCGATATCATCGGCGTATTTGATCCCGGTATTTTTTCGATAGGCGATACGATCTGCGCTCCCGGAATGAACATCAGATACAAGGGTATTCCTACCTTTGCGCCTGAACATTTTGCAAGGATCCGACAGAAGGATACTATGAAGCGAAAGCAGTTTGTCAAGGGAACGACCCAGATCGCGCAGGAAGGCGCTATCCAGATGTTTCAGGAGCTGGGCGGCGGTATGGAAGAAATAATAGTAGGTGTTGTCGGAACGCTTCAATTTGATGTACTGAAATACCGCCTTGAGAGCGAGTACAACGTTGAGATCATCATGGAAACTCTTCCGTATCAGTTTATTCGTTGGATCACCAATGCTGTTATTGATCCCAAAACGCTGGATCTTGCGTCGGACACAAAACGCATACAGGATCTGAAGGGGAATTACCTGCTGCTGTTTACAAGTCAGTGGAGCATCAATTGGGCACTGGAGCACAACAAAGGACTGATGTTGGAGGAATTCGGCAGCAAATAAATATGTATTATTTTCGGGGTACAGGCGATAGGTCTGTACCCCGATTTAAAAGCTCTGCTTGTTGAAAGCAGAGCTTTTTTCTTATTATGTTCAATTATCACGGAGTGGGGTTGAAAGGCATGATTTCGGTTTCGTTTTCGTCCGGGGTGATGTCGGGACTGGTTGTTATGATGTCTTCTCCATCAAATTTCAGTACTTCCAATACCGGCTTTTCATACTTGTTCATTTTGTCTCAATCTCCTCTGTACATTCGTTCCGTTTTCGGTTATTCCTGAGAAGCAGCGTACAATGCTGCTTCCTGAGCAAAATAGTATATAGCCTCTGCAGCGGTTTTCGTCTTGTCTGCCGCATTGCTGCTGTTCAATGCAAGATAAATGTAGTCCATCGGCGTATAATCAAATTCCATTACAACTTTTTTCTCGTTTGACTGTCTTTCTTCGTTCCAATGCCAGTATGAAAGCTCCACATTGTTGGAATGAACCATCTCTTCGGGGTCGTCGCAGAGAACATCATAATAGTAGTAGTTTCCGGTCTTGTTTTTCAAATTCCACAACGAATTGGTTACGTCGTCACCGGTGGCAATGAAGTAGTGACGAACCATTAGCTGATTCTCAAGCAAAAGCGAGCTGCCGTAGTACGACAGTGTTCCTCCGTCACCAAACGTTCCGTCCTCGGGCTTTGTAAACGACGATGTCAGCTCGTCGATGCTGGCTATTGCGGCGCTCGGAGTATAGGGAATGTTTTCGTTCACAAGTGACCCGGTGTTATAATTAAACAGAGACTGTGCTGCCGCAGCATAATGCGCAGCAGCGGCTGCCATCTGTTTCTGTGACTCGGTGTACTCGGTGCTTTCTGTCAGCTTGTCAAGATAATCGGTCTTGACGCAGTATGTACCTGTTTCCAGCACATCATCATTGTCGGACAGCACCGTGTATGTGATAACATCGCTCAGTTCTTTGGCGGGAAGATAGCAGGTGGCAATACTATTCTCTTTCTGAATGTAGTGATCCATACTCTGCTTGCTGTCTGCCCATTCAAAGTTAACACGTAAAGAATCCTTTTCCGTAATATCAAAAACAAAATCAACCGCAACCATGCTTCCAAGCGATAAGCTTGCGCCCGAAAGGTATCTATCTTTCTTCAGCAGTACTTCGCCCGAGTTGCTAAGAGTAACATTTATGCCGTCGGTGTCTGATTTGAAGAAGGTCGAAGGATCGGTATCTCCGTTATAGTCTTTGTAGCCTTCCGTTACAGATCCCGAGCCTGAGCTAAGGTGGATCTCCGCTCCGTCCGTAAGAGCTCCTCCTATTGTCATGCTGTCGATATTGGATTCGGATCTTGTGATCACATTATGAGATCCTCCGGTTTCTTCGTCTTCGACCCATTGTGATATAATGATGTAATTATCCTTGATAACAGGGTTGCCCGAAACAATAACGGAACCCGAAATACCCGCACTTCCTGTTGCATAGTTTTCGGTGATTACACCGCCCTTTAAGTAGAAGGTTCCTCTGTTCGTAACGCCGCCGGTCATTCCTCGGTTTCCGGTTATAGTGCCGCCCTCTATAGTGAGCGTTGCATTCTCGGCATTATAAATACCGCCGCCGCTGTAGCTGTATGTGGTATGTGAGCTTCCTCCGGCGATTTTTCCTGAATTATTACCGGAGCTGTCCTTTATGGTGAGCGTTCCGTGATTTGATATAACGCAGCCGCTCTCGTGTTGTAAGCCTTCCCAGTCTGTTGAAGAATAGTCATGATCGTTCTGATTGAAATCGATTGTATGACCGTTAAGATCGAGAACAACGGTCACACCCTCGGGAATCTCCATGTTTTCATTGCCCGAATAACATATATAATCATGTTCAAGCGTGATCGTTCCGTTTTTCTCGTCGCTGTTGATTATTTCGTTAAGGCGATCTTGAAGCTCCTGCCAATAGTTTATGTCGAACTTGCCCTCTCCGCTTTCGGTAACGGTTACGCCGTAATCGGATGTATCGGAGAAGAAATATTTGCTTATAGAGGTATCTCCGTTGTGGGTCTTAAAGTTCGAGGTGAATACGCCGGGAGTTTCAAGAGTAATGCCGATTGTGTTAGTGTAATAGTAGTCTTCATTTGCTCTGCCGAGCTTGCCTGATACATTCACGACATTGCCTTCGGGCAGATACAGGTTGTTGTAGTTATTGCGTTCGTAGTCATAAGTGTCATCTTTGTTGTTGTTGATCGAAACAGATCCTTCAACAGAAATACTTCCTTTGCTATAAATACCGCCGCCCTGAGAGGAAACATTGTTATCATTGATATATGTGTCCGTCTCATACACGTTACTGTATTCATCTGTATATTTGTACGAAGACAAATTAAGTACGCCGGCGTTAAAAATACCGCCGCCGTTTGCAGCTTTGTTGCCTTGAATATCACTGCCGCAAACAGTCAGATCTGCATTTTCGTCATTAAAGATACCGCCGCCGTCAAGATTCGCAGAGTTGTAATCTACATTGACATTATTGATAAGCGTCAGCGTTGCGCCCGGCCCATTGTATATTCCGCCGCCGCTGCCGGTGCACTTGTTATTATTAACATAAAGATCTTCGGTTAATAACAACGTACCGTTGTTTATGATTCCTCCGCCATTTCCGTTGTTGTAACCGTTCGACAAAGTACCATTGGTCAGCGTCAGCTCGCCTTCATTTTTGAGAACAAAGCCGTTGCCAACAGGCGCAGACTCGTCACCGTTAGTTAAACCGCGGGAAAGCGTTTTGCTGTTCAGATCGATCGTGATCCTTGTGCCTGCGGGCACATAGAGGAAACTGTCTTCGTCACCTGCTGTTATTTGGTAATTCGAGCCGGTTAGCTTGATAGTATCGCCGTTTGAAGCGTTGTTTATTGCTTCTTGAAGCTCTGCCCATGTTGTGGCTTCGACCTCGTCTGCCGAAGCGGAAATAACGACCGCACTGCTTATGGGTACGATGTTCCCGATCGGAGTAAAGCTTGCAAGAAGGGCTGCACTGATAATCAAAGCTGCGCTTCTTTTCATAAAACGATGCATAAAAATCCTCCTATTTTAATGTCTTAGTTATAGATATAGTATTTATCATAGGTCGGCATATGCTGCTTGTTTAAAAACATAACAGCTCCGAAGGCTTTGTGATTGTCCTAGAAATACGACGGTATTACTGTGGATTATCGAACAATTTGCCTGAAAATCCGAATGCGCAATATTGGCACTTGGTTTAATCAGTTCTTCCTAAGATAAAAACAAATCTATCCTTTTAAATGATACCTCATCTGTAATAGATTTGTCAATCCTTAAATAAAAAAAGTATGGGGGTTGTTTGTGTTTTTGTTCAGTAACTATGTATTTTGTCGGAGCGTGTCAGCGGCAGCAAGCCGCAAATTTCTAATAGTTCGGATAATAAGCAGGCTGCCATGCGGGAGAAGATTTACGGTAATACTATACTCGGGCAGAACTGTCAGCGGCAGCAAGCCGCAAATTCCTAACAGTTCGGATAATAAGCAGGCTGCCATGCGGGAGAAGATTTACGGTAATACTATACTTGGGCGGAGCGTGTCAGCG
>CACZCM010000046.1:0-5531 GCA_902779615.1 uncultured Ruminococcus sp. | reverse complement strand
GCAGCAAGCCGCAAATTCCTAACAGTTCGGATAATAAGCAGGCTGCCATGCGGGAGAAGATTTACGGTAATACTATACTTGGGCGGAGCGTGTCAGCGGCAACATGCCGCAGAGAGGCGATCCAGAGCTTTTTTTTCGATACGGGATACATATGAACGCGAAATATTCATATTCTTAGCTATTTCACGCTGCGTCAGCGGATCGTTCCCGTCAAGTCCAAAGCGCATGGTGAGTATCTGACGCTCACGTTCGGGTAAGAACTCAAGCTGATGTTTCAGTTTTTCGAAAATGAGCTTGCTTTCGGTGTCATCGGCTATATCGGTGCTGTCTGCAAGTATCTCCTTCAGTGTAAGCGCGTTGCCGTCTTTATCCGTGTCGATTGTTTCGTCCATTGATATGTCAAGCGCACTTTTTCGCCGTGACCGCAGGTGCATTAGTATCTCGTTTTCTATGCAGCGGGAGGCGTAGCTCGATAGATGAATCCTTCGTTCGGGATCGTAGCTGTCGATCGCCTTGATCAGCCCGATCGTCCCGATCGAAACGAGGTCCTCATTCTCAACTCCGGTATTGTAGTATTTTTTTACAATGTGTGCCACGAGCCGAAGATTGTGTTCTATCAGCGTGTCGCGAGCCTGCCTGCTGCCGTCTTTCAAAAGCTCAAGCTGCCGCTTTTCTTCCTTTGCCGAGAGCGGCTTTGGAAATTCTCCTACTCCAACAACGTGAAGTATCGCCACCAGTGCAAAGCTGCTTATAAATGATATCAGTTTTTCAAACATATTAACACCGCCTTTGTTTTCTACATTATATCTGTTTTTACTGCAAAATATGCCATGCGGCGAGTCGCCGCCGACAAAGTCCGGCTGATCGGATTAATGTAGGGAGATTACACCCGCATTTCTGATTTATTCTTACTCGGATCTCGAGAATGCGGCGAGTCGCCGCTGACAAAATCCGGCCGATCGGATTAATGTGGGGAGATCACACCCGCATTTCTGATTTATTCTTACTCGGATCTCGAGAATGCGGCGAGTCGCCGCCGACAAAATCCGGCCGATCGGATTAATGCACGGAGACCACCCGCACTCAACTTCTTTTGGCGCGGAGTGTATCTTTCGGTTAAAGCAAAGTTGGAGCATAAATGTATACACCGCATAAGCTGCAGCTCTGTCTGTTCCTTTAATGGAAAATATTTCAGTTCGCTTATCAATCTGTTATCAATGTTTATTTCTCGGATACCGTCTCATTTCAGCTGTCGCTCTCCACTTAAAAGGGGAGCGAACAGCTATTATTTAATGTGGTCGCTTTGCAGGTCGTTTTGTAGGCGCAGGCAGGTGTGTTTTTATAGTTAAATTTCAAAAACGGCTTTATAATGTGTTTTCAGCTTGTGGATCATTATGTGAAAACAAAAGTAAGCAATGAGAAAAAGTAAGTTCGCAATGGAATAAACTCAAGCGAGCACCAATTGCGAATTGTGAATTACGTATTACGCATTACGCATTACGCATTGCCCCTCTGTCGCCGGGGCGGGCGAGGTACTTTTGCTATGCGGCAAAAGTACCCAAAAACGCACTCAAGGGCAGGGGCGCTGCCCCTCCCTTGAGAAACCCACCCCGCCTACTCTACGACCTCGCCGATACTTTTTTGCGTTTGGGAACATCGAATCCGCTAGCTTTCGCATGGTTGCACTTTTCGAATCGTTGGTGCTGCGCACCAAAGGGTCGTACTTTTTCGTGTAGCTTGTCCGCTGGTTTACTACGGTTGGGAGCATTGCACCCGCCGGATTATGCATGGTCGCACTTTTCGAATCGTTGGTGCTGCGCACCAAAGGGTCGTACTTTTTTGTGTGGATCGCCGTTATTTTATTAACTCTCCGATCTCACTTAATTACGAATTACGCATTGCGAATTGCGAATTCAAAGTTGGACGGAACTTGCCTGTGGCCGCTTGGCCACCGCTTGCCCCACAAAGCAGATTTTTTTGAAAAAAGCTGCCAAAAAACTTTTATTATTAGTTTTTTAACTCATTCAAAATCCGTGGCAGATTCTGCGTCGTACTTGACAATCGGTGATTATTGCGATACAATATAAGTTATGGTGGGACAGCGCCGCAGTTCAGGTGAATGTATTTGTACATATGTATGTATGATGATCGGGATCCACTCGGAAAATACATATATATGTATGAATATATTATCTGCGGCAATGTGGATATATTTTATTTATAGATCTTTATCTCCATAGGCACCGTTCGCTGTGGAGGATCGCAGAGCAGATTGCAGTTACCTTTGGCTGAGTATGCTTTTGGGACGTCTTTTCTGCATTACGGGAACATCGATCGCTTTATTCGAATTTGTGCGTGCATTTTGTGTCGAGAATATTGTGGATTTGATTATGCCGAATGATACAACGCACATAGCCCTCTGCTTTAACTTTACTTGTTTAAAGCAGAGCGTTTAATGCGGAGATGGTTTCGATTCGCAGTACAATTCTGCGAAATTATAATTTGAACGAAATGATTTATATTTTAAATTACGGAGGAAATTTGCCAATGAGTGTAAACAACAGAAGACCAAACAACGCCCCCGCAAAGGCTAAGGCCGCAAGCGCAAAGAGAATGAAAGTAAAGCAGAAGAATTCACGGCCGCTGAAGCCTAACGGACGCAGCGCCTCAAACCGAAAAAACACCGGAAAAAGCGAACAGAAGCCGCCGATCAAGATCATGTTTCTGGGCGGACTCAACGAGATCGGAAAAAACATCACGCTTTTTGAATGCTGCGGCGACATTTTTATTCTGGACTGCGGAATGGCATTCCCGGACGGAGATCTGCTCGGCGTTGATCTTGTTATACCGGATTTTACGTATGTTGAAGAGAATGCAGATCGGATCAAAGGTATTGTTATCACACACGGTCACGAAGACCATATTGGCGGACTGCCGTTTTTGCTTGGCCGAGTGAAGCTGCCTGTTTACGGAACTCCTCTGACGGTGGGCCTGATCGAAAATAAGCTCAAGGAGTTCAATCTCGATAAGAAGATTAGCCTCAATGTTGTTCATGCGGGCGACACGGTCAAGCTGGGCTGCATGAAGATCGAATTCATTCATGTAAATCATTCGATACCTGATTCGGTCGGAGTAGCGATACACAGCCCTGCGGGGACTATTGTTCACACGGGTGACTTCAAGATCGACTGCACGCCCGTTGACGGGGGAATGATCGACCTGGCGCGCTTCGGCGAACTCGGAAATCAGGGAGTATTGGCGCTGCTTGCCGATTCGACAAACGCAGAGCGTCCGGGATACACGCCTACAGAGCAGACGGTTCGAGCGTCGTTTGAGAGGCTGTTTGCAAGGGCGGAGAAGAAGCGGATAATAATCGCGACATTCGCCTCGAATATCAGCCGAATTCAGCAGATAATCCACTGCGCCGAGGCGTCCGGGAGGAAGGTCGCTTTTTCGGGGCGCAGCATGATAAACTATGTGACGGTTGCTAAGGAGCTTGGCTATATCAGCTTCAGTGACGAACTGGTTATCGATCTTGATATGATAAAGCGTTATCAGCCCGAAAATGTCGTTTTGGTCACAACGGGTACTCAGGGTGAGCCGATGTCTGCGCTTTCTCGAATGGCGTATTCCGACCACCGTAAGGTCGAGGTTGGCTTCGGCGATTTCATCATCATCTCTGCCAATCCGATTCCCGGCAATGAGAAAGCGGTCGGAAATGTTGTCAATGAGCTTCTTAAAAAGGGCTGCGAGGTCGTTCACGAATCTATGTATGAGGTTCATGTTTCGGGTCATGCCTGCCGTGAAGAGCTGAAGATCCTGCACGGGCTTGTTAAACCGAAGTTCTTCATTCCGGTTCACGGCGAGCAGAAGCATCTTCGCAAGCACGCAGAGGTTGCGCTTGAGATGGGAATGGAGCACAAAAATATATTCATCGGCGATATCGGCAATGTGGTTGAACTGAATGAACATTATCTCAAGCAGCTGCCGAGTGTTCAGGCCGGCAAGGTCCTCGTTGACGGGCTTGGAGTCGGCGACGTTGGTTCGATCGTTCTGCGTGACAGGAAGCACCTTGGCCAGGACGGTATCCTGATAATCGTTGCAACGCTCGACACCGAAAACGGCAATATAATCTCCGGACCGGACATTGTATCGAGAGGATTTGTTTACGTTCGGGAGTCAGAGGATCTTTTTGATGACGTTAGGGAAAATGTAAACGACATTCTGTATGATTGTGCATATGAGAATGTTCACGATTGGGCTACGATCAAGAACAGGGTCAAGGACGGAGTGTCAAAGCTGATCTATGATCGTACACACAGAAGCCCGATGATCCTGCCGATCATTATGGATGTATAACTGCGGAGTTGAAGCCGCAGGGCTGAAGCTGCTTGTAAAAAGCAGAGCTTTGAAGGAGCTTTCACAAAAGCCCTGAAATGCTGTGTTCAATGTGAAAAGGGTGATCGCTTTGTGTATTTCGCTCTCGATCGCAATTTTCACACTCTTCAAAATAATTGTCGCTGCGGTAAAGTCCGAGCAATCATAATCATTGCAAACTTCATATTGATCTGCACACCGATACGGACTGTTCTGCAATACGGAAGGAGGAAATTACTTGAAACGCAAAATATATTTTCAGCCGCATTGCCTCGTGTTTTCTGCTGTATTGGTCGCGCTGGCTTTTGCATCAAAACGGTACGACAGGAACGTATTCTTATTTGAGATGATCCTTGCGTGCGTGTCGGCTGTGTTTTTTATCGTGATGGCGTTTCGATATAAATGGTATATCAACCGTGTTGTCAGAGCTGCCGTTAATGGGATCGGCGGAATGGATCACACCTACCTCGAAAAGTTCTCCGTTCCCGTTGTCATAACAGACAGAAGCGGGAATATCATCTGGTATAATTCCCGATTTCACAAGCGACTGGCCAACGGGCGAGATGTTACGGGGGATTCGATCCTGCCGTATGTGAACAACGCCGATATCCGGGCATGGGCGGAAGGACCGGGGGGCGGCGTTGAATATAATGAACGATACTATTCGGTTATTGCGTCAAGCGTTGAAGACAGCATTGTGTTTTATTATATTGACGATACCGATTATAAGGTAACCGCAAATCTGTATAATGAGTCGCGCCCCGTTGTTATTACGATTAGCCTCGACAACCGTGATGATTTTGAGCGCAACAGCGGCGACGACGACGTCAGCATTGCGCTTATAAAGGTCGAAACGATCCTGAAGCGCTGGGTTAGCGCCTGCGACGGAGTGTATGCAAAAAGCTCTGCGGGCAGATATAAAGCGGTCATCGACGAGAAGAACCTTAAATCCGCGATCGACGAAAAATTCAAGCTGCTCGATTCCGTCAGAAGCATAAAGGTGTCGGACGGATCTTCGCTCGTTACGACAATTTCGATGGGTATCGGCAGGAATGCGAAGAGTCTGGGCGAGAGCGAGGAGTGGTCGCTTCAGGCGCTTGACCTTGCATTCGGAAGAGGCGGCGATCAGGCGGTCATCAAAAACGGCGACAGCT
>CACZCM010000045.1 GCA_902779615.1 uncultured Ruminococcus sp. | reverse complement strand
AGCTTCCTTTGCAGCGTCGGTGAGAGAAAGCAGTCCTGCCTTTACGAGATTAGACAATGCTTGTATAATGCCTTCCGCTCTGCCTTCCGCTCTGCCTTCCGCTCTGCCTTCCGCTCTGCCTTCCGCTCTGCCTTCTGCCTTGGCCTTTTCTTTCACAGCCCTGTCATGCATCTCACGCTGAGTTTCTTCGTCAAAAAAAGCTGCTAACATACTCATTACCTCCTGTCTGTGTTGAATGATAAACTCATCAAGAATACCTTTTTCCACGCATATTCTTATAGTTTCTTCTATAGCCTTCCTACCGTGTCCGTACTGTTTAACCTGCTCATTCAGAGCCTTGCAGAAAGCTATGTACTGACCTATGATAGTGTTTCCGGGAGAGTGGATCACATTCACGGTCATATCGACCATGCCCTTGCCTTCAAACATCTGATCTCTCAATTCAAGAGTATCGGGAATATTTTTCCTGTCATCGCCCGTATAAACAAGATATAGTTCCGGCGCGGGAAGTGTGATCTTTTTGTTTTCGGTAAGTTCAATGCTCTTATCGCCTAAATATTTGTAATATGTTGCGCCGAGATAGATAAAGATTCGCATCGTGATATTGTTGTTCCACACACTCTGCGCTTCCATCAGAATGACAAAATGCGAAACACCGTTCTTCTCTACCGTAAACCCCAGATCGTTGTACAGCGTGTTGACAAACACCGCATTCAGCGATTGCGTCTTTATGTCGTCTGCGGTAACATCTGTATCCTCGGGGTGAAGTTCCCTATATAGCTGCAGAAGATATTTTTGATCTCTGAAAAGAGAACAAAACACGCTGTCTTTTAATGTTGATTTGATTTTTGGTTCGCCGTTTTGAATTTCACTGACCATATTTCTCACCCTCTTCGTTTATACAAAATATAGTCCTTACGATTACATTATAACACTTTTTTTATATAATATCAATGGCTATTTGGATATTGCCACGGAAACCAACTTTCTTTTAAAGAAATATTATTGAATCTTTTTTCTTACATTTTACTTGCATTTAAAGCAAAATGCGGGGGCTTTCCGGTCGCCCCCGCGCCCCTTCGGTATCAAAAAAATAAAATTGTATGACAAGATTTTAAAAATTGATTTCCGTGGGATATTGCTGTGTCTGATTTTATTACTCCTGCAATGATCTGCTGATATTACCGCACAAGCCTGCTGCTTGTTGAAAGAATATCTAACAGGGAATCAGAAGCTTCTTTGTATACTGCTGTCGGTGGGTGAATACTGAAAAAGGCTGCAGCATTAAGCTGCGGCCTTTATTTATTCTTAGCCTTTACGCTCAAAACAGCTTTCCTCACGCCCAATAAAACCGTAGCGACGATCGTTACAAAATATATTGCCATTCTCAGATCGACAACAGTGTTATTCGTTTCGGGAAACGGGTTGTGTTCGGGGCGGTAGTACCACCACACACGGCAGAGGGTGAATATCAGATACGAAAGCGAAAACAGCGCAAGTACGGTGCGCTTTATCGATTTTCTTTGTTCCTTTCGCAGTGCCTCAATATAGTATTCTGCGTGAGATCTTGCAAGCGGCGATTTGCAGCTGTCACGAAGCGTCTTTAGCCTGCGGGCTTTTGTTCTTTTACTGTCCGTACAGGATATGATCTCTGATATTTCACTTGACACGGATTCGTTTTCGCAGATCGTTTTAAGAGTTTCCATTTCACGTCCTCCCGGTCAAGCTGTCAACAATTATCGGCGCAAATGTGGAAAACATCACGGCAGCAACTCTGAATATCATATACCGCCTTTTGTTTTTCCGAATAACCCCGGGAACAAACCGCAGCAGATCACCCATGTTGAAAACCACGATCAGCGGCACTATTATATAAAACAGGAAAAACTCAATAAATCCGGTTATCCCGAATTTGTCGAGCGAAGCCACTGCGAAGAATATCATAGATATATACGAGAAGGCTGCTAAAAGCTCCTTCCACAGCGTATGTGTGCGAAAACCCGGCAGTGCGCGAAATACGGGTATACGGTCAATAAAGTATGTGCCAAGTTCATGCTGCAATGCTTTACGCAGTGCGGTGACATCGGCGTAACGGTATGAAGGATCCTCGTTTACTGCCTTTTCGATATTTTGTCGAGCGTGCTCGAAAATTCACGGTCTATCATATTGTTCAGATCTGCGCTGTCGTAAGTGTCGGCTGTTTTAAGCTTTCTGTAGTTTTCATCTGTAGGTTTGCCCATTGATATCCCTCCTATGATACTTTCAGTATACCATTACCGGATATAATATTCAAGTAAAATCGACTACTGCGAGTGGTCGATTATTTTCTGCGGCAGTGGTATTATGAAACTGTATAGATTTATATGGGAGGTGTCCTGAATGAGATGCGAATGCGGAACGGAGTCCGAGAGTAATTTTTGCCCTAATTGCGGGCGTCCCATCGTGAAAGATGAGAAGTACACGATCACGCCCGAAAACAACAAAAAGTCAATATTGGACAAGCTTGAATTTCTCACCGATAAGAGAACTATGCTTTCGGCGGGGTGTGTGTTGAGCGGAGTATACTGCATATTTGCAGGATATTGGTTTACAGCGCCGCTGTTATTTGTCGGCGCTGTACTGTTTTCTCCGCAGATGAGAAGAAAACATTCCGCGGAAGTAAAAATGCTGAGCATATTGGGTTCGTTAATGATCTTTTTGGGGATCTGTTTCGGTGTGCTTCATGAAGTACTTGTAGAAGCGGTGTGGGATGAGGCCGAAGCCGAAAATTCATACTACAGTGAATATACCACAAACGAAGAACGCTACGGCGGGTTTAACGGTTAAAAGGAGGCAACAACATGACGATCTTACTTGCAATTTACATGATAGCAGGCTACTGGGCAACGGGCAAGACTATATATGCTGACCGAATACTTATCGGCGCATGGAATGCAATATTTCTGCGCCGCGTGATAATGGGAACGCTTCTGGGAGTGGTTCTTATCCCTTGGGCGATAATAAGATCTATGGGCGGCAAATAACATGACGAAAACACGGTTATCATTACGGTACCGTGTTTTTTTTCAATATTTGTAACTGTATTATTCCCGAAACCGCGCATGGCTGTGTCGTCATCCCTGCCATAAAAAAACAACCGAGCGCACTCTGTCGGCACTCGGTCGGAATAATCAGAATTGTAGGTATATGAACGGATTGAAGGTTGATGACGCCAGCGATATCACACATAAAGCCAGAAGCGCCAGCGATGCCGCATACGATGAGCAGCGCATCAGCTTCACCGTTCCCGTTCGCTTTGCAAGCGACCTCAGCTTATCGCCTATCGGCATACTGCATACCGCCGCCAGCGCCAACACTGCGCAAAACAGCGGGCTGAACTGCGAGGTAAATGCATTTAGCGAGGTCTGAGATATATTTACTCCCGTAAACATTTTTGATATGAAGGTCATTGCCTGCGTCAGCGTATCTGCGCGGAATATCACAAAGGTTACACACACAACGAGCATTGTGTAAATGTGCTTCACCGCCTTGAATTTTATCTTCTCCAGCGGTATCACCTTGTAGCTTTCCAGCATGAGGAACAGTCCGTGCAGCAAGCCCCACACAACGAACGTCATGTTTGCGCCGTGCCACAGTCCGGTGCAGAAAAACACAATGATCTTGTTGACTGCGGTTCGGAATTTTCCTCGGCGGTTGCCGCCAAGCGGGATATAGAGGTATTCCTTGAACCACGACGAGAGTGAAATGTGCCACTTTCTCCAGAACATCTGAATACTGTCGGCGGTGTAGGGGTGGTCGAAGTTTTTGGGGAAAACGAACCCCAGCATAGACCCAAGCCCGATCGCCATATCGCTGTAGCCGCTGAAATCAAAGTAGATCTGAAGAGTATAAGCGATGCCGCCAAGCCAGCAGGTCAGAATGCTCATATCGTCATTCGCCAGGCCGAACATTGCGTCGCTGACTGCGCCGACCGTGTTTGCGATCAGCACCTTTTTCGACAAACCGACTATAAACAGGCGAACTCCTGCGGCCGCCGCCTCGGGAGTAACGCTGCGCTGCCCGATCTGCAAAGAAACATCGCCGTACTTTACGATCGGCCCTGCAATCAGCTGAGGGAAAAGCGATATATACAGCAGCACGTTGAAGAAATTCTTCTGAACTGCCTTCGGGTCTTTGTATACGTCTATCACGTATGAGAGTATCTGAAACGTGAAAAACGAGATGCCGATCGGCAGACGTATATTTGGCACCGCAAGATCAAGCGGCAGGATCGAATTTATCGTCCGCACAAAAAATCCCGCATACTTAAATACTCCGAGTATCGCAAGATTGAATACGACTGCGCAGGCAAGCCACGGCTTTTTTGCGCTTTTCGGCGAGGCGATGACCCGGGCAAACGCATAATTCGCAAGCACCGAAAACACCATCAGCAGAACGGTGATCGGCTCACCGTATGCATAAAACACAAGGCTCACGAGAATGAGCCATGCATTTTTTGCGGGGGTATTCGGCAGCGCCAAATAGATCAGGTATGCTGCCGGCAAAAATATGAATAGAAATACGGTTGAACTAAAGACCAACGGAACACCTCCGCTTATTTGGTAGGATAGATTCGGGCGGTAAGACCCACGGTTTTTGAATAAGTTAAAATTCTATTAACATAAAGTTTTTGCCCCGCTTTTTTCAAAAAGCGGGCAGGTTGCAAGGGCGGCGCCCTTGCACGCCGGAGGCATGATCCAAGCCCCGCAAACTTTACCTATGCTTGCCAAAATTGATTTCCGTGGAGCAGACCGATCAGATATTGTTGGTGTCGATCATCAGCTTGATCTCATCAACTGTTTCGCCTGCGGAGAATATTTCCATAAAATACTTGCCGTCTGCGGAATAATAGCGATATGAGCCGCCTCCGATCAGGGTGTATCCGTCGCCGTAAACAGCAAGCGCGTCGTCGATGGGATCGCCGATCGCAATATCCTTCTCTGTGCGAACGCTCGGTGTTTTCAGCTCAATGCCGCCGATCGTTCCGTCGGGCAGAACGGTGATCGCATACTCGCCGTAATCGTACTTCTTGTCTGTCTGTCCCGGGTCAAGGCAGCTGGGCGCTTCGGTTTCGGTGTAGTCATCGCCAAGATCGGCAATAATGGATTCTGCTTCTGCGCCAAGCGAAACGGTAACGCTGCCATATGTAAACGTAAGGTCGCTTGTCCCGTCAAAGGGGTTCGCTGCGGGCTTTTCCTCGGAATCTGTGTCGTCTGCGCCCTGAGAATTCGTGTTCTCGGTATCTGTATTAACAACGCTTGCGGTATCGGTGTTGATCTCGGTATCGGTCGCAGCGCTGCTGTCGGTCTTGCTCTCTTTTTTTGATTCGTCCTTTGATGAGGTTTCCTCTTTCTTCGACTCCACTTTCGAAGAGGTCGTTATCTTAGTGGAGCTTGTGGAGCGGGGCGCTGTGCTCGTTTTGGGAGTGGTCGTGGTTTTCGGAACAGACGCAGTGGCTGTCTTCTTCGAAGATGCCGCTTTGCTCGAAGCTGCGCTTTTCTTTGATGAAGCCGCCTTGCTCGACGCTGCCTTCGAGGAAGCGTCCTTCGTCTTTGCGTCCTTTTTCTCCTTGTCGCTTGACGTGTCGCTCTCGTCGGTTTCTTCAACGTCAACGAACTCCTCTTCGTCGGTTTCGGTCTCGGCTTCGCTGCCGTTATAGAGAACTCTGTCCTCATCGCCGTAATCCTTCGGAGCGTCCTTGCTGCCGCACGCCGCCATGCCTGTTATCAGCAATGCTGCTGCCAATACTGTAGTAAGTAATCTTTTCATGATGATCTCTTCCTTTCTTAAAACGATCGTTTGCCGTATATCAACACGTGAAGCTTTGCGATTATACAACATTATACCACTAAATCTGCACTTCTGCAAGGGCTTGCGTACAAATGTATTCGCCGTTTTTCTCAATGTATCCGTACACCTCATAAACGCCCTCGGGCAGCTCGCTTTTGTCGATCGTCAGCGAGAATCCGTAGTCCTGCCGTATGTCGTTTTCGTCTGATCCCGCGTCATCGCCGCTGCTCTCATATATCGGGAACGGCTCCCAGCAGTATATCCCGTCTTCGTTCTCGAGCGTGATGAGGATATCGCTGTCGTCACTGAAATACTTCTCGTCAAGAACGCCCCACATTTTCAGGCTTTTGCCCTTGATCTTGTATTCACAGCTGTTGTCGCCGTCTTCAATGCTCGCAGATATGTCGATCTCTCTTGCGGGCGCATTCATAAACGGCGCTTTTGAGGTGATGTTTGCGAGGTTTCTCTCGACCACCTCAAGGATAACATAGTCTGCTTCGACCTCGTCGGCAAGCGCAGTTTTATACGGAAGCTCTCTCGAAAAATAAGCTTTCTCGGCGCTATGGGCGGCTATCGGATAAAATGCCCGTCCAAACGAATCACGATACATAAGCAGCCTGCCGCTGCCGTTTTTGTTTGCAGTTTTTATCAGCAGATCGTCCTCGTCCAAAAAGCTCCCCGCATACTCAAAGCCTGCGTCAACGTCATACACGACCTGATCGGAAAGCCTCTCGTACGACGGAAACAGCATTCCGTCGAGATCGCCGTGCCACACACGTTCCACACTGTGGGGATATTCGGTATAATCGATATGTTCCCAGCCAAGCGAATCGGCAGCTGCATTGAAGGCGATAGCTGCGCCTTCGTTCGTCCAATGGGAATCCCTCTGCAAATACAGCGGACGATCATACTCTCCGAACACCTCTGCGATCGAGATCGAATCCACCGAATACTGCCCAAGCAGCCCGGTCAAGCGGTCGAGGTTTGTCGGTTCGGACGATCGGATAAAGCGCGAAGGCATATTCTCGGGGTAGAGGGTATTTTTGTTGGGAGCGCAGATGAACAAAAACTGCCTGCCGTCGCTCTCAAAATGCTCCCGAAGCAGCTGAAGCGTTTTTGCGGTATTGTGCACACGTCTGTCAGACATTCTGCCCTGACCCGTATAATCGGGCAGAGTCTCCGAAAAATACAGCCAGCCGTTTTTTCCGACCGTTACCTTTTCGTTTGAAGATGTTTTGAACACCGAGCTTTTGATAAGGCTGTCGAGCGTCACGAGCTTCCCTCTCAGCGCAAAATGCTCCGAGAAGTAGGTTTCAAATTCATTGCCCCAATTTGAATTTACGTGTCCGTCTTCAACGAACGAGGGCATCTCGGAAAGCTCCCGGTTCTCCGAATTTTCATCGCTCCCGACGATCGGCAGCAGCGCTGTCGGCGCAATACACACGGCGAGGAACGCCGCTATATACATTACCTGTAATTTTTTACTCATAACTTTGGATCAATAATAATACTCGATAAAATGATTGTATGTGAATCCCAGCGACTGCATATAATCCGTGCTGCACGCCTGATAATTGTAGTATGCGTCAAAGGTCAGCCACTGTCCGTCTATCAGTACCTGATTGAAGCTGTGAAGGCTCGGGTAGAAGCCGGTCCCGACTATTATCCTCGAGGTGTAGCCTGCGCGCTGAAGCAGCACGTGCAGAAAAGCGGAGTAGTGGTAGCATGCGCCGTAGCCCCTGTTTGCCGCAAACGCTGCGATCGACGCCCAGTCTGCCGCGTATGGATTTGAATATACCATAGGCTCGTTGATGAAATAATACGAAACGTGGCTGTGAACGTAGTTGCAAAGCGCCGATGTGCTCGTTCCAATCTGCGAGATAATGTCGTCAGCCTTATACTTGATCGTGCTGCCGTCAACAATGTTGATCTTGTGGCACACGCCGTCTTCGCCTATTCTGTAAAGCCCGACCGATGTATTGCGCAGCATTCTGAAGTATTCGTCAAAGTAATAAAGATTGCCGCCGATCGTGTTGTATCCGGTAACAGCCCTGCCGCTGTCGTCAAAGTAATAGGTGTATCCCTCGTATTCGATCCATCCGGTTTGGTTGACGCCGTTTTCATCCTTAAAGTACGTGCCCGTGCTGTCGGTATAGAAACCGCTGCCGGGGTTGCCGTCTTTGTCGAAATAATACGTCCTGCCGTCTATCTCCGCCAAGCCTGTCAGAACGCTGCCGTTGTAGAGATATTTCCCTTGATGAGGGATCGTCAGCCAGCCCGTTATCATAGCGCCGTTTTCATTATATATGTATGTGTCGCCGTCGATAACGATAGTGCCGACTGCGCACCTTCCGTCGTCCATAATATAGTATTGATTGCCGTTTTCGTCGGTGACGCCCATATTCTGCCCGATCATTCCGTCGAACTCAAAATAATACTTCACTCCGTCGATGACCTCGAATCCCACTGCATTCGCGCCGTCGATGATGTAGTGAGTGTGTGCTTCGGGGTCTGTCCAGCCCGTTATCAAAGCGCCGTCTTCGTCAAACTCAAAGCTGTCGCCGCCGATAGTCTTCTTTCCCGTGAAGGCGTTGTGATCCTCGCCAAAGTAATACAGATCGCCGTCGATCTCGACAAATCCGACCGCAGCTCTGCCGTTTTCGAGGAAGTAGTACTTCTTGCCGTCAAGAGTCATAAAGCCGTTTGCCATGCCGCCTTCGTCATAAAAATAATATTCGTCGCCGTTGATCGTAAGAAGACCCGTCTTGTTGTCGAAGCTTTCGTCAAAATAATATGCCTTGCCGCCGATATTTGTTATCCCCATCGAAACCAAGCCGTATTCGTTAAAATACATCTTCTTGCCGTCAAGCTCCTGCCAGCCGGTCACTGCTGATCCGCCGTCAAGATAAAACTGCTGATCGAAAACGGTCGTCCAGCCGCTCTTCGCTCTGCCTCGAACATAATATTTTATGCTGCCGTCTTCGTTCTGCCAGCCCTCGAGAAGGACTCCGTCTTCCGTAAAGGAATACCGCTTTCCGTCAATTCTCTTTGAACCCGAAATAAGACTGCCGTCTTCGTTGAAGCCCACGAGATAATCTTCGACTCTGAGTATTCCGGCGGGTATGCTGCCGTCGGCAAGGCGTCCGAAGATCTTTCCGCTGCTGTCGGAAACCCAGTTGATCTTCACGTTTTCGGGCTTCTTGAGCGATTCTACCTCAAAGCCCGCCGAGCTGCGAAGTATCTGAAGCGCATCGGAAGATGTTACCACGCCGTCGGCGTCTATGTCGGAAAGCTGCTTGTCGAGCGGCTTCACATTGCGGAATACCGACGCTCTCAGCGCTCCCAGCGCATCGCCCGAGGTGATAACATCGTCCATGTCGAGATCGCCCATTCTCTTCTGCTTCTGCTCTTCGGGAACTTCCGAAAGCGGCGATTGCGCAGGACGCAAAACATCTTCTCGCTCCGGCGTATCGACCGTAGCTGCGCTGACAGCGGCAGCTGAGTCTGCCTTTTCGCCCGCGGCGTCGGCGCGATCGGCATAAGCGGTCACTCCGCAGACAGCGGTGAGCATTGCCGCAGCGATCGCCGCAGCAATATATTTTTTACAATTCGTTTTCATTATAATATATCACTCCTCTGTTCGGTTTCACAATTATGCGAACATAGTCCAAATAACACAATCGCAATTGTACGAATGCCTGCAACGCAACGCAGACAAAAATACTTACTTTTTCATTATATCATAGACAAATCGCTTTGTAAACCTCAATTTTCGACGAAACAAAGGGGGGAAATGAGAAAAAAACTATTAATTAAAAGTTTTTTGCGCGGCGTTTTTTCAAAAAAGCTGCTGAGGGTGTGGGGGCGAGCCTTGTCATTAATTTAAGACTTTAACGTCGCCTTGGGGCGGCGAGAGTTATTTGATGCGCTCCCCGAAGCCCTTGCGTGCTCTACCGAACCTTAAGTTGATGACGATTTTTCATAAGTGTGAGAAAGTGTACCGCAAGGGCACACGCATGCCTCCGGCGGCAAACTTTTTTGAAAAAAAGTTTGACAAAAAACTTTTTTTATTTATTGCTTGTTAACTCGTTCAAAAGTCGTGCGAGTGTTAAACGATAATATTGATTTATCGAAAAAAAGAGTTATAATATTATTTAACAGCAAAGAAGATGCCCCGCCTCGTAAGGCTAAGAGTCCCACTCACGTTCGGTAGTGGGATGCACTGCCGAAATCAGAGCTGCTGAAAACGATCTGCTATCTTTATTCGAAGCCGTGTATTCCCATAACAGCAGCGCTTATCAGCAAGGGTACGGGCTTCGATATGCGTGAGGTGGAGCGCTGCATGAAGATCCTGTGCGGCAATAACTTGGCGGAGCATATCAAAATTGCCGCTGTCGACGGAGAGATCGACGCTTATACCATACGTAAGGAGAGCTGCGCGGTGCCTCTGCTTTCGTTTGCAGATGAGATCGCCAAAGGTAGTCCGTTCCCCGTTTTTCATATGTTTGACAGAGAAAAGCCGCTCATATAACCCCCGCCGGTTGGCTAAAGGAAAAACAAATAAACTCGGCGCAGGGGAGATTATCGGAGTTTTAGTGTACCCAAGCCTCTCCTGAAGGGGCATGATCAATTCGCAATTCGGAATGCGTAATGCGCAATTCCGAATTAAACTTGCGAAAGCTTGCGGCTGCAATGTTCCCGATCACAGTAAACCAGCGGACAAGCCACACGAAAAAGTCCGACCCTTTGGTGCGCAGCACCAACGATCCAGAGAGCGTGACCATGCGAAAGCTTGCGGCTGCAATGTTCCCGATCGGAATAAAGTATCGGCGTGGTCGTAGAGTAGGCGGGGTTGGGATTCTCAAGGGAGGGGCAGAGCCCCTGCCCTTGAGTGCGTTTTTGGGTACTTTTGCCGCATAGCAAAAGTACCTCGCCCGCCCCGGCGAAAGAGGGGCAGGGATCAATGAGGAATTAGGTTGAATTCGGAATTCGGAATTCGTAATGCGTAATTGGTGTGGTCGTTTTCAGCTTTTCACTCTCGATCATGATATTTCGCGCTACTCAAAATTAAGGAATCATTAAGTTAGTGCAAATGGGGCGCCCGCCCGGTTGAATTGCAGTCCATATAGTTGATTTATTATGTAAACCGTTGATTGATGTGCGTCGGATATTGGTTTATAATATAGATATAATTATATGTGATTGAGGTGCATGACTATGAAAAGGATCCTTTCTGTCATTCTTTCGGCGTTAATACTGTGCTCTGTTTCTGCCTGTTCATCCGGCAGCGATTCTTCCGCAGGCGAGGTCGATCCGGGCGGCAATACTTCGTCATTCGATAATTCGTCCGACAGCGGATCGAATGATACCGAAACAGCTTCCGACAATGACACGGAGAGCCTTCCGGCGAAGGTCGATCTGCGAAATTACAACGGCAAGAATTATGTTACTCCCGTTAAGCGTCAGGCCTTTGGCGACTGCTGGTCGTTCGGTATCGCAGCGGCTGCGGAAAGCTCATATTTATATGCAAATGATCTTGGTACGCCTGCAAGCGAAACGGACGACGAAGGCTTGTATAAGGACAATGACACAGTCAATTTCTCGGAAAAATATCTTTCGTGGTATGTCTATCACAGGATCACGCAGGAGGACGTAACGCCGGGGAAAATTCGCGCGCAGCAGGTAGGAGAGGGCTACGATACAACGGCAGCCATCCCCCTTGCCCCGCCTCAAAGGATAGCGATGGAAATTATCAGTTCAGCGAAGACGGTGTTCGCGCAATAAAATCAGAGATCGCAAAGGGTCACGCCGTTGCCGTGACGGCGCTTGTTTTCGGAAGAATGAACCGTGACAACTGGGCTGCATATTCGACCACCGGTGAACGAAATCACGTAATCACTATTGTGGGTTATGATGACAATTACCCGAAGGAGAATTTTGAAGTGCTCAAAGATGACGGCAGCAGCGATCCCGATAGTATCCCGCCGACCAACGGAGCGTTTATTATCAAGGACAGCTCGGGTGAGTACGGAGGCTTTGACGAAAAAGGATCATTTTATATTTCATATCACGACCATACGCTGCTCGATCCGATCAGCTTCGAATTTGACAAGTCCGATACCGTCAAGTATTCCGAGCTGAATTACGATCAATATGATTTCCTGTTCGTAGGCTGGTGCGCCTCGCAAGATCACGACAGCGAATCAAAAATGGCGAATGTATTTGACGCAGAGGAGGACGAATACCTTACTCAGATCACTTACAGAACGAAGCAGTTTAATACCAGCGTGCATTATGCGGTCTATAAAGACGCAGCCGACGGAAGCCCCGACAGCGGAACTCTTCTGGAGGAAGGCGACAGCTCTCATTGGTTTGCAGGCGCGCATAAGATCGATCTCAAGAATGAGTATTTCCTGAAAAAGGGCGAAAAATACTCGGTGGTACTGACAATGACTTACACTGCCGACAACGGTAACACCACATATACAAACGTTATTCCGTATGCGACGAACGTCTTCCCGTTCGGGGGCGGCGAAGCTAATGAAGCCAAGGTGAACGGCGTTATCAACAAAGGCGAAAGCTATTTGTTTAACGACGGAAAGTGGACAGACCTGACCGAAATGAAAGACGATCTTACTAAGCTCGCGCTCGCGCAAGACGGCGAGAGGAGCGTTCCCGATGGCTTTAAAGCGATGAGCATAGACAGGATCAAGATCGACAATCTCCCGATCAAGGCGATCTTGGTTCCGGCAGACAAACACAACTAAACAGCCGATAACCGGCACGCCGAAAAAAGTCCCCATTCACGGGGACTTTTGTTTTGTATCGGTCAGGCAATGTATAATGAGTAATCAGAATATTTTTCGTAAACACACTTCACATTGATATCATAGATCTCTTATGAATGACGATCGGTTTCGATCAGCTTGCTGAGCGCCAGGCGTGATTGAACTCCCGTCTTTTTGTATATTGATGTCACATGATGCCGCAGCGTGCTGACGGAGATGTTCAGCCTTGCGGCAACAACGTCCTGTTTGTCGTCGGTCGTTACAAGCTCCCGCAGAACCTTCATTTCTTTCGGCGATATTCCGAACTGCTCCTGTAACGTCAAAAACGGGTCCGCGGGCGGGTAAGCACCCGCAGGCAGGTTCCGTTCCGGTTTATTCGTAACGTTAGTTTTCGCCGCATAGTTGGTTTGTTCTTCCTCCGACCGAGAGGGCGGCGGATATGCACCCGCAGGCAGGTTCCGTTCCGGTTTATTCGTAACGTTCTGCGTATTTGTTTCGGTGATGTTTTCGGTGAACCCGTCGGGGCTATGAGCTTCCGCCCGACCGCCGGGCGCGTAAAGCATAAGGTCGCCGTTCATCGCCATGAAAACGACCATGACCGCGAGCGCCGCAATATCTGCTGTCAATACAGCCGCCGTCGAGAATCGGGCGAATCTGAATATGAATGTCAAAATGACGGAGAGGCTGTCGATAATACGACCCATCGGCGCCCACAGAGCGGGGCGGGCTGTTGCCGGCGCAAGACGCAGGAACGTAAGATGATAGTATGAAATAACTGCGCTCAGCGATATATAAAACAGGCACATATTCAGCAGGTACGTTTCCTGTCCCAAAAGCGCGGTGTTCAGCAAAGATACGGTGACAACGCACATGCTGACTATCGGCAGATAACGTCCGCTTTTTATATCTCCGACAATGCATAATGTCAGTACTGCCGGGATCATCATAAGTCTTGGCAGGCTGTAGACATTATACTCGGTGTAACCCGAGGCGACCTGCAAATGATGTATATAGCTGTTGTAATAATTGGTGAACACAAGCATAGCGAGTGTGATGAGTACGCTGAAAACAGGCTTCAACATCGGCGCGCGAACGTCCTGCCGGTGTTTCGTCAGCTTGTTTTCGGGCTGTTTGCGCAGCAATAAACATAATAGTATGCCGCACGACGCTGCGACAAGAATAGCCAAAACAGGCTTTATAGTTCTTTGCAGCTGAAAAAAATACTGAAATGCGATCGCAGCCGAATAGCCGAAGCCGACTGCCATGCCCGATCTTGTAATGCTTGAAATACGCTGCGACAGTCTGAGATAGACTGCGCCTCCGACAAAGCCCAGACACAGCGCCGTAACGCCCGTTATGACAAGATACACAAGCGAATTTTCGGTCAGAAACAACATCAGCTCCGCACCGACGAACCACACTCCGAGCGCTGCAGTTTGGCATATATGACTGCGCAGAATTTTTGCCGCAAGAGCATGAAGCAAATAGCCTGCGATGACGGCAATCTGTAGGCAACAATAGACATATTCCTGCTTTTCCAAAGAAAGATAATTCCGCCCCGCTTGATTTGCGCAGCGCAGCGTGATGAACTGTATAAGCACATAAGCGCCGAACACAAGCGCGAAGGAGAGATTTGTGTTTGTGTAAATTATATTATTATTAAATGATTTTATATTTTTCATTATAAATTCGTCCTTGATATTAAACATTCAAAGCTCTGCTTATAACGATCTGATGGAAGCCTGCGGCTCATAGATCACGTCTGTAAGAATTATATCATTTCCGGTGGATTATTTCAATACGGATAATTGTGATGTTGGAGTTTTGAGTGAATGTTTTGTTTTCTCTGAAGGTTTAGCAGCTCTTTAATTCCTCATTGATCGCTGCCTCTCTGTCGCCGGGGCGGGCGAGGTACTTTTGCTATGCGGCAAAAGTACCCAAAAACGCACTCAAGGGGCGGCGAGTCGCCGCTGACAGCTGCGTCCGACTTTAT
>CACZCM010000044.1 GCA_902779615.1 uncultured Ruminococcus sp. | reverse complement strand
CGAGCTTACATATAAAGGCTATAAATGGGATAATATGAGCGGCTCAGACCAGCTCAAAATATCAACAGCTATCGTTCGCAAGCTTAATCCCGACTGTGGATTCGTTCTGCTTGACAAGCTGGAACAAATGGATATCGATACTCTTTCCGAGTTCGGGCAGTGGCTTGAAACTCAGGGATTGCAGGCTATTGCAACAAGAGTTTCGACAGGTGATGAATGCTCAATCATCATCGAGGACGGGTATGTCAAGTCTGACAATATGCCAAAGGTTTCCGAACCTATCCCTGAAACACCCGTCTGGAAACCAGGAACATTTTAAGGAGGTTAATTTTTTTATGAACATTCGGCTCAAAAAGTCGTTATCTACGGTCCCGAGGGGATAGGCAAGTCAACCTTTGCCGCACAGTTCCCCAATCCGCTTTTTATCGACACAGAGGGCAGCACAAAGAATATGGACGTTGCAAGAATGGACAAGCCGACTTCTTGGACTATGCTCAAAAATCAGATAGACTACGTCAAGAACAACAATGTCTGCGAAACGCTTGTTATTGATACAATGGATTGGGCGGAACAGCTTTGTATTGATGATATTTGTGCACAGCACAGTAAGAAAGGTATTGAGGACTTCGGTTACGGCAACGGTTACGTTTACGAGAAAGAAGAGTTTGGACGTTTTCTGAACAGTCTTGAAGAATTGATTGAAAGAGGTATCAATATTGTTCTGACAGCTCATGCACAGCTTCGCAAATTCTCACAGCCGGATGAGTTCGGAGAATACGATCGCTGGGAATTGAAGCTCGGCAAAAAAACAGGTTCGCAGATTTCGCCGCTTGTCAAGGAATGGGCAGACATGGTTTTGTTTGCGAATTACAAGACTGTCGCAGTTGCAACAGACGATAAGGGAAAGAAGTTTAAGGCGCAGGGCGGCACAAGAGTTATGTATACTCAGCACCACCCCTGCTGGGACGCTAAAAACCGACACGGTTTGAATGACGGAATACCCTTTGAATACGCTCAGATTGCACACATTTTTATGACTGCACCTAACGTTAATCAATCGGTTCAAACGACAGTGAATACAACTCCGACAAATCCGCCGCAAATCCAGCCGTCTATTGACGAAATGGTTGACAATACAACCTCACAGCAGACTGCACCTATACAGACTGAGCCTGCGGTTAATATTCCGGACAACATTCCGAAAGCTCTCGCTGACCTTATGAGAGCGAATAACGTTGACGAAAAGGAAATACGTTTGGCTGTATCTCAGAAAAAATATTATCCGTTTGATACGCCGATCACGAATTACGATCCGGGATTTATAGACGGCTGTCTTGTCGGTGCGTGGAACGGAGTTTTTAATATTATTATGGATAACAGAGATTTACCGTTTTAAGAGGAGGTTATATACATGAATGATGACAGAGAATTTGGTTGGGACGATGAAATACTTGACGAAGGCGGCAGTTTTGAACCGCTCCCCGAGGACGATTACGATTTTACCGTAAACAAGGTTGAGAGAGCACGTTCAAGCGGCAAAGGAAAACTTCCTCCATGCAATATGGCGAAAGTTACTTTTACTGTTTGGGGTTCTGACGGCAGTCGTGAAATAACTGAGAATTTTATTCTTCACAGTTCAATGGAATGGAAGCTTTCACAGCTGTTTTTGTCGGTGGGAATGAAGAAACACGGCGAACCGCTCAGAATGAACTGGACTGCAATTGTCGGCAAAACAGGCAAGTGTAGGGTAGGAATTAAAACGTTTAAGAAGAACGACGGCTCGGACGGTACAGGCAACGAAATTAAGAAGTTTTATGCTTACGATGAAGATGTCAAAACAGTTTCCGCACAGCCTAATACGAATCAACCTTACGGCTATCAGACGCAGCCGCAGTATCAACAGTATTCACAGCCTGTACAGAATACTTACAATACACCGAATAACGGCGGTTGGACTCCGGGAGCATTCTGATAAATGGAACTTAGACCATATCAGCAGGAAGCAATGAACGCCGTTCTCTCTCAGTGGGAGGACGGCAACGGCAAAACATTACTCGTACTGCCGACAGGCTGCGGCAAAACGATAGTTTTTGCGAAAATAACAGAAGAATGTGTTAGACAAGGCAAGCGAGTGCTTATTCTGGCACACCGTGGCGAACTCTTGGAACAAGCTGCCGACAAGCTTGAAAAGGCTACAGGTTTGGGAGCGGCTTGCGAGAAAGCGGAGCAAACTTGTATAGGCTCTTGGTTCAGGGTTGTGGTCGGAAGCGTACAGACGCTTATGCGTGAAAAAAGGCTTGCGACCTTTGAAAACCATTACTTCGACACTATTATAATTGACGAAGCACATCACGCTATTTCAGACAGTTATCAGAGAATTCTACAGCATTTTAAATATGCAGATGTTCTCGGTGTAACAGCTACTCCTGACAGAGGAGATATGAAAAATTTAGGACAGTTTTTTGATAGTTTAGCCTATGAATACACTCTCCCGAGAGCGATTAAAGAGGGGTATTTGTCCCCGATAAAAGCGATTACAATTCCGCTTAAGCTCGACCTTTCGGGAGTTGCCACACAAGCAGGAGATTTCAAAGCAAGCGATATAGATACAGCGTTAGACCCCTATTTATATCAAATTGCTGATGAAATGAAAAAGTATTGTGCAGAGCGGAAAACCGTGGTATTTCTGCCGCTCGTAAAAACCTCTCAAAAATTTCGGGATATTTTAAATTCCAAAGGATTCAAGGCGGCAGAAGTAAACGGAAACAGCGAGGACAGAGCGGAAATTTTATCCGACTACGACAGCGGAAAATACAACGTGCTTTGTAACTCAATGCTTTTAACGGAGGGGTGGGACTGCCCGAGCGTGGACTGCGTTGTAGTTTTAAGACCTACTAAAGTTAGGGGCTTGTACTGTCAAATGGTAGGCAGAGGAACAAGACTTTGCGAGGGTAAAAGCGAATTATTACTTCTTGATTTTTTGTGGAATACTGAACGTCACGAACTTTGCAGACCGGCACATTTGATTTGTGAAAATGCGGAAGTCGCACAGAAAATGACCGAGAATTTATCAGAACAATGCGGTATTCCTATTGACATTAAAGAAGCGGAGAATCAAGCGAGCGAGGACGTTGTTGCACAGCGTGAAGCAGCTCTTGCAGAAACCTTAGAGAAGATGAAAACACGAAAGGGGAAACTTGTAGACCCATTACAATACGAAATGTCGATACAAGCCGAGGATTTATCTTCGTACGTTCCTGCATTCGGCTGGGAGTGTGCACCGCCAAGCGAAAAACAAATAGAAAAGCTTGCAAAAATGGGTATTGCTGCGGATAAAATCGAAAATGCAGGCAAGGCAAATTTAATTTTGGACAGACTGGAAAAGAGAAGAATGGAAGGCTTGACCACTCCTAAGCAAATAAGACTTTTGGAGCAAAAAGGCTTTCAGCACGTAGGGCAGTGGAGCTTTGACGAAGCAAGCAAATTAATTTCGAGGATCTCCGCTAACGGGTGGAGAATACCGAGAGGGATTGATCCCAAAACATATATACCTCAGGAGGTGACATCTGTTGGATTTGATGAAAGCGTTGGAATATATTGACCCATCGGAGCTTGAATATCAGGAGTGGGTAAACGTCGGAATGGCACTCAAACAGGAGGGATATTCCGTTTCTGACTGGGATAACTGGTCGAGAGCCGACAGACGTTACCATAGCGGCGAATGTGAGAAAAAATGGGAATCATTTAGAGGTTCGGCTTCGCCTGTCACAGCAGGAACTATCGTACAAATGGCAAAGGAAAGAGGCATGACGTTTGTGCAGCCGAGAGAGCTGAACTGGGACGATGAAATTAATTTTGAAGAGGGATATGTCGGTGTGAGCGGTGAGGGAATATCATTCTCCGAGCCTAAAAGCTGGGATCCTGTCAAAGAGATTATTACATATCTGGAAACACTTTTTGAAGCTTCGGATAATGTTGGTTACGTTACGGAAACCTACGAAAAGGAAGAGGACGGAAGAATTAAATATCTGCCGACAAAAGGCTCATGTGACCGCACGGCAGGTGAATTAATTGAGCTGCTGAATATATGTGACGGTGACATAGGAGCTGTGTTCGGCGATTATAAGGAAGAATCAGGAGCGTGGATTCGTTTCAATCCGCTTGACGGTAAGGGCGTAAAGAATGAGAATGTAACTGATTTTAGATATGCACTTGTAGAATCCGACTGTATGCCTTTGGAGGAGCAGAACGCACTCATAAGAGAGCTGGAGTTGCCTGTGGCTATGCTTGTTTACAGCGGCGGAAAGAGCGTTCACGCCATCGTAAAAATAGACGCACCAAACTATGATGAGTACCGCAAAAGAGTAGATTACCTTTACAATATTTGCAAGAAAAACGGACTTGAAATCGATAAGCAAAACAGGAATCCTTCAAGGCTCTCTCGTATGCCGGGAGTAATCCGAAACGGTAAAAAGCAGTATATAATCGATAAAAATATCGGTAAATCAGACTTTTCCGAATGGAAGGACTGGATTGAGAGTATTAATGATAATTTGCCCGACCCTGAGAATCTTGCAGTAATATGGGATAACCTTCCAAATCTGTCACCACCGCTTATTGAGGGAGTGTTAAGACAAGGACATAAAATGCTTCTGGGAGGACCGTCAAAAGCGGGTAAATCTTTTGGATTGATTGAACTCAGCATTGCAATTGCCGAGGGGTTGAAATGGTTCGGCTTTCAGTGTGCACAAGGAAGAGTTATGTATGTAAACCTGGAGCTTGACAGAGCAAGCTGTCTACACCGTTTAAAGGACGTTTACACGGCTATAGGAGCAGAGCCTAAGAATCTTGATAAAATCGATATCTGGAATTTGAGAGGGCGGTCTGTACCTATGGATAAGCTTGCACCGAAGCTTATAAGGAGAGCCGCCAAGAAAGACTATATTGCGATTATTATTGACCCGATTTACAAGGTTATCACGGGAGATGAAAACAGTGCAGACCAAATGGCTCATTTCTGTAATCAGTTTGATAAAGTCTGCACTGAGTTAGGGTGTGCGGTCGTGTACTGTCACCACCATTCCAAAGGCTCTCAGGGCGGCAAACGTAGTATGGACAGAGTTTCGGGTTCGGGAGTTTTTGCACGTGACCCCGATGCACTGCTCGATTTAACGGAGCTTGAAATTACCGATACGTTACGCAAACAGCAGGAAGATGATGTGACTTGCAAAATTTGTGTGGACTGGATAGGACGGTTTAGCAAGGTTGAGGATTTATGTTCACAAGACGATTTGGTGACATCAAGGAGTATGCTTGAAATCGCTCACAAGAGCCTGCACGAGCATTCTTATGCTTTAATGATGAAAGATATCGAAAAGGCAAAAGAAGCCGTACAGAATCGCACAGCGTGGCGAATAGAGGGCACGCTGAGAGAGTTTCCGAGATTTAATCCTATTGATTTGTGGTTCGATTATCCGATACATAGAATTGATGATGTCGGAGTACTAAAAGACTGTGGCTTTGAGGGGGATTTTAATACTAAAAATTCGCCGTATAAAAAGAATTTTGAGAAGAAAAAGTCACCCGAGGATAAGAAAAAAGAACGCAAAGAAAGCCTTGAAATAGCGTTCAGCGGTGTCGAAGTGAATGGAGAAGCTGATATAAGTGAATTGGCAACATACCTTGGAGTTTCTGAAAAAACAGTTAGAAGAAACCTCAAAGAGCACGGTGATTTTTGGATTGATAATGGAAAAACAGGATATAAGGACAAGGACAAAATTGAATAAATTTCTTTGTCCCTCAAAAGGACAAAATCGAATAAATGTCCCTGTCTTTTAAAAGGACAAAATCGAATAAATTCGAGAATGTCCCTCAAAGGGACAAAATCGATAAATTATCGAAAATGTCCGAGGGACAGACAAAACTATATATACTACGTATATATACAGGTGTCCCTGTCCCTTACAGTCACAGGGGTAAAGTAAGTTGTGCGAAGCTTACGCACAACAACTTCCTTCCCCTGACCTGTGACAAAAGCGATTTTTTTAAAAAGGAGATGTTAATAAACTGTGAACAAAATTGTAACCGAATTTTTTATGCCGATGATCCCTCCAACCGTAACGGCTCAGGAACATAAAGTAACTGTGGTAAAAGGCAAGCCAGTATTTTACGATACACCACAAATAAAAAATGCTAAGGATAAGCTAATAACTAACCTTGCGATGCATAAACCAAAACAGGCATATGAGTGTGGAGTACGTTTGATTGTCAAATGGCTCTTTCCGAAAGGCGATAATCACTTTGACGGAGAGTACCGTACTACAAAACCCGACACGGATAATTTGCAGAAGATGTTAAAGGACTGTATGACGGTCTGCGGATTCTGGAAAGACGATGCACTTGTTGCCTCGGAGGTTTGCGAAAAGTTCTGGGCGGATACTTCGGGAATTTACATAAGAATCGAGGAACTGAAATGACATTGCAAAATGTGAAAATGAATATGAACCGCAAAGTAAGATTCAGGGGCGGTGATTATAAGCTTGTCGGGTGTATGTTCCGACAGAACGAGAAAACAGGTGCTTTTTATTATCAAGCCGAATTGCTTGACCTGCAAAACGGCAAGTCAGTTGTAATTTGCAAGCTTGAAGATGTGGAGGACAAAAAACAATGAACGAGAAAAATGTTAATAAGTGTCTGTATTGCGATTGTTATGACGAGGATTTTGGTTGTACAATGCCAAGTATTGACAAATGGTATGCCTGCCCGTTAGAGAAAAATGAGGAAAAGTTAAAGGAGATATTTAATAATGAGCGAGACTACGGTGTGAGAATGGAGGACAACGATGAATGACGAATTGATAAGGAAGTCGGAAGTTATCGATGCGATAAAGAGAGTTCTCGGCGGCTATTGTATGGGTTCTGCGGTTGCTGGTGCAATAAACGAAATTCAGCCTGCCAACGCAGTAGAGCTGCCGTGCAAGATAGGGGATGAAATTTATGGACCGTGTCGATGTGGAAGAGTTCACGCCCAAACGGTAAAAGGTTTTACGGTTAGTGATCACGTTGAGATGATCAACTGTGAGATGATCAACCGTGAAACGAAGAACTATTCCGTTCGCGAAATCGGAAACACTGCATTTTTTACGAGAGAAGAAGCAGAGAGAGCATTGGAGGAAATGAAGAATGAGTGAAGTTAAGTTGAAACCGTGCCCGTTTTGTGGGGGAAGAGCATATCTTGAAGCACGTCACAGAGCTTTTATTAACGCTCAAACTACAAGAGTGGCTTATGTGCGTTGCACAAAATGCAATGCACGAACGGAAAGAATACCACTTGAAAAATACGGCAAAACGAGCCGCAGCACCGAAGCGGAGAGTGAAGCCGTAAAAGCGTGGAACGCTCGATACTCCGAGAAGCCCTCAGAAATCAACGCTACCGCCCCAAATTCGGGCGGAAACAATTCAGGTGAGGAATTTACCGACTTTATTATGCGACGGTTTACAGGGGATTCTGAGCGATTTTAGAAAGGGTGAGATCAATGAATATCGAAGAATATATCGAGAGTGCGGAGAAAGAAAACAGGCTCGAACGCTATCATTGTAACAGTATAGATTTCTATTTGGTTACAGGACCCGATGGTTGGGTGAGCGTTTTAAGGTGCGATTGTGGTATTGTTCGACCTTTAATACAGGCCAGAACCCGTAATTATGCACTTCGATTTTGCGAGCTCACTGAACTTATCAATGCTCCGATTGACAGGCTTTGAGAAGGGGGGTGATATGATTTGATTTGTTCTCGCTGCGGAAAAGAATTTATAGTCGTTTACACCGAAGGCGAAAAGAAGAAGTCTTTTAAGACTTGCGAGAAGTGTCGTGAAAGAAACAGAGCAGCTCAGCGAAGATACAAGCAAAATAAATGTATCAAGCGTGTCAAAGCTGATGTGCCAAAGAACCATCTTGCTGATGTAGTACATGAGCTGGAAGTGTACAACAAAGAGCACGGTACACATTACACTTACGGTAAGTATGTTGCGTTCAAAGAAAGAGGGTGGCTAAAATAACGGCGAAAAAATATTTGAATCAAGTCTATGATATTGACCGAGAGATTAATATGATACTTGCAAAGGCGGATAAGCTCAGAAACAGCCTTTACGGCAGGGGACAGAAGTTTGATAAAATAGGAGGTGGCAAGAGCACTCCGACTAATGACTCAATGGGCGATGTGATAGCAAAAGTTATTGACTACGAACATAAAGCCGATGAAATGATTGACAGATTGATAAGCGTAAGAATCGAAATCGAAAAGGCAATTCAATTAGTTCCTGATTCTGTTCAGAGAGAGATTCTGGAAAGGCGATATTTACTTTTTCAGCCGTGGGAATCATATTTTGATACAAAAACAGGTGAGAAAATAATTGGTATTGATGAAGCTATGCATTATAGTTCGCGACAGATTTATCGAATACATGGAAAAGCATTAGTTTGGATGTCAGCTAATGTCAGTGAATGTCAGTACTAAAAGTGATAAAATGATATTGTAGCAAACTAGGGCGGAGCAAAGGACTTTTGATCGCACCACGGATAGAGACCACCTCCGCCACACACTGTTACGATTCTGATTTTTTTGCACCATTGTTTGACCCTCCTATGATACAGGCAGGCTGATTGTTGCCATGGTCAGTCTGCCGGATACGTTAAGATAGTTTAATCGGTAAAACACTCGGCTTATAACCGAGCGATATGAGTTCAAGTCTCATTCTTAGCACCACGTTCTACTTTGGCTTTTGTTCATTTCAGATTCTCCTTTCACACAGCCGCTCCGAGGTCTACGGGGCGGTTTTGTGTTGCGTGAAAGAGTGATTAATGTCTAAAAGAGGCTGATATTAATATGAGTGAATGGTATTATTGGTATAAGGATCATGGCATTTGCCCCGTCTGTAAGAAGCGGGATGCCGATGAAGGATACACAACATGCCTTGTTTGTCGGATGGATTTAAGAGCAAAAGGTGAAACGCATAAAACAGAGTCTTCGCATAGACACCAGCAATGGCTAAAAAGAAGACGAGACTTATGTTATGCGTTCGGAGTTTGCGTGACGTGTGAAAAACGTGATGCAGAAAATGGGAAATCAATATGCAAAATATGTGCTGTTAAAGCGAAAATAAGAGCAGAAAAGAGAAGACAGGAAAAAGGTATTATGCCTAGAAATAGTTATACAAAAAACGGCATATGCTTTTTTTGCGAATCTCCTGTGTTGCCGGGGAGAAAAACTTGCGAGAAGCACTATGAAATATGCTGCTCAAATATGTTAAAAGCTCGCAACACTCCTCGAGAAGAAAATTACTTTGAAAAACAGAACAGAGCGTTTTGGGAGGAAAAAAATGGAACTAAGATACGAAACACGTGATGGTAAAGGCAACGATTTCGTAAAAATGGTAAAGATTAAAGAATATCCGACAGAAAATGTCGAATTTGACTGTCCCATATGTAAAAAAAGCAACTCGCAAGGAGTTAAAGCAAAAAAAATAATTAGTTCCAATTTTACGGATTATGCGTATATCGGTGACTACATATGCCCTGAGTGTACGAAATTATTCAGCCTTTATTTTTATAACTACATAGTCGACCCAGACGGGATTAGACTTATCAACGTCAGACAACTTAAAGATGAGTTGTGCAAGCGGCAAAATCCGCCATTTAGATTTATTATCACAACCTCCCAAAAAAAACATTTATTTTATAAGTCGGAGGTTGATTATAGCTCAGACAGGTTTGCTGTAAATCTTGAAACTGAGGTGATTTACACAACACCTGAAAGAATGACTGAATTATTTGAATTTGTTGAGAATTTGGTTACTCTTGGCGCAAGTAAAAAGGCGATGCAAAACGGAGAAATATCATTTGCTGTTTTGCAAAAAACAGGATTAAAGGCTTTGGAATATCTCCAGACGGAGCTGAAAAAAAGCCGTGAAATACAAATACCACTTTATTGCGGACAAAAATTAGAAAAAACGGAGGAGGACTGTTTATGCAGTTTGGATTTGCTACTGAGTCAGCCGAGAGAGGCAAAGCGGCATTGATTTTGTATGCTTGTTATAAGAGTAGGAATAATCAAAGTAGCCTTAATGGAGTAGAGACTTGGAATAGGTTTACCAGTTATATTCGAGGAGCTACACTGAAATCGACTAACGTAGCTGAGTTTGTGAGTCATTTTTGTAAACTTGGAAACATCGACAGCATTAAACCAAAGTATCTAAAAGATGAGAGCGGAATGGTTATACAGTCGGACGGAAGTGTTATTGTATCAGCAGATGTTAAGGATTATAAAATCAGCATTTTTGAGGACGACAAACTGTTGACACTTTTCGAGAACGAAGGAACACTGCTGACCATGCTCGTGAGAGAAAGAATTCAGCGAGAAAAAATGGAAGGTGTCGAAGATGAAGTTGAGGATTAAATATACAGCAACAGCTCCGATATCGCACATCGGGGAGACAGCAAGCACGGGCAGCTATTTTCAGACAATCAAGACCTCTAACGGTCGATTACCGATCATCACAGCCAACAGCGTAAGAGGCACACTCAGAGATAATGGTGCTAAGTATCTTCTCGATGCGCTTGGCATTAAGGTTAACAAAGAGATTTTTAATGTACTTTTCAGCGGCGGCAATCTTAACGGCACCATGAAAAATGATGTCTTTAAAGCTAAGTCAGTTCGTGAGCATTTCCCGTTTGTGTCGCTTTTTGGCGGCGGTTTAGGTGATATGATCATGGCAGGAAAAATGATCGTTGGCAATCTCTATCCATTGACCTCTGAAACATACGAGATGCTCAACGAGCCAATGACGGACATCAGTTGGAAAAACTTGATTGACGAGATTGAGTTTACACGTACCGATGATGGTAAAGACGATATACTTGCCGAATATATGACAGATCCTGGGGAGGATAAGAAGGCAAAGGCAAGCACACAGATGCGTTTCGCTGTGCAGTATATGGCAGAGGGTACGGAGTTTGTGCAGGATATTTACTTTTTTGATAACGTAACGGACCTTGAAATGGGTGCGTTCTACTCGGCTATGACCGAGTGGTTTAAACTCCCTAAGCTTGGCGGTATGTCAAGTAAGGGTTTTGGCACATTTAATGCTGCTGTTGGCGATAATCTAATCTCTGTTAATAACGGAGAGGTCGCAATATCAAAAGAGGTAGAACGACTTATTAGCCTTTACATGGATTTTATCAAGTCTGAGGGAGCGGAACGTATCGGAATATTGGGAAGTGGCAAAAATGGCAAGTGAGAAATGCGTACCGTTAAGAGTCACTGCACATCTTGTCGACGGAAGATTTAGCAGTGCAGATGGAATTTTAATGCTTGACAGCATCCTATATCACGCTTGGTTTATCAAGCACGCTCCGCACGTTTTGGAGGGGGTGTATAAGCCGGAGCAAATCGGACATGTTGGTTTACCGCTTGTACACTTGGATAACAACAGATGGGCAGCGAGTAAGGCAGTCTATCAAGAGACAGATAAGATTGTAGAGCATTACAACAAACGTCCCGACTTTTTTGCTGGCGATAAGTTAGACTATCTCGATATGGATAAGGGAGTAATAAGTGATAGCGTAGGCTTGTATAGAGCTTATCGCAACCCACAGCTTATCCGAACGGTTAAAGACGGAATCCTTACTTTTTACGCTATCGGAAAGAAAGACAAAATCGAAGAACTGTTAAGCCTTATGATTGGTGTCGGCAAAAAGACGGCTATGGGCTTCGGAATCGTTGGCAGGTGGGAAGTCGAGGAAATCGAGGAAGATTACACAACGGAACATCCCAAATATGGTCTTATGCGACCGATAGAGGTTGAGAAGGCTAATAAGGCGTTTGACTGCCCGATTATGGAGTATGCAATAAGACCGCCGTATTGGAAATCGAAGAATATGAGGTTATGCTATGTGCCGATAGGAGAAGAGATATGATTTTTTGCTTCCCATACAATTGGAAGTGTGATAAAGAGTTAAGAGAGCTTACAAATTGTGGAAGGCTGTTCGCCTATCCTAACATACCAACGCCCAGCAAATGCGAGAGGATAATCTTGGACTCGGGAGCTTTTGCGTTGTCAAGGCGTAAAGGATACATGACAAGAGCGTATATGGAGGACTTATCTAAGCATTATCAGCTGCACGCTGATGATAAGACAATCTGTGCAGCCCCTGATGTCGTAAGAGACCCTTTCAAGACGATGCGGAATTTTAAGGATTGGATTGCATCAGGTAAGTATGCAGACATAACACCTGTAATCCAATCATCTTTAAAAGGTAGATTTGATGTAAGCGAGTACACTTATCAAATAGACTTTTATACTTCCGAGTATCATGTTAAGTCAATGATGTTCTCGAACCGCTCAAGAGCTGATGAGGCAAAAGTGTCGGGGATTGGGAAGGTGTTTTGCTACGCAAAATCGAGAGGCGTTGAGTATATCCATATGTTAGGTGCAGGGTGGGATTTGCAAGATGTCTTAGACTGGGCAACCATCCCTTGTCTCGACAGTATTGACAGCACATCGTATTATAATCTTGGCTGTACCGATAGGTATGGTAGCAAAGATCCGATTGCAAATGCCAAGATAATCATATCGGCGTTAAGTAAGCTAAGTGAGAGGTAGATGATAATGGAGAGAGTAATCCTTGTGTCAGGTGGAGTTGACAGCTATATAATGTCTCAAGAGTTCGAGGGAGTTAATGTATACATCGACTTTGGGCAACCTTATGCACAGCAGGAGTTGCAAGCCCTAAAAAGCTTGCAAGTTGATGTAAGTATCATAACTTTGCGAGGATACAAGTCTAATTTTAATGATGTGTACATACCTGATCGCAACTTATTTTTTGCTTGCGTCGCAGAAATGTACTATAATGCAGATGAGATATATATGGCGGGGCTCCGGGATGATAACTGCAAAGACAAAACAGAGGAGGAGTTCCGCATAATGAGCGAGATTCTGACACGATATGCAAACAAAGAGGTAAGAGTCATATCTCCGTATTGGCATAAGTCAAAAGGAGAGCTAATACGTGATTATCAAGGGGACAAGTCGAAACTGGCATACACCTTCTCATGCTATGCTCCTCGGGGCAATGAGCCATGCGGTAACTGCCCAGCGTGTTTGAGACGTGTAATTGCTTTAGAGACTAATCACATAGACTCCCGGCTGACGCTATCAGATGAGATAGTGTCAGAATATCAAACGAAGATAACAGAGTATGACGCTGACCGTCAAAGTAGATTTGTTGCGTATAAAAACAGTAGGTAACAAGGTTACCAAGAAGGATATTCAAAGTTGCTGAAAAGATTTCCAGAATTAAGTGTTCTAACTTAGATTTTTAGTCAAAAAGTTAAGCCCCAACTTAGCCTTTTGACTTTTTTTAAGAGGGTGATTATTATGATTGATTTTAAGCGTTGTGATGTGAATGAAACGTGGAAGAAAAAGTGTATATGATACGCACATTGAACCTCGGCTTGAAGAAATAAAGAAGTGGGTCGAGGAAGGAGCGACAGAGCAGCAGATTTATGAAAACCTTGGCATTTCAAAAACGGCATTCTACAAGTACAAATCAGAAAATGCGGAATTTTCGGAATTGCTAAAAAAAGGTCGCAGAAATCTGGTTGGACAGCTGAGAGGTGCTTTGGTTAAAAAAGCTTTGGGAGGGTATACTTACGAGACTAAAAAGACTGTCACGAAAACGGACGGTAATCAAAAGAGCATTACCATAGAAACAAGTGAGCATTACGCAGAGCCGGATGTTGCAGCACTGAATCTGTGTCTTAAAAACTATGATCCCGATAACTGGGCTAACGATCCACAGATGATGAAGCTTAAACGTGAGGAGCTTGAATTAAAGAAAGAGCAGGCCGAAAAAGATGATTGGTAACAAACATGAGCTTTATCATTCTAAAGAATGGGAGCGTTTGCTTAAACAACTTAAGCTGGAACGCACTAACAGTGACGGCTTGCTTCTATGCGAGCATTGCGGCAAACCTATCATAAAAGCCTATGATTGTATAGGTCATCATAAGGCAGAGTTGACGGACGATAATTACAAAGACGTGATGATCGCTCTCAATCCCGATAATATTCAGCTGATACACTTCCGCTGCCACAATGAAATACATAAACGCTTTGGGTTTTCGGGAGCACGTAAACCGCAGGAAGTTTATATTGTATGGGGCTCTCCTTGCTCAGGGAAAACAACGTGGGTCAATTCCGTGGCCGAGAAGAACGATATTATCCTTGATATTGACAAGCTTTGGAGTGCCGTAAAATCCGAGAGCTGCGGAGAGTTTTATAAACCTAATGCTCTTAAAGATAATGTCTTTGCTCTCAGAGATTTAATGCTTGATATGATTAAGGTTCGCCGGGGACGTTGGCAGAACGCTTATGTAGTCGGAGGCTATCCTTTTGAAGCAGACAGAGAGAGAACAGCTGCGCTTCTCGGAGCAAGATTAATTTTTATTGATACTCCCAAAGAAATCTGTTTGCAGAGAGCCAAAGAAAAAGACGGAGATTGGAGCAAATTTGTTGAGATTTGGTGGGAGAGAGCCTCCCCCGGGTCGACCTTAAAATAAACCCATGGGGGACTGGATGGGAGGTTACAATTCTCACAGCAAGCCAAATTTTGAGATTTTTCCGAAAATTTGATCCGACTTTTTGAAAAGGGGTTGATGTTAATGGAAGATAGAAAAAACGAGCTGTATAAGCTGCTGGATTGCTTAGATGACGCACCGAAAAAGATACTTGAGAAGGTGGTCGATGAAGTGATTTACATAGAAAATCGACTTGATGAACTTAAGAATCTGCCGCAGATTAAAGTAAATCCTAAAAATCCCGGTCAGCAGAAATATACGGTTGCCGCCAAACAATACAAGGAGTATTTGCAGCAGTATAACAACTGTATTAAGATACTGCTTCACGCTGTCAAT
>CACZCM010000043.1 GCA_902779615.1 uncultured Ruminococcus sp. | reverse complement strand
CTGAACTCAATGTCTGTACGCAAGCTTGATGCTATGATTAAGGAAATGCATACTAAAAAAGCTGACAGCAACAGTGACGATAGAACTTTTGTCAATGAGCTCAGAGATCTTCCGAAGAGGTTGAAAGCTTTGTCAGGTAGACTTAAGAGCAACGAGTTTGATAATAACGACTCTATAACAAAGTGTATCAATACTATTGCTGAGGCTGTAGCTGAACTTGAGAAGCTTATGCAGGCTGATTCAGATAATGCGGAAGGTGGTGTTTCAAATGAATGAGAGCACCAATAATAATATGGAATATCAGATGACTGTTAATGGGTCTAATGAGTTAATGGTCGAGATAGAATATCCGGGTAAACATCTTGTAGCAACAGATAGTTCAGGCGCAGACCCACACCAGACACTGCCCCAATTTAGAATTAATGGTAAGTTACTCATGTGTACGGATCGTACGGGTTATCAGGAGTGCTACTCAAAGTACACAGAACTAAATGTAAGAGGAACAAAACTATATTTTGAGGATGATCCCGAGAGCAACCTTGATACAGATCCACCGGTAGATCCTCCTGCTATAAATATGATTTGTCCCGGTAAATCAATGGATGTGATAGCTCCGCAAAAGGATTATAATCAGCCTAACCCACAATTTGCATTAAACAATAAATGGCTGATGGTTACAGATCCTTCACGTCAGGCAGATCCTGCATTTTCCCCGGATCTATGCTTTCAAGGTTATGAGATAATGTTAACAGACAGTAGTGATTATTCAATGGTTCCTGCGTCCCCATGCAGCAATTATGAAGAGTTGCCCGAAGAACGTGTGAAAGATACGGATGCTCCTGCTTCCACCGGTAATAGTATTGTGCCGGCAACTTGTAGTGAGGGTACTAATAATTCCTGTCAGAGTAAAGTACCGACGGTACAACCGGTCGCTCTACCGAACAGCAATCTTCAGCAAAATTACATAAGTTGCTGTAAACCCGCTACAAATAGTTTTTCCTTCGAAATTAATGAGTTCGGAGTGATTGAATTAAACACCGACATCAGCTGCAATTTTCAGATAGAAATTACGACAGTATATGTATTATTAGGTGACGACAATTCGCCTACCGATACTTGGTACGATCTGACGGTAAAAACATTTTGCCGTGACGGATATGAGCAAATAATTGAATTAAAAAAGGTAGCTAAAGAAACTGCACAAAGCTCTAAAATCCTAAGAGGGATTCCGATGGCGGTTGTTGATGCAAAAAACGAAGGGTCTGAGACATCTTTTATGTACCGTTATATGAATTATTGCCGTTTACAGAAGGGGTTAAATGTTGTATCTCTGTTTAATTTTTCGGGCTGGAATACAGGGATGAAGGTATATATTACAGCAAGCGGTGCCATCGGTCGTAGTGATTATTCGGCTATTTCAATGGGCGTTTTTTCGCTTCGCAATAATTGTCATGGATATGCTCATCATATTTTTGAGCATATGCTGATGGCAACACGTAATCCTGCGAATATGAGAATAATACTGCTTTATCATTTCGCTTCAATGATCTATACATTGTTTACCGAAGCAAAATTGAGTCTGAATCACCTGCTCTTTATTGTTGGTGAGAAGGGTTGCCGCAAGACCTCACTTGCGAAGTGCTTTCTTCAGTTCGGAGAAGATAAAACAACTACAAGGTTTAATTTTTCATCGAGTGATTCTGGTATACTGAACTGCTTGAGAGAGTATGCCGACAGGGTCATGCTTGTCGATGATATGCCTCCATCAATAACAATGGCACAAAAGAATGCAGATAATGCAAAGCTGAACATGCTGCTGAGAATTATAGGCGACAATGGAACCAGAACCATCAATACCAGTTTTATGAGGAATCCTGATCAGAAACCCGATTATAAAGTCAGAGGTGGTATCGCAATCACCGGCGAGCGTTTTTATGGGTCGGGAACAGCCTCATCCGTTGCCCGTGCTGTTGTAATATCTCTCGATAAGAATGAGGTAAAATGCGATATGTTAACTTATTTTCAGACTCATGAAAATGAGCTTGAGAGCTTAATGTACCGCTTTATTAGTTATATAACTATATACTATGATGAGACTGTTGAATACATTAAGAATTCAACGGTTACGATGAGGAAGCAAGCTAAGAAGCTCAATGTCAAGAACGATCGTTATCGTGATTACTATGCAATTTACATGATAATCGCTTCAATTGTTGCAAGGTATTTTAAGTCGGAGGATTACTATTTCGATGAGAATTCATTCATAGTGAATTCGGAAAGAGATATTATCGCAATCTTGACCGAAAACGATTACAGCTACCGCAGCAGCGATCCGATAGATCAGCTTTTAACGGCAATTATTTTTGCACTGCATACATCACCTGTCGGGGCGGTAGGTACTCCCGTGTCTGATTCGTGTAGATTCGTAATTGACGGGTCAAACCTTTATCTCAGGCAGATGGATTTGTCTGGCTTTATGAAGACATTTTCGGAGAGAACCAATACACCGGTTGTCTCTCAAAGCAGTGAGGCGCTTGGGGCGCTGCTTGCCGACAACAGCTATTGTGAGGTTTATTACGAAAAGGAAGGCGACAAACTAAAACGCCGCCTGTCTAAAAAGCAAGGCAAGGAGTTTGGCGACCATCGTCTAATGAGAATCTACTACGATAAACTCTGTGAGTATGAGAGAAACAACTCGTTAGGCTTTTAACGCCTTGCGAAAAGGTCAATCATTATAAAAATATAATATAACAGTGTATAAATGTATTCTTGACCAAACAAGAGAGGAGCGTAGCAATGAAAAACTCAAACTTTTATAACGCAGTTGAGATAGCTGAAATGCTTGAAATCAGCAGAAGCAAAGCCTACATGATAATCAAAGATCTCAATGTGGAGCTCGCAAACAAGGGGTATCGTTACATTGCCGGGCGTATCTCAAAACGCTATTTTAATCTTCGCTACTACGATTACGATGTGCCAGATACTGCCGGTAAATCATCACCGATCGACGCATAATTGCTATACAGCGGCGGTGGCTCTTGCTGCCGCCGCAAGAAAATACAAGGAGGAAAAGACAAATGAGTGTTCGTAAAAACTCGAAGGGCTTATGGGACGCGGATCTTTACTATAAGGACTTCAGCGGCAAGCTGATCAAGAAAAGAAAAATAAACTTTAAGAGTAAAAAAGAGGCACAAAACTGGGTGGAATCGTTCAAGGCGCAGCAGGCATACAGCTTGAATATGACATTTGGAAATTTCTACGATATTTATACGCTCGACATGAAGCAGCGCCTTCGTGAGAACACCCAGAGGACAAAAGAGTATGTTATTGAGCTGAAGATACTTCCATTCTTTAAGAATTTGAAGATGTCCGAAATCACTCCGGCTCACATTAGGCGTTGGCAGACAAGCATATTAAAAGAGGGGTACTCGGAGACATATCAGCGTATGATCCACAATCAGCTCAGCGCGATTTTCAACTACGCTGTGCGATACTATAATCTTCCGAGTAATCCCTGCGCCAAATGCGAACCGATCGGAAAGGGGGCAGCAAAAGAAATGCAGTTTATAACACAACAGGAATTCGGAAAATTGAGAGAGTGTCTTGAAGATGATACTGCCCGCATGGCGATAGAGACAATGTTTTATACCGGCGTGCGCTTGGGTGAGATTTTGGCTCTTACTGTAGGCGATATTGATTTCGATAAAAAGACACTATCTGTTACGAAATCCCTGCAGCGCATTAAAGGAGAGGATGTCATTACCGAGCCGAAGACAGAGAAATCGAAGCGATGTATTACGATCCCTCGCTTTTTATCGGATCATCTTGAGGAGTACATAAGCAAAATGTATGGGAAGGACAAAAACGACCGTCTTTTCTCGGTATCGAAGTATTATCTTGGCAAGGCACTTCACAAGGGGCTTGAGGCAGCGGGACTCAAAAAAATCAGGCTGCATGATCTCAGACATTCGCATATCTCGATGCTTATAGCGATGGGAACGCCGCCGAAAGTAGTTGCGGAGAGAGCAGGTCACGAAGATGTGAAAACAACGTTGTCGATCTATGCGCACCTCTACGAAACGCAGGCTCGTCAGGTTGCTGACGATCTGGACGAGCTTGTCGAGAAGCAGAATGAGTGTGACGACAATATCGAGGGTACGGAAGATACGGTGTCACCGTCTGAGAACAAGGGGGAGTGATATGTGACCGGGAAACACGCTAACAATCCGACTGTTGTTTTTAGACCGAGCAGATGGGCAGTAAGTCTGATTGAGGCGAGAGCAAAGCTTAGTGGGCTTTACAAGAAGGATTTCATTACCCGCTGCTGTGTTTACTCCAACATCGTCGTAACAGGGACGCCCGAGAATATTCAGCGTATAATAGATGCCCTGCAGGACACGCAGGCCACACTCAAGGTGTTGGCAGGCGATCTTCGTTCCGGAGAGTTTTACATATCAAGGGAAAACTATGATGAGCTTCGTGAAGATATTCTCGCTCTCACCGTTACAATGATCGACATTATCGATGGAGCCGCCTATCTCTTCAATAAATCACCGCCGGAGAGAAATATAAACTGGAAGCTGGAGCTTGAAAGAGAAGATCTGCGAGAGGCGTTAAAGAACGAGCTTCCGCCGCCAATTTAAAAGGCGTTAAATAACATTATACAATACCCACCACAGCCGCAGGCATTTCGCCTGCGGCTTTTCTATTTACAAAAAGGAGTAAATTACAATGAGTGAAACACTTACTTGCAGCGTTTGCGGCTGCGAACTTGACGATGATTTTTACGAAGCGGAGGACGAAGTTCTGTGCGAAGACTGTTATTATGACGATACATTCCGCTGCGAAGGTTGCGGTGAGAGATTCTTCAACAATCACAACTATGGCGATGACGACATCTGCTTGTGTGAGTCTTGCCGAAATGAGGATTATTACGTTTGCGTTCGCTGCGAACGACTTGTCTATACAGATGATGTGTACTGGGACGATGATAATCCGTACTGTTCGGACTGCTACGAGGACGAAGACGGCAGCTGCTATATTCACGGTTACGGGTACAAACCGGAGCCGCGCTTCTGCAAGTGCTGCAACGAGAAAAAGATACGCTACTACGGTGTGGAGCTTGAAATCGACAGGGGCGGCTTTGAGGAGGACAATGCAGAAGAGCTTTACGACATCGCCAATGAAGACGATGATGTACTTTACATCAAGTCGGACGGCTCGTTAAGTGATGGAATGGAGCTCGTGTCGCACCCGTGTTCTCTCCGATACCACCGAACACGTTTTCCGTGGGAGCACATAATGCACAGGGCTGTGAGGCTCGGATATAGGTCGCATAATACGTCAACCTGTGGTTTACACATTCATATCGGCAAGGCTCAGCTCGGCGATACGATCGAGGAGCAGGAGGAAGTCATCAGCCGTATCCTGTTCTTCTTTGAATCTCACTGGAATGAGCTTTTTAACTTCTCCCGCCGCACAGTCTATGCAGTGGATCGCTGGGCGGCTCGTCAGGGGTACAGCGATCGACCGAAGGATATTCTGGACAAGGCGAAGAAAAGCAGCAAGGGGCGCTACTGCTGTGTGAACATCACGAACTATTCGACGGTTGAGATAAGGCTGTTCAGAGGCACGCTCAAATACAACACCTTTATCGCCTCACTGGAGCTTGCTGACGAAATATGCCGAAACGCGATCAGCCTTTCAGATAATGACATGCACAGCCAGTCGTGGAACGATTTTGTGACGAATATTGACCCCGATTATACGGAGTTGATTCAGTATCTGAAAGAGAGAAGACTTTATGTGAATGAACCTATAGATGATGCAGAGGAGGAATTGTAATATGTGTTCAATATTTGGATTTGTGAATTACGGTGATAAGGTAAAGGGTTGGCAGCTGAAAGAGCTTGTGAAGGCGCTGTCGATCGAATCAGAGGTACGGGGCAAAGACGCTTCCGGCATTGCGTATGTGAAGAACGGTGAGATGACCATTTTCAAGCAGGCGAAGCCGGCTCATAAGATGAGGTTTTACTTCCCGGCTGAAACAAAGATTTTGATAGGACATACCCGCATGACCACTCAGGGCAGCCCAAAGAAAAACTACAACAACCACCCGTTCTTAGGTCGCACTAAGGACGGGTGTTTTGCTCTCGCCCACAACGGAGTGCTGTACAACGATAAAAACCTGAAAGAAAGCGAAGGTTTGTCGAAGACCTGCATCGAAACCGACAGCTATGTTGCCGTACAGCTGCTCGAAAAGTATGGCGAACTGAGTTTTGAGACGATAGCGAAAATGTCTGAGGCAGTTTTCGGCAGCTTTGTGTTTACGATGCTTGCCGACGATAACACGCTCTATATCTCGAAGGATGATAATCCGTTGTGCCTGCTACATTTTAAGGAACTTGGGCTGTATGTGTACGCCTCGACAAAGGAGATAATGGCAAAGGCGATAGCTCGATGTTTCCTCAAAAAGCACACATTTGAGGGAGTGCCGGTTGAAGAAGGCGAGATCATTCGCATTGACTCGAACGGCGAGTTGGAGCGCGGCTGCTTTATGGTTGATGAGAAATATTACGGTTACACCTACGGCTTGGGCAGACGGCTTTCGTATTGGGACGACTACTACGATTATCTCGACGAGATGGGGCAAGGTGATTTGTTCGAGGTCTGCTCATCGTTCGGCTTGTCTCAGGACGATTTGCTGCTGCTCTACGAAATGGGCTATGATGACGAGGAGATCGAGACAATGCTGTACGATACTGATCTGTTGAGGCAGTGCGTTGACGAAGCCCGAGTTTGTATTAACGAATACTATTGAAGAGGTGACAATGATGGGCTATAAGTTCAACTCGCATAGATACATCACCTGCGGCGTGGCAGCGGAGATACCGCTTGATATTCAGCTGATGCTGTTTGAAAGCATAGAGGTTATGCGTGAGAAGGTTCAGGAGCTTGACTGGCTTCAAATTATGAAACTTGAAGGAATAACGAAAGACGGCGTCAGCGTGCTGCGAATCCTGCACGAGCAGGAGGTGCCGGAGGGGCATATTGAGTATTATCTGCCATATGAGTTTGAGGGTAAGCAGACGGTGTATGTTATTGATGATGTGGATCATGTGACAATGCTGCTTAAGAGTGAGTATTGAGGACAGGGAGACTCCCCGGAGCGTTGGCTTCGGGGAGTCGATTTTACTCTTAATTTTTTTAGTGACATCTTTGATTACACATACTGATCTAAATCGACATATTATTCGTCACAATGCTAAAAAATGATAAAATTTGATTGACTATTTTGTTATTGTACGATATTATATAATTATACATTTTTGTTTTTTCATTATGCATTAATTTCTAAACATTCAAAAAGACCACAATCTCTATGACGAGAAACAAGATCTGTAACTGACCGGACAGGAGGTAGGAATAAATATGGATTCTCAAATGATAATTAGCAGTGTCAACGGATTTCTTCATATAACTGCTCAATACCTTGTGAATTGGCTGAATGGTATTTTACCTCGCGTAACAACAGACTGGTGGAAAGAATGCGTTATACCCAGTTTAAGCTATACTCAGCATGAAACTGCCCTATCAAAAGGATTCACTAAGCTGTCTGATTTTGATTTGGCGGCCTTGCTAAGAATCACTAATAAATCATGGTACGATATGCGTACTGTAGCTTATCTTCCGGCGAAAGAAAGAGAAGTCGTAAGAGAAATGATGACTGTACGTAATAACTGGGCCCATTGCAGTACAGAGCTTCCGGGAAAAGATACGATTCTGAAGGATCTGCGTACAATATCGACCTTCATTGCTCAAATCAACGGAGAACAATCTGTCTGCAATGAGATCGACAAGTTTATTTCGTGTATTGAGAAACCTGATAGTATATCTCAAACACCCTATCCGCCAGGAATGGAAATATACGGCAGAGACGCTTTATCAGCCGAAAATACACCCGAAGAGATCCGTAAAAACAGTATGGTATATCTCGTATCAACACCCGAGACAAAGGGTATAGTTGTATCTGTTAAGGACCTTGGATCGGTTACTCAGTATGAGGTTTTTGTAAACAATTCTCCGCAAATATTTTTTACAGGACAAATTGCGCCTGTCAAGGAAGCGGTAGGGTATAACTGGATAAGCGCAGACGAAGCAAGGAGTTCCCTTACTGCTTATCAGATCAACAATCCTTCTTCTCAGAATCTTTATTCGCTAAACTCAGCAAGAATTGACTTTGTACCCTATCAGTTCAGACCCGCACTCAAAATGATACACGCGGATGAACCGCGTATTTTGATCGCTGACAGCGTTGGTGTGGGTAAAACTATCGAAGCAGGGCTTATAATAAAAGAGCTGGAAGCAAGAATAGATTTGGAACGGATAATCGTTATATGTCCGAGACCTTTGGTGGCAGAGCGTAAATGGGAACTGGAAATGAAGCGCTTCGATGAAGAGTTCATTCCCATTGATGGTTCAACATTTCGCAGAATTATTTCAGATACCGATCGGGACGGAGAATGGCCTGTTCGTTATAACAAGGTTATTATTCCATACTCTGTTATGGATTCAAGAGCATATAACGGCGAGGAGAGTAAGAAAATCAGGAGCTTTGGATTGTCTGAGCTTGACCCGGAACCGCATTTTGATTTAGTTATAGTTGACGAGGCACACCATATCAGAAACGGGAGTATGGATAAAGAAAAAGCATTCGCCTATAAGTGCACTAAGTACTTCTGTGACCACGCAGATGCTGTTGTTATGCTTACAGCTACGCCTCTTCAAATAGGCGACAGCGATCTTTTCACTATCCTGAATGTGCTAAGACCGGATATTGTAATCGACCAAAATACCTTTGAAATGATGTCACGCCCGAACGAATATATTTCACGCGCCGTTCATGCTATACGCGCGGCAGAGGAAGGCTGGCGTCAGGATTCAATCAATGAGCTGAGAAATATACAGAAAACACAGTGGGGCGATAATGTTATTGCTGAAAACCCGTTGTATGACGATGTTTTGCTCCGGCTTGAAAAGGAGGAATTAACTCGTGAAGAAAGGGTCAGGCTTATATCTGATATTGAATCGCTCCACAGCTTCAGCACCATGCTTAACCGCACACGCAGGCGCGATATCCAGGATTTTTGCGTCCGCAGACCTCATACGGTTTCAGTAAAGTTTACCTCTTATCAGCGGAAGCTCCATGATGAACTTCTTAGCTTTGAGCACTCTGTTTTATCAATGCTTCATGATTCGCGGAGTGTACCATTTATGATGACGACGATCAAGAGACAGGCGGCAAGCTGTATATTCGGGCTTGCTCCGTATGTAAGAGATGTTATTGCCAGAAGAATTCAGCAGGTGAATGATGATCCTGAAATTGAATTTTCCGCATTTGATATAGCGGGAAGGTCAGGAGATGTTATTTCTGTTAATGCTAAAAGGCTGCTTGATCTTGCGGAAAATCTTCCGGAAGAGGATCCTAAATTTGAGGAAACAGTTAAGGTCATAGAAAAGAAGCAGAGTATGCAGAACAATAAAATCATGTTGTTCAGTACATTCCGTCATACGCTTGCATACTTAAAACAGAAGCTGGCGGCTCTAGGATATCGAGTAGAACAGATCGATGGCAGCGTTAAGGATGAAGAAAGATATAGATTAAAGGCAAGATTTGAATTATCAAAGGATGAACCGAATGCTATTGATATTCTTTTGTTTACAGAAGTAGGTTCGGAGGGCTTGGATTATCAGTTTTGCGATATGATGATAAACTATGACCTTCCGTGGAATCCGATGCGCATTGAGCAGAGAATAGGACGAATCGACAGACGTGGTCAGCAAAGTGAGGCCGTGAATATATACAATATTATTACTGAAAATACGGTTGACGCAGAAATATACTATCGCTGCCTTACGAGAATAGGTGTGTTCGAAAGAAGTATTGGTGATTGTGAAGAGATCCTCGGTGAAATAGCAAAAGAAATAGAGTCTATTGCAATCGATTCTGCATTAACGGAAGAAGAAAGAAAAGCAAAGCTTGAACAGATGGCTGACAATGAAGTACGAAAGGTTCAGGAACTGACCCGGCTTGAGGAACAGGAAAAAGAATTGTTCGGATTTGATCTGACGGAATTTACCACATCGCAGGAAATACGGCAGGCAGAGAATCCGTGGCTTACTCAGAGCTGCCTTCAAAGATTGGTAGAAAACTATATTAGTGAACGTGTTGGTACAGGATCGTATATCATAGGCGAGTCTTCTATGAAAAATTTGCGTTTATCAGCTACGGCAAGAGGGATATTGCGTGATGACCTGCGAAAGCTTCCCGGAGGAAGAAATGCCCTTCGCCGTTCTTGGGAGAATTATCTGAGCGGAAAAAAGCCTAATCATTCATTGACCTTCGATTCCGATGCCGCAATGAAGGACAGAAACAGCTTTTTTATCACTGCAATGCACCCGCTTGCAAAACAGGCAGCTGAATATTATACAGGTGGTAAGGTATCGCATATTCGACTGAGATATTTCTCAAATGATATTCCGCAAGGCGATTATGTGTTTTCTGTTTTTGCGTGGAAGTATGCAGGCTTTAATACATACACAAGGCTTATTACAATTTGTGAGAATGATACGATCGCAAATGAGCTTCCATATATTCTTGAAGAAGCAGTTAGTACAAATGAAAAAATGGAGGGCGTTTTTGATTGGTCTGCTTTGGAAAATATTCACGTTCAGAAGTGGCTGACAGCCAGGGAAATTCACAAAAGAGACATAAAAACAACGCTCTCTTTCAAGCTGGAAAGTTTGGCAAATACTAACAGGAATCGTGTTCGCTCTCTTGAACAGCAGGTAACGGACGCAGTTGACGAAAACATAAGACGAATGAAGCAAAGCGAGTTAGAAACAGCCCGGGAGGATTATGCAAGAAAGGTTTCATCAATTAAAGAAACTGCTGATCGGGCAGATATATATACGACATTATTGATGAATGGTGTTGTTACTGTCGTGGAGGGGTGAGTATGGACAGTCTTCGGCAATTAAGAAATAAATACGAACAAATTGACTGTCGTGATCTTGGTTCCAGACAGTTGGAGCAGCTGCGTGACGGATTGAAAGAAGTTACCGCAGCTGAGATAACGACAGCAGCTGACGGTAAGGCTTTTATCGAACTGTTAAGAAAATTCAGAGAAGCCGTAGCCGAAAATGACAAGCTTCACGGGGAAAACTACCCGCTTATGCTGAATTCGATTTTGTCAGTCGGAGAGGACGGGCTTTATTCCAATAATCTTAGGTTTATTTTTGAGCTTATTCAAAATGTAGATGACTGCGATTATCAGTCTCTCGATGATTGCAGACTCGATATGCACTTCGATTTTAATAATGACATTATTACGCTTACATATAACGAGGTTGGTTTTACACCGTTTAATGTTTTTGCTATTACAGGTATTGCAGAAGCAGCAAAAAATGTAAGCTCTTCAAAAAACGAGATCGGAGAAAAGGGAATCGGCTTCAAATCGGTATTCGGTGTTGCAAAGAAGGTTTTGATCAGAAGCGGGTGGTTTTCCTTTGAGCTTTATAAAGAGAATTTTACTATTCCTATTTCTGCGTATACCTCAACAGACTATCTCTCGGGAACTCAAATGACTCTTTATGTTCCCGGACGCGCAAAGCTGATATACAGCGAGATAAAAAAACAGTACTGTAGTAAGGACGCGTTATTCAGCCATAATCCTCTTCTTTTTCTCAATAAGCTGACTTCGCTTAGAATGTATTATGATGTCTGGAGAAGTATGGAGTTTAAGGTTTCACGTTCAGAACCATTGGGCAAAAATGTAATTGAGACTGAAAGAGATGTTGTAATCTCCGTTGATTTGCATGATTATGATAATGGCAGAGAGGTAGATGTTACAGAACAGATAAGCTGTACACGATATTCATATCCTGTGGTTTTCAGTAAGGCTGCGTGCAGATCAAGATATGGCGAAAAGACTAAGGTTGGCGGAGACAACGGCAAATCAATGATATTGAGAGTGATCATGCCGGATAAAGAGCATATTGCCGATGTTGGGTCGGGTTCTTTGTATTCCTTTCTGCCTACTCAGCTAAAGCTGACCGTGCCGATAGTTTGTCATGTTCCTTTTAAACTTGACGCATCAAGAGAGTTTGTCGATCCGCAGGGAGAAAACCAGTGGTTCAGAGAGGCAAGCAGATATTTATCAGAGCTTATGGATTTTGTGTATCAAGACTGGAAAAAAATAGTGAAAGAGGATATCATTCGGTATCTGCCATACGTAAATGAAAGTCTGTTTGCAAAAAATAACGGGAAGGAATTATGTCTTAGCAAGCGGGAATCTTTTTCAGGGTCATATTATTTAAAACTGCCGTTGTTTTATGCTAATGACAGAAAGTATCATTCTGCGGATGAAATATTCTGCTTCGATCAGGACGAACATATTGCAGAGCCGGAAAGAGTTTATGCTTTGATGGGGTTTCGCAAGGCATTGTTTGTTTCCGAGATCCCTACTGCTAAATTTCGGCTGAGTGTAGAGAAAAATATAAACAATCGGTTGTTTAAAAGAGCGCTTTCAGTTGCCTCAATAACTGCTGACGCTTTGGATTATCTGGATTCTGTAGAATACGAGTATAGTGAGAAACAAATTCCTGTTCAGGATGATCTTGCTTTGACTGCACAACAGATTGAAATAATATTTAAGCATAGAAAACTCGCAAAAAGGCTGCAGGAAATAAGCTGTGCCAATGTTAGAAATAATATGCGGATAAGGTGGCACATTGAGAATGCAGCGGAGCGTAAGATCAAAGAAGTATTGTATGAAGATTTTGAACTGAGTGAAACGCCAAGACAAATAGAGAGGTACATGAAATATTGCGGCGAGATGTGTTTCTGCCTTGATATCGCTGAAGATTGTTATTTGCCGTTTTACAATGGTGCTGCAATTTCGAGGAACAATACTGTTGCTTCATTTGCTGCGTTCTGTTATGCTATTGACAACAGGGATACCTTTGCTATTCGTATAAGGATGCGTGAGGCGTCAAAGCAGCTCAATCGATATGTAGAAGAAGAAATAGGTTCACCGTCGGATTATTTGCGTGATTTGTGCAATATCAGACGTACAATAAGAGATTCGTTGGGTGACCGTGGATACAGAAATTATATAGAGCTTATACTTAAATCGGGAACAGACAGAGGACGATTTATTCAGGAAATTTTGCAAAACGCAGATGACTGTGACTATGCAGATAATGTCACACCAACCTTCACTTTGACATGTAGAGGAAATACCGTTGTTACGGAGTATAACGAAGTGGGTTTCAACAGAGCTAATATCCGTTCGATCACAGCTATCGGAGAATCAACAAAGAATAAATTGTTTAAAGGTCAGCTTTCTGCTATAGGAGAAAAGGGCGTTGGCTTCAAGACGGTATTTGCTGTTGCGGCAAAGGTAAAAATATTTAGCGGAGAATATTCGTTTTATTTAACAAGCGGTGAACCTACAATTCCACGGCAATTACCCACTGAACAGGGAACGGTAAATGGGACCAAAATGGAGTTCACTCTAAAAAATTCCGATCCACTCCCGTCTTACAGCGATAAAACCATTTTGGAATTATGTCTTTGTCTGAGAAAGCTTAAGTCGATCAGGATCGATAATCATTATGTGACGATAGAAGATTCCGAAGATCGGCGAACAATAACAATCGATAAGCGACAGCATGTGTTCAAGAGGTTTATACATAGCTTTATTGTTGAGAATGAAACTGCTTTGAAGGATCGTTCAACAGGAACCAGGGAAGTATCTAAAGAGCAGACGGTCGTTTGTTTTGTGCCGGAAAAAGGCGGTTTGTCCGAATATCCGCTGTACAGCGGTCTTCCTACAAAGCACAAAATAAAGATACCTATGGCTATAGACGCACCGTTTGCGCTTACGACCTCACGCGAAGAAATTGAAACAGATAGCTCTGTATGGAACAATATTGTTCGCAAAGAAATGTATGCAGCGATATTGAGCACTATTGATTCTATAAAAGCGGAAGAACGTTCAAAAATTTTCAGATTCACGAGGTTTGTTCCAAGGTTTCAGGGGGCTGTCAGAGTTTATGTAAACGATATTTCGGACTGCGGCTTTTTGACGTCTTATGACTTTTTAAGTATTTTAAAAAGAAGTAAAATTTTGCCATCTTTTGACAGAAATGTATTTGCTATTCCTCAGGAAAAGACTGCATTCCGTTATCCCGCTGCAGTAAATTATCTGTTTGGCAAGGTGTCAAAGTCTGAATATGCAGGAATTTCTCCTGAGTCTGTTATTGCTGTTGATGGCACAGATCATGAGGCTGCTTTGAATGCACTTGAATGTACAGCAGCGTCATTTGATAAAGCCTATCATGTGATCGAAATGAATGCGGAGAGTTTTATAGAAGATGAAGAGTTTCGTACAAAGCTCTATGAATATCTTCAGGACGCTCCTGTCGAATATAAGGAGAGACTGAGAAATCTTGATATTATACCTGTTTATGGGAAATCATCTTCAGATGTAAATTATATTTGCTGGAAAGATGACAGTATATTTGTAAAAAAAGGAGTTTCAAGATCGGGAGCAGACTATTATGTGCTGAACGAAAAGATATTATCAAAAAATTTGTGTGAGA
>CACZCM010000042.1 GCA_902779615.1 uncultured Ruminococcus sp. | reverse complement strand
GAACGGCTGCGCCGCCCTTGACATCAGACTCCGTCAGTGTTATTATGCAAATAGGCGGCATCGGACAAAGCCGCTGCCGCCACTATATATTTTGATTTTGTTTTGCACTGGTTTTGGTGTTTACACAACATTTGGGAGTGAGCCGGTCGTGCCGCGGGCACTGCCCCTTAAGTGGGCTGAGGAGGATCTGTAATTGCATTTCTTTCTCAGCTGCCGCTTAAGGGGGCTTCTTGTTTCCTATTATTTCTCCGGGAACGGTTTCACTGTTTCTTAGGAACTCAATCGATCCGTAAGACGTTTCACTAAAAAACACCCGATATCCAAGCACTAATACCTGCATATCGGGTGTCCGATCAATCTTTTATAGCGTCTCTCCATGTTGCGGGCTTGAAGTATTCCTTGAGCGGCAGAAGCCGCTTGTCAACATCTACTCCGAGAACAGAGTTAAAATTATTCGTTGCCTGCATCTGAATGCCGAAGCCAACAATGATTATGATTTCCTCGTCTGTATAAAACTTTCTCAGTCCGTCAAGAAGCTCGTCTGAAACCTTTGTGGGGTTCTTTACGATCTGACGGCCGAGCTTCTGAAGCAGTTCTTCGTTTTCCGACACTTCAAAACTGTTCGGATCGAGTCCCAGTTCCTTCAAGTCGCTTATAAAGAACAGCGAGCATAAGAGGCATCCGTTCGTTGTGGAAACAGAATGGGCATATATCGTGGCTGCACGCAGGCCTACTGTCTTTTCAAGACTTGCCCACGAATCGTACCAACCCATAAACGCCTTATATGTACCGTAATCCTGGAGCATAACGAGCTTCATATTCGTTACCTTGCCCGCTGCTTCCAGTTCCTCATAAGCCTTCTTTGCTTCGCCCGTCAATTCATCGGGCTGCTTTAAATGTACTCTTGCCATCTTTATCTCTCCTTTGTAGATCTGCGGAAATTCCGATATAATTCGGCAATCCCGATTATAATGCTGTTTTTAATATATCCTTTACGGCTTCTCGGTCAAGCTTCAGATAGTGTCCGACAGCTCCGTTTCTTGTTGCTCTTTCCGCCATGACATCGAAGTCACGCTCGTCTATCCCAAGCTGACCGAGAGTTGTCTTCAAGCCGATCCTTTTGAAAAACTCCGAGAGCTTTTCCGAAAGAATAAACGCCCTCTCCTCCTCAGAGTAGTCGAAGCTGTCGGTGCCGAACACCCTGCTTGCAAGAAGCGCAAGCCTCCAGGGCTTTCTTGCAGCAGCATATTTTGTCCACGCTGTCAGAACAATTGCCATTCCCTCACCGTGAGTAATATCATACTGTGCGGAAAGCTCATGCTCTATTCTGTGAGAACCCCAATCGGCTCTTCTTCCTGCGTCAAGGAAATTGTTGTGTGCTACGCTTGCAAGCCATTGTATCTCACCTCTTGCATTCAGATCAGACGGATCTTTAAGCAATCTTTCGGCATTGACGAGCAGCGCATTTACCGCCCCTTCGATCAGCCGATCTGTTGTATCGGAATATCGCTCATCGGAGAAATACCTCTCGAGAAGATGAGACAAAACATCAGCGATACCCGCAAAAGTCTGGTACGGCGGAAGTCCCGATGTATAGCGCGGATCCATTATTGCAAATTTCGGAATGATCCTGTCGTCTTCAAAACCGAGCTTCCACTCGCCGTTTGAAAGTATAGCGGCGTTTGAAGTCTCGGAACCACTCGAAGCGGTCGTCGCAATTACTCCGATCGGAAGCACCTGCTCGGGTATTACTCCCTTATCAAAGAAGTCCCAGACATCTCCGCCGTAGGGTATACCGAGTGCAACTGCCTTTGCGGTGTCTATCGAGCTGCCGCCTCCTACTGCAAGCACAAAATCGATTTCATCCTTTTTCCCCTGCCCGACAAGCTTTCTGACAAGCTCTATCGACGGATTCGGAACTACTTCTCCGTTTTCGGAAAAGCGAATACCAAGCTCCGATACAGCGTCTGTGATCGCCTGATAAATGCCAAGCTGCTTTATAAAGTCACCGCTGTACACAAGGAGCAGCGAGCTTACATCATACTGTCTGAGCAGCTCGGCAAGCTTATTTACGCTGCCCTCGCCAAAAACTATCTTTGCAGGATTGTAGTATTCAAATCCAATCATACCTTGACACCCTCTCGTCAGTTGAGCGGCACTACTGCGCCGTCATACTTATCCTTAATAAAGCTGCTTATCTCATCACTCTGAAGAACCTCAACGAGCGTTTTAAGAGATTCATCGTCAGCCTTATCGGGAGATGTTGCGATAATATTTCCGTAAGTGACTGCCGCGACACCGTCATTTGCTTCGACTGCGAGGGCCTGACTTACATGAAGACCGCCTTCGATCGCATAATTACCGTTGATGACTGCGATGTCAACATCGGGAAGTGCCGATACGAGCTGCTCGGGAGCAAGTTCCTTGAACTCAATGTTTTTCGGATTGTCGGTGATGTCCTCTACGGTAGCATTGACGCCTGCTTCTTCTTTCAGAGAAATTATGCCTTCCTGCGCAAGCAACAGAAGCGCTCTTGCCTCGTTTGTTACATTATTGGGCACGGCTACGACAGCTCCGTCTTCAAGCTTTGAAAGATCATTTGTCTTTCCTGCATAAATGCCGAACGGCTCATAATGGATCGCGCCTATCGACACAAGATCTGAACCGTTCTCACTGTTGAACTGCTCGAGATACGGGACATGCTGGAAATAATTTGCATCAAGGCTGCCCTCTAAGACTCCCGTATTGGGTGTAATGGAATCTTCAAGCTCAACGACCTCGAGCTTGATTCCTTTTTCGGCAAGTATCGGCTTAGCCTGTTCAAGTATTTCAGCATGAGGCGTGATATTTGCGCCGACTTTTATAACTGCTGCCGCAGCCTCGCTCGCTGTTTCCGATGATACGGTTGATGTATCCGCACCTGTGCATGCCGCTGCAGATACTGCTACCGTAAATGCAAGCACTGCTGTAATGATCTTCTTAAACTGATTTTTCATAATTTTCTCTCCTTAGATTTAAAACTTATATGTAGAACCCGATCAAAAACGGGAACTGACAACTATTTTCTTGCTTTCTTGGCGATCATATTGCCGCCCTCTTGTATTGTCATCACCATTATAATCAGAAGTGTGACCGTGGTCCAGAGAACGTCCTTCTGATATCGGTAATAGCCGTATTGCAGAGCGATTGCTCCGAGTCCTCCCCCTCCGATAACGCCTGCCATTGCGGAATATCCGAGAACGGTAGAAATATTGATCGCTGCACCAAAAAGCAGTGAAGGCGTTGCCTCGGGCAGAATGAAATGGACTATTATGTATATTGGTGATGCACCCATCGAAACCGCCGCTTCAATTATTCCCGGTGAGACCTCGCTGAGCGACGACTCGACCATTCTCGCCACGATTGGAACGGCTCCGACCGTCAGCGGTACTATAGAGGCTGTTGTCCCTATAGATGAGCCTGTCACAAATCTCGTAAAAGGTATCAGCAAAACGAGCAGGATAAGGAACGGGAGCGATCTGCATATATTAACAATGAGTCCAAATATGAGATTAAGAGGTCTGTTCGACAAGATCCTTCCCTTGGAAGTCGAATACAACAGTATCCCGAGCGGAAGACCGATCACATAAGACAGCAGCGATGCGAAAAATGTCATCTGCAATGTCTCGAATATACCGTTTTTTATTGCTTCAACTATGTAACTGCTCACTGTGCTTCACCTCCTGAACACTGAGTCCTCTGTCTTTAAAAAATCCGATGATCTGTTCCTCTTCCCCCTTCGGCAGCTCCAGTACCATTTGCCCGTAACCGATACCGCCAACGCTTCTTGTGTTAGCGCTAAGGATATTCACCTTGTGACCTGTCTTTTCAACGAGTTCGGCAATAAACGGTCTGCCTGCCGAAAGTCCGTCAAAGACAAGGCGTATCAATCGGCTGTCCTTTTCCGAAGGGTCAAAAGGATTGCTCGGAAAGACGAGCTTTCTTGCAGCTTCAGACTGAGGATCAGCGAAAATACTCTTTACCTCCCCTGCTTCCGCCAACATTCCGCTGTCAATGATCGCGACCCTGTCGCAGATTTTCTCGACTACGCTCATCTCGTGCGTAATGATAACTATTGTGAGCTTTCTTGTCCGATTGATATCCTTCAGAAGATCAAGTATCTCGCTTGTCATTTTCGGATCAAGCGCACTTGTGGCCTCATCACACAGCAGTACCTTAGGCTCGGAAGCAAGAGCTCTTGCGATCGCAACACGCTGCCGCTGACCGCCCGATAATCTTGAGGGGTATTCATCTTTCTTATCCTCAAGCCCGACGACTCTTAGCATCTCAAGAGCTTTTTCCTTCCTCTCATTCCCACGTACTCCTGCTATGCGAAGCGGCTGCATAACATTGCTCAGCACACTTCTCTGCTGCAAAAGATTAAAGCTCTGGAATATCATTGCGATATTGCGTCTGACTTTTCTGACATCTCGCGCATTGAGCGAGCCGAGATCCTGTCCGTAAAAACTGATCGTTCCGCTTGTGACGTCTTCCAGTCGGTTGAGCGTTCGCACCAGCGTTGATTTACCCGCTCCGCTCATTCCAATGATCCCGAAAATCTCTCCCTCCGATATTGATAAGCTCACATCTTTCAGGGCGAGGAATTCTCTTCCGTCATTGATATACTTTTTCGAAACGCGATCAAGTCTGAATACCTCTGTCATTGAATGTCCCCCTTGATTTACTGTATATCGAACAGACCTTTGCTCAGGTAACGGTCACCCCTGTCGGGAAAGACGACGACTATATTCCCCCGTTCTATCGTCTTTGCAAGTCTCAGTGATGCTGCAAGCGCCGCTCCCGAGGACGAACCTGCAAGTATCCCCTCTTTGGCTGCAAGCAATCTCGAAGCGGCGAACGCCTCGTCGTCATTGACTTTTATAACGCGGTCAACCAAGGACATATCCATTGTATCTGCAATGAAGTCATTCCCTATTCCCTCGATCTCATAATCGGCGTGTTCTCCGCTTCCGATAACAGAACCGACAGGATCGGCAAGAACTCCCTGAATTTCAGAACTTTGCTCTTTAAGATATTTCATTATACCTGAAAAAGTGCCGCCGCTGCCTGCTCCGGCGACCAGGAAGTCAAGCCTGCCGTCCAACTGAGAATAGATCTCGGGGCCTGTCATTTCATAATGCGCGAGAGGATTTGAAGGGTTTTTGAACTGCTGCAATGACACCGAACCCGGTATTTCCTGCAACAACTGCTGCGCTTTTTTCTCAGCGCCGAGCATTCCTTTTTCCCTGCTCGTGTGAACTATCTGCGCGCCGAGCGCTTTCATGATCTTCTGCTTTTCCACAGAGAACTTTCGCGGAACGGTAAAAATAACTCTGTAGCCCTTATTAAGCGCAGCTAAGGCAATTCCGATTCCTGTATTTCCAGCTGTCGCTTCTATGATCGTACCGCCCGGCTTCAGAAGGCCCCGATCCTCTGCATCCTTGAGCATATATACTCCTATACGATCCTTAACACTTCCTGCGGGATTCATAAGCTCCAGCTTGGCATACACATTGACACCCGACTTAACTCCTATATGGTTGAGCTTCAGCATAGGAGTGCTGCCTATCATTTCCTGAATACTCATATAAACATCCACTCTCAAGGCGCCCCCTTCTCGGAAGCTTTGACAGCCTGTTCAATATCCTGTATCAGATCGTCCGCCGATTCTATTCCCACGGACAAGCGTATAAGCTCGTCTAAAATGCCGACCTTTCTTCTTATCTCGGGTGAGATCGCAGCGTGAGTCATACTTGCCGGGTGGCAGACAAGCGATTCAACGCCTCCGAGACTCTCCGCAAGCGTTATGAGCCTGAGTTTTTCGAAGAATTTTCTGTAATCGTACTTCTCGTTTAAAACAAATGAAATCATAGCGCCCGGTCCGTCTGCCTGCCTGTTCTGTATCTCGTAGCCGGGATCGCTTTCGAGTCCGGGGTAATAGACACGGTCTGCAAATCCGCTCGACTCGAGCCAGCGAGCTATCTTTTGCGCATTCTTAACGTGACGCTCCATTCGGACACCCAGCGTCTTGATGCCTCTTAACACAAGGAAACTATCCCATGGAGCAAGAACACCGCCGATAGCATTCTGTAAATAATAAAGCCTGTCGGCTATCGATTTATCCTTCACCGCTGCAAGTCCCGACACAGTATCGGAGTGTCCGCCAAGGTATTTTGTACCGCTGTGTACCACGATATCTGCGCCTAAGGTCAGAGGTCTTTGCAGATACGGAGTCAGGAACGTATTGTCCACGATCAGCAGTTTACCGTGCTTATGAGCTATCTCGGAAACTGCTTTTATATCTGTTACGGTAAGCAGAGGATTTGCGGGACTTTCAACGTATATCGCCCTGACATCGTCCGTTATCGCCCTCTCTACCGATGGAATATCAGCTGTATTGACCATTTCGTATCTGATACCGAAATTTTTGAATACATTTTCAAGTATTCGGAATGTCCCGCCGTAAATATTATCGGATACGATCAGCTTGTCATCTGTCTTGAAAAGAGACAACACCGTATTGATTGCCGCAAGACCCGATGCAAAAGCAAAACCGTATTCACCCTGCTCAAGTTCGGCTATCAGCTTCTCCAGAGCATCTCTTGTGGGATTTCCCGTTCGTGAATATTCCCAGCCGCGCGTTTTTCCGAGTCCGTCCTGCTTATATGTAGATGTCTGATACACGGGAACAGCAACAGCACCTGTTTTTTCATCTCCGTCAACTCCGCCGTGGATCAGTAAGGAATCCAACTTAATACTCATATTCTAATCCTGCTTTCTTTTATCAATGTGCAAATGTGTTTGTTTTAAGCGTTCAACATCGTGTCATTTCGGAACGCATATTACACAGACCGAGCATTCCCGACATACTGCACATTCGAAAGAATCTAACATCATGATCTTCAATTGTCATTGTCAGCGCTCCCTTCGTTCACGATGTACATATTATATCATCTTTTTGAGCTTTTGAAAATTACGATGATTTTATCGCTTGTGATAAGTAATCCTTATCACAAAACTACAAAAAAAGGGAGCATCTAAGCTCCCTTGCAAGATTATCAGTAGGTGGTACAGATCATTACAACTCCTTGTATTTCATAAGTTCACTGATATACATCTCACCGTATCTGGACGAAATACTGCCTTTTCTTGTGATGTATCCGATCATGAGCGGGTCTTCCTCTTTCAGCTTGATGGCCGTAAGTCCCTGAAGGATCGCATCTTCTCCCGAAAGCATTCCCGAACCTATCGAGTAACCGCCAAGCTCGGCGATTATCTCCATAGTTGTAGCTCTGTCGTCAGATTTAACCATCTTATTAAAAGAATAATCTCCCATTGCCTCTTCCGTAAGATAAAAATTGCTGTCATCGCTCTGATCGAAGGAAACACAGGGATATTCCTGCATCTCGTCTATCGAGATCTCCTTTCTCCCCGCCAGAATGTGATCTCTCCACACATATACATACGTTTCCCGACGCATAAGCGGCGTAAACTCAAGCCCGTAATCGCGGAACAGTTTCTTCAAAACGGCTTCATTGGAACCTGAGAAAGAGATTATACCGACCTCGCTTTTCATACTGCTTACATCGTTTAATACATCTCTTGTCTTTGTTTCATGAATGGAAAAAAGATATTTGGCGGGATCGGCTGCCCTTATAACATCAGTGAATGCCTTTATTGCAAAATTATAGTGCTGCGTAGAAACGGAAAAACGCTCCTTGTCACTGTCCTTTGACAGATACCTGTCCTCAAGGATCTCATACTGACCGACTGCTTTTTTTGCATAAACTAAGAAATCTCTGCCCTCGGCCGTCAGAGAAATTCCCTTGTTCGTTCTCTCAAATATCAGTATTCCAAGCTCTTCTTCCAATTCTCTGATACTTGCCGAAAGAGCAGGCTGTGAGACATATAGTTTTGTGGAAGCCTCGCGCATGGAAGACGATCCTGCTATCTGAAGCACATACTTCAACTGGTTTATGTTCATAAGACTATCCCTCGCTCATTTATTAACGGAAGTAACACCGATTAATTGCCTATTATTCTTATAGATATTGTAATACGAACCGATCGACGTGTCAATATTGAATTAAAAAACAAAACACGGGAGGAAACAGTTTCCGTTCATTGAAGATCTGTCGGAGATATCACAGTACCGATAATGCAGCAATACCGATAATGAAGCAATATGCTCGACTGTAAGTATCAGCATATCCTGCACTGTGTCAATTGAAACCGTACCTATTTCCGAAACGGAAATCCTGCCATTTTCTTTTACATTGCTGCGGTGAAAAAAGATATAATTTTATGTTGACAACGATTTAAACCGGTGATACAATATTAAACGCAACCGGGGGAGCTTGTGAACAGGCTGAGAGGAAGTATTTAGCTTCGACCCTTTACCTGATGCGGATAATGCCGACGTAGGAAGTGTACACCAAAGCGTTTTTTAAGGGATATTCCGTGCAGGAGTGTCCCTCTTTTTTGTCTGCAAATAATTGATATCAGACCTTGATCTTCCCCGATATGAAAGGAGTGAGATTTACAAAACAGGACAGAAGGGGAGCGCCTTTTGTTCTTATCTATTATGCGATGGGAAGCCGTGTTTCGGCGTGAGAGTAGGAAATTGATCCTTTACCGTGCGAATACGTTGAGTATTCGTAATCAACACAAAGAAGAAGGAATAATCAATGAAAAAGAAAAATCACATTTCAAGGCTCACCGTTATGGCATTTTTGATCGCACTGGGCGTCGTCATTTCTCCGATACTGAGATTTGAAGGGATGTGTCCGATGGCGCACTTTATCAACATCACCTGCTCTGTTCTGCTCGGTCCTTGGTATTCGCTTGCCTGCGCCGTCATAATAGGAATAATCAGAATGAACGTTATGGGAATCCCGCCATTGGCTCTCACAGGCGCAGTATTCGGAGCATTTTTATCGGGCGTATTCTACAGGCTTTCAAAGGGAAACCTACTTTTCGCAGTGCTGGGAGAAGTGATCGGAACAGGATTGATCGGAGCTCTGGCGTCCTATCCCGTAATGACAGTATTCTGGGGAAAGTCGGATATCTCGTGGTTGTTTTATGTTCCGTCGTTTATCTGCGGCACACTTATCGGAGGCAGCATCGCTTACATATTTCTGAAAAAACTTGCCCGCAGCGGTCTTTTGAAGAAGTTTCAGATTATGCTCGGTGAAAATGCTTACGATGAACAAGAGGATATCCTCGGAAATGCGGCAGCTATAGCTGCATTCGGTGTAATAGTATTTGTTGTTGTCGGTGTATTGACAAGTCTTTTCAAGGTAAACTCCCCTGTTTTCGGCACAGTCGGAACTGTTCTGATGGGCGTGTTCATAATCTCGGGAGTAATATATTACATCGCTAACAAAATAAAAATCCGTAAAGAAGGATCAGGAAAGGCATGATGCTGTTATGACGGATATCAAAAACCTATGTTCGGATATTGCGTGCGGCCGCCCGGCCGCAGGGGAACGGGCGCTTGTACACTGTATCACAAATCCGATATCTATAAAGCAATGCGCTGATACGGTCCTTTCCGCAGGGGCAAGACCTATCATGGCGGAACACCCGCTCGAAGCTGCGGAAATAACGGAAACCGCAGCGGCACTGATGCTCAATACGGGAAACATTACAGACGCAAGAATGAGATCGATCACAATTTCTGCGCAGACGGCAAATAAAAATAATATACCGTTTATCCTTGATGTTGTAGGGATCTCATGCTCCCGGCTGAGAAAAGAATATATCGAAACACTTCTTGGAACTACCGCACCGACGATCATAAAAGGAAATTATTCGGAGATATGCGCATTGTATGACCGAAGTTATAAAAGCAGCGGGATCGACGCTCACGGCTCAGCCTATTATGAAAAAACACTGAACTCCTCGGTCAGATTGGCCGGAACGCTCGGCTGCGTTATACTTGCAAGCGGTCAGAGGGATATCGTGACAAACGGAGAAAAGATCTTTTTTATTGACAACGGTTCTCCACGGCTCGGAGAGATCACGGGAACGGGCTGTATGCTGGGAGCGCTGACGGCTGCTTACCTGACGCGCGCAGACGCTCTTTCCGCTGCTGCCGCTGCCTGTGCAACGCTTGGAATATGCGGTGAGAAAGCCGCTCGGTGTCGGGGTATGGGCAGCTTTTCCACGGCGCTTTTTGACGAACTCTCTCTTATATCAAAAAAAGAAATCATGGAGCGGATCAGAGTAAAGGAGGATATCTTTGAAACAGCTTGACACAACTTTGTATTTTATCACAGACAGCACCGGACTTAATGACGATGAACTTTTTCGAATAACGGAACAGGCGCTTGCGGGCGGCGCTACGATCATGCAGCTTCGAGAAAAAAACAGAACAACGAGAGAATATATACGACTTGCTAAACACGTTCACGAAATTTCGCTCCGATACAAAGTTCCGCTCATCATAGATGACAGGCTCGATGTTGCAATGGCAGTAAATGCAGAGGGCGTTCATCTGGGTCAGAGCGATATGCCTGTCAAAACAGCAAGGAAGATCGTCTCTGACAAAATGATTATCGGCGCTACGACAAAAACTGTAGAACAGGCATTGGAAGCAGAAGAAAGCGGCGCAGATTATCTCGGAGTCGGTGCGATATACCCGACAACGACCAAAGTAAAAACCGTTCTTACCTCTGTCGATACACTGAAAGATATTTGCAAAGCAGTCAGCATACCCGTAAACGCTATATGAGGACTGAACAAAACAAACTGTGAAATCCTTAAAATCACGGGAAAAGAAGGCATCATAGCCTCAAAGATCGCCGCACACGCTGCCGACATCGCAAAGGGCATCCCGAATGCAAGAGAAAGAGATAACGCTATGGCGCAGGCAAGACACAATGTAGACTGGGACGAGATGTTCAGAATCGCTGTCGACGGAGAGAAGGCTCGCGCATATTTTGAAAGCACGCCCCCTGCCGACAGACACACCTGCTCAATGTGCGGAAAAATGTGCGCTGTCAGGACCACAAATATGATTCTTGAGGGTAAGAAAGTCGAGTTTTGCACTGAAAAATGATATAAACAGCTCCGGATCACGGCTTCATGACCCGGAGCTGTTATTATAAAGAGATGAAAGTGTATAATTTTAGTGGGCAGCCACTCTTGCGGAGTGAAAGTGCCAATCTGCAATAACTGACAGCGGAATTGCTTGCCCCCGTGTGGGCGCAGAGATCATTGATTTGACAATTATCTCTTTAACTGATGCAATCAATATATCGGACAATTCGACAGCAATGTCAAATGAGGTGGTATTTTATGAACGATATCACAGAGTCGTAAGAGGCTGGTATTTCCATGGCTTGTTTTTACGATCGAGATAGTCGTAGAAACCAGCTCTGGTAACCTCCAAAGCACAGCAGTAAAAGCTGATCCTACCCGTAATCTTGCCGTCATCAGTCTTTATAGCGATGAACCTTAACCGTTCTTCTTTCCCGACTTCCGACGGCTCGCGGCGAAAAAAGCGGATGCTTCCTCAAGGAATTCGTTGAGTTCTTCCAGCTCACGGTTCTTCTTTTCCAACTCTTTTATCCGCTTGTTTGCTGCTTGCAACTGCTGCGCAAGATTAAGTGACTCCCCGGGATCACGGGTTCCCGATCCGGTGTCTATTTCTCCTAATCTTGCCTTGTGCATCCATGTTCCTTTCGGAATTCCAAGTTCCTCTGCTGCGGCTGTGTTTCCGACCTCTCTTGCGAGGTTGATCGCCTGCTTCTTAAAATCCTCATCATACTGTTTTCCTGTTCCCGTTTTTGACACTCTCCTTTTTCTTTTACTATACTTCGCTTGTCTGGATTGTGTCAAGTTTTATTATACACCATCAAAAGAACAATCAATATTTTCAAGGACGCTTTCGGGCTGGGCGATCTGAGGTCTGTCAACACTAAAACTATCAAAGCGGATATTTATCTCGCCGGCTGTATTCAGCTTGTTGGTGTTATACTGGCAAAAGCCGTCAATCAAACTAATCTTTACAAAAGCGTTCGTAAACTCATTTCAAAGGTAGCTTGATTTTGTTCAACTACTTTTTTAGGCTGATCTTTGATCGGCCTTTTTGTGCTGCCATTTTTTCGGTCATTTTCTCCTGCTTTCCTTGTATAAAGTCATTATTTCTTTACAGGAATATTGTTGCTTTGACTTTTGCAATCACCTATATTTTATAATGCTATCTGTATTATATCTCTCAACATCGGCACATTCGCCAATTATGTCCGTTAAAATTATGCATAACGAACGCCCTTCCTCTCTAAGCTTTTTACTGTTCACATATGTATTTAGTAGGCTTATATCTTAAATAATTACGCACCCTTATTTATTAAGGATGCGTTTTCTGTCACCCACTGCCATAATTATACGCAGATGACGTCTGTTTATAAATCGGAATAAAATCTAATTTTTTCGGAGGTTTACGACTTACCGACCCGAAAATATTCTCAGTCAGTATTCCTTTGAGTATTTTCTCACTCTAAGCGGAATTCCTAAGCTTTCTGCGATCCTGCGGCACTCTGCGATTTCCTCCTCACCGATAACGTCAACGACAGTAAAAGCGACATTTTCGGTGTATTTTCTGCATGATCTTCCGAAATCGAGCATGGCATCAAATGATTTTATCCCGAAAACGGGGTGAACGATCGCGTCATATTTTTCCGCGTCAGATTCGTTCATGCTGATCGAAACGAAGTCGATGTTATCGCATATTTCCTTTGTGATATCACGCTTATGAATGAGGTTTCCAAGGCCGTTGGTGTTGAGCCTTGTTTTTATACCAATCCGGCGCAGATATTTCGCTGTTTTGATAAGCACATCAAAAGACGCCGTCGGCTCTCCGTAGCCGCAAAATACAGCTTCATTGTAATCGGTAAAATCAAAGCTGTCTATCGCCGCTTTTACATCTGCGAAAGTGGGGTTGTGCGAGAGCCACAGGCTGCTCGATTCGCCGACCTTATCGGTCGTTCTGCGGATACAGAATTCACAGTTGCACGGGCAGGCGTTCGTGATGTTCAGATAAACATTCGATTTGTACGTGTACAGTATTTCGTCCTTCTTTTCACTCATAAAGATTTCTCCTTTGCATGCTTTCCTTCAATCATAATTGAGGGGTATATTTTTGATTTGAATCCGATACCGTCCAAAGCGCCGCCGACAAGTATAAATACCGCCGCGCCCGCTGTCGGCTGAAGCCAACCTGTTATAAGCGTCGTTACAAGTGACGCTTCAAAGCCGAACATCAAGCCCTCTGCTATATAATATCCGACTATAGTCACGAGGCTTGTCGGTATAAGCATTGCGATAGAATAAGGCGATATTATTCTGTTGTCTCTGCCGAGCTTTTTCAGGTAATACCGCACTGCTATAAACGGCAAAGTATTTATTGCCTTGATGATCGCCGTAGCAAAAGCCCACTCGGGCGCACCTGCAAGAATGTCTGCCATAAAACCACCCACCGAAGACGCTGCAGCTGCGAAAGGTGCTGGCAGCACCATTGCCGCAAGGTATATCATTGAGTCGCCTGCGTGTGTGTACCCATTGTGGGACGCGGGTATTCTGATGAACGTCGTCATTACCGTTATCATAGCCGCAAACATTCCCGACAATGCAATTAGTCTGATTCGTTCGCTGTTCTTTTCATTCATTTGGATTATCTCCTTTCACAAGATAAATAAGATTTTTCTCAAATTCAACACCGTCATTCGGGTCGAAGCTTTGATAAGTTATTGTATCGGCAACCGAGCGCTCTATAAAACAGGCTGCCGATTTAAGTGCGTTTTCGCAGTTGTCACCGCACAACAGCTTTGCAAAAAATGCCGAAGCAAAAAGATCGCCCGTTCCCGAGAAGCTCACGTTATAATATCGTGAACGACTGACTATTTCCTCATTTTCCGAAAACAAATAATTGTACACATACTTCCCATTGATTATCCCTGTAACAACAACCGCACGACAGCCTTGCTGTATCAGCCTGTTTGCCATTTCTTTAATAGCTTTGATCCTCTCTCTTATCGGGAGCCGTGAAATCATATCGTGATCTTTGTTTGACAGAATACAAAGCTCTGTCAGATTCGGCGTGATCATATCAGCTTTTTTTACAAGAGAACCCATTTTCCTGCACATTTCGGAGTTATAGCTTTTGTAAATTTTTCCGTTGTCACCCATCACGGGGTCTACGAGAACAAGTGTATCTTTGGTTTTGAAGGTGTGTATGAAATCAATGATAAAATCTATCTGCGCCTCATTTGCGATATATCCGCTGTAAATTCCATCGAACCGCACATTGTCGTTTTTCCATATCTCTGTATAAGCACCGAGATGCTCTGTAAAATCTACACAGCGATATTTTGGATACCCGGTTTGATTTGTAAAAATCGCAGTCGGAACGGCACACGGCTGTATTCCGCACACCGATAAAACTGCCGTTGCAGCGCTCAATGAACATTTCCCAAATCCCGACAGATCGTTAATGACGGCAGCTTTCTTCGCCATATCAACCGCCTCCTCATGATAAGACATTACCATTATACATCATATCTGTCACCTTTGAAACAGCCAGTTAATTATTTTTTTAAGAGTACAGTTACAATAAAAAAGAGAGCATTTCCAAAACCATATGATTGGTAGTTTCAGAAATGATCCGATTATCTATTTATTCATTTTCCTTCGTATAGATTCCAATCTGTTGAGAGCTTCATACAGGGTTTCGTCCTTTTTAGCAAAATGCAGCCTGATTAGATGATTTACATTTTCACGGAAAAAGCTTGATCCAGGAACTGCGCCGACTCCGACCTTTTCAGCAAGCTCACAGCAGAATTCAAGATCGCTTTCATATCCGAACTCGGAAATTGTCGGCGTCCGAAAATACAGTGTCCACGTTGCGGAGTTCAGCAAATGAATGCGCCGTTTGAAAGGAAGAACAGCCGTCAGACGCTGCTGTTTGAAGGAATAGCAATGCTTCTGATACAGGATTGCCCT
>CACZCM010000041.1 GCA_902779615.1 uncultured Ruminococcus sp. | reverse complement strand
TCCGCCGTGAGTAACAATAACGCAGTTCGTGTTTCCGGTTTTGATAAGACCGTCTACTATGTCCCGGAATATATTGCACACACGTCTTGTGAAGTCTGCGCTGCTTTCGCCTTTCGGAGGCTTGACGGTCGTATCGCCGCCGATCCACTTTTTGAAGTCCTCGTTTTTTGAAAGGTCGTCTGCCGTTCTGCCTTCCCATTCACCGAAGCTGCATTCACGAAGCTCGTTTATAACAATGGGCTTCAGCGCAGGATAGAGAATTTCACATGTCTGAAGACAGCGCTTCAGAGGACTCGTAAAAATAACGGGCGCACCCGGATAATCAAATTCGGCGTCGAGCTTTTTCAGTTCCTCGATACCGTCTTCGCTGAGTGAAACGTCTTTTGTTCCGACATAGGCACCCTTTCGTGTTTCTTCACAGGCGCCGTGTCTGATAAAATGAATTTGATATGATTTCATAAATTTAAAATTCCTTATAATTTTACTTTACAAATTGTAATAAAAAGATTATACTATTAGTTATAAAAACTTTGGTTAACAAAAATCAAAATGGTTCTTTCATACCATAAATGAGCAAATCTCAATTTAATATGTCAAACGGATTTTAACGAGCAACATTTGTCTACTGACGGATCTGCTTATTGATGTTTTCCGTCGCTAGCAAGCTTTTGAAAGTTTGACCAAAACTTTAATTGTCCTATTTCAAACTTTTTAGTACAGTTTTAAAACTTGCTCATTTGTAGTTTCATAAATCAACTCAAACGAAAGGGTAAAAAAATGAACAAGGATTTTCCACGTATTATAACACTTCTTCGTGAAGAAAAGGGTCTAAGTCAGAAGCGTGTTGCCGATGATCTTGGAATATCTCAGCCTCTTCTGTCCCACTATGAAAAAGGGATCAGGGAATGCGGACTTGACTTTGTTGTTAAAGCAGCCGAATACTACGATGTTTCAGCCGATTACCTTCTTGGCAGAACGGCTAACCGCAAATCGGGACAAGTGGTCATCTCTGATTCTCCCGAGTCAGAAATACTCCCGTCACACCACAGCGCAAAAACAGGTATTATCAATGCTCTAAACAAAAAGCTGATAATCAATTCACTCAACATCATTTTTGATATTCTGGACAGAATCGACAACAAGGGACTTTCAACAGAATGCGCTTCATGCATGTCATCGTCAATATATTTGATATTTCGGGCAATATACTCGTCAAATCCCAAAAACTCACAAAACATCTTCTCCGTTCCCGAGCACATTTACAAAAGCAAAACACAAGCGCTGCAAGCCATATCTCTCGGAAATGTGGAGAATATTTCGTGCGGACTTCCCGTTCAGGAATACAGAAGCGTCGAGCAGACAAAGCGTCCCGAGCTGTCAAACGAAACGATCGAATCGATATACGGCAATCTCTCAGGCTCACTTTTCACACTGATCCGTGACACGGAAGAAAGATTGAGTATCGGCAAGATGTGAAAACAGATCCGATCGTATTAATGTGTCTGCATATTGCCGAAAAGCGATATGCAGACAATGTGTTTGCTCTTACTCGCTGTCGGTATCTGAGGTTTCTTCCTCTGCGCTGTCGGAGTCGGAGCTTTTTTTCTTTTTGTTTTTATCGGAATCGCTGTCCTTCGATGTATCAACACCAAGACTCACCTTTATCTCAACGGGCGAACCATATTCAAGCTTATCTCCTGCATTGTGCGCGTCGTATCCGATAACAAGACCTTTTTTTACCGAATCACTGTATTCGAATGTCTGGGTAGTTACAAAGCTTTCATCACCGAGCAGCTGAGCAGTCTGGTCGACCGTCTTGCCCTGTATCTCGGGCAGCTGACGCATTTTTGCGCCCTTGCTGACGGTGATATACAGCGAATATCCCTGCGTTTCCTCGCTGTATGCCTCGGGGAACTGCGACGCAATATAGCCTTCGGGGACTTCGTTGCTGAACTCCTCCTCAACAGCCTTCAAAAGCTGATAGTCTGAAGTCTTTTCCGACTTCTCGGCAGCCTCCTCGTATTTTACACCGACAAAATTCGGGACAGTGACCGATTCGCCCGTCACTCCGTCGGCATCGGAATCGGACGATACCGCGCTGGGCGAGAACATAGCCGCAAACGGATTCCCCTGCAGCCAATATGTGCCTATGATCACAAAGAGAACAAGCGACACGATACACGATATAATGCCCGGCAAAGACGAACCGCCCGACTTCTTCTTTTTGTTCGGAACGTTATCGTCATCATCGTCGTCATCTATATCGGGCTGAGCCATCTCCTGACGGATCGCCTTTACCGAGGGCGCCGCAGAAAGCTTTGCACGCAGCTCGTCAAACGATCCGATCCTCTTCTCCTGATCGAACTGAAGACCGCCTGCAAGAGCAGCCTTCACGTGAGAAGGGAGTTTTTTGTTGATATTGGAGCTGATCATCAGCTTGTTATCATTTTTGCGCTTCTCGACATCATCGGGAACACTGCCGGTCAAAGCAAAGAAAAGAACCGCTGTAAACCCGTAAATATCGGTGCTTTCATCAAGTATTGAATACTTATCGTACTGTTCGGGAGCGCAGCAGCCGGAAATAAGCATCGGACGCAGATCGGTGCCGACCTTTCTCATATCCGCAATACTGAAATTCTGGAGCTTCAGCCTGCCGTCCTTTGTTATTTTTACATTTCCCGGTCCGACTCCGTAATGTGATATGCCGTTTTTATGCATCGACTCGAGAGTAGCAAGAAGCGGCATAAACAGCGGCTTTGCGTCGTCCCAGTCAAGATGACCGCCGCGCTGCTTTACATACTCTGAGAACGACGACAGCTCTTCCTTTTCTTCCACGACATATGCGGTATTGTGTTCGGTAAAAATATCTACAACGTTGCACGCAGCCGAACAGTCTTTAAGACGAGCGAGCGTGCGGTTATAGTCGAGAAATTTATTAAGGAGACGTTTATAAACGGCGACTTTCTCTTCTCGAACCTTTATCTCTCCGTCCTTGCTTCTTGAGCAGAGTCCGTTTGGCAGAAACTCCCTGACGATAACTCTTGCTTCACGGGAAGCGTCAAGCGCAATATATCTCGTGCTCTCATTGTTGGAACCAAGCTTTTTGCCGATAATATATTTCCCGTTCTGAAGCTTTTCGCCTAGCGGCAAAAAAGGAAGGCTCTGACGAATGTTTCTGTCAAAGCCGCAGTGGGGACACTGATCGTCATCGTCCCCTATTATTCTCATACAGCCATAGCAAATCCTAGACATCTTATCCTCCATAAAACCTTATGATGGTTGATATACAACTATATTTTCACATATCTTTTCATTTAATACTACTGATAATACTACTGATCGAACAGACGCGCAGGATCGCTCACTCGGCAGCATATCCCGCTGCCGCCTGCGCAACAAACTGTCTTAAAAGATTATATCACATTACGGAGAGTGATTACAACAGAATAGGCGTTAATAAAAATTACAGTTTTGTAATATTTATTTTTTCTTCCCTGCACAAAATCGATACACCTCATGCGTGTTATAAGTGAAAGGAGGTCATCAGCAAATGTTAGCTGCCCGGGAAGCAGAACGGCTCATACGAAAATATTCAGATATGATTTATCGAATTGCTCTGCACAATCTCAACGATCCTGCCGATGCAGATGATATTTTTCAGGACGTTTGCATAGAACTGCTGAAAAAATGTCCTTTCGGCGATGATGAACGAATAAAAGCATGGCTTATCAGGGTTACAATTAACAAATGCCGAAGCTTTCACAGGCTTTTCTGGCAAAGAAACCGTGAAAGTCTGGAAGACCACGCTGATATGGAAGCGCCCGCGCATTAGGAGATAACGGAAGAGATAATGCAGCTGCCAAAAGACCAGCGAAACGTTATATATTTGTACTATTATGAATCTTACACGATCAAAGAAATAGCGCAGATCCTTGGAAAAAACAGCAATACGGTAAGTTCAAGCCTTCAGCGGGCACGAAAAAAGCTGAAGGCTATTCTGACGGAAGGAGCAGATGAAAATGATTGACAACAAATACACAAGAACGTTAAGCAGTATCTCGGCTCCGCCGAAGTCGATCGAGAAAGCTATTCGAACGGTATATGAAATCAACTCACACAATACAAAGAAAGGAAAGGTCACTATCATGAAAAAGCGTACATGGACAGCGGCGGCAGCCGGCTTGGCAGCGGTTTTCGCAGCGGTAGGGATATTTGGACAGAGTTTTTACAAGCAAGACGCTAAAAACAGTTTTATAATAACCGCTAATGCGCAGGAGCTGAAACCCGATACAGAGATAGTTTTTGGCCTGATCAACAGCGGCAGCGGCTATGGCAGAGAATTCGACGATACCGACAGATTGTCAATAAGTCAATTTACTGCGCTGCCTATAAGGTGCGAGGGAGAAAACATCGAAAGCGTCACATACACTCTTGACAGCGAATACGGTTACAATACGGATCAATTTCTGGAGCTTGCAGAAAAATATAAAGATATCGTGCAGCATTACGAACCTGACGATAGGATTGGCTATAGATGGCTGCCATACAGCGTGCCGGCGCGGTCTTATACGGTCGCATATGAAGATCAGCCGTATTTCGGCACTAACGGTATGGCTCTTGATGGCAAGAAACAAAGTGAAGAAGAGCCGATTCCGGTAGTTCTTATTACCCGATTTAAGATCGAACCTAGCCTGTTCGGTTTTGAAAACTCCGACGAATGGGCGGAAGCGAACAACGATCTGGATTTCCGATATCCAAGTGAATGGTACGATATTTTGCAGCAGCTTTATGAGGAGGATAATAACGATTCTAAAATAATTGTATCCGTACATTATAAAGACGGAACGAGCGAAACAAAAACGATCTGCCTTTCCTGCAGGGCGGCAAGCAAAGAGTATCCAAGTGGAACGCTGAATTATATGGAGATCTGCGGTACACTTTGCGATACCCAAACTAATGATATTCCGGAATAAAACAGATTTAAGTATCTCAGCTCCGCGAGCAGCGGCTTTATCAATCACAGAGTAAATGATATTGAACTAATAATCCCCCTCATTCAAACAGTCGTACAGATCGTTTGAATGAGGGGGTAAATGATATTAAGTAAAGATAATTCGGTGATTTTGATTTACGAACAACATTTTTTGGTTAATATCTACTGTTTCGTATGTGCAATATCTTTAAGTTAGCATAACAAGTTAAATATCAGTCACCCATAAGACCCAGTGATCTGCCGCCGTCGATCACAAAATTATGTCCTGTAAAATAATTGCCGCTGTCCGAGATTATATACGCTGCAAGATCGGCAACCTCATCGGTATAGCCGAACCTGCCCAAACAGTTCTTGTTCGTGGTACGAGGCTCCGAGCCTTTATCAAACGGGATCTGATTTACCATACCGGGCGAAATGCAGTTGACCGTTATCCCATACTGCCCAAGCTCTAACGCTATCGACTTTGTAAAGCCGAGTATGCCCGCCTTTGACGCAGCATAATCGGACATCGTGGCTTTGCCGTTCATACCAACTACCGATGACATATTTATTATCTTGCCGCGCTTATTTGGCACCATAGCTTTGGCAGCTTCCCTTGCGCAAACTATAGTTCCCCGCAGATTGGTGTTAAGTACTCTGTCGATGACATCGATATCCTGCTCAAAGATCGGCTTGCTGTCGCCTCTTGCGCCGCCGCCTGCATTGTTGACGAATGCGTCAAGACGACCCGTTTTAGAAATAAACTCCGCCACGCCGTCATGGATACTCTTATCATCTGTCACGTCCAGGACGATCGGGATACACTTGCCGCCCCTGATTATTTTTTCACGCTCAAACTTCTCTACAACAGCCTTGAGCTTTTCTTCGTTTCTTCCGCATATGCCAACAGTTGCGCCCTCCGCCAAAAGCCTTGCGCACACTGCAGAACCGATCGCGCCCGTACCGCCTGTGACAATAATATTTTTACCCAAAAACCGCTCTTTGTCGCTTTCACGAACAATATAATCAGCCTGCCTGGGAGTCTGACCCATATTCTTCTTTATATAACGCTTCAGTGATTTGGGAATCAGTTTTTTTACTGCCGAACCAAAAGACATAATATACCTCTCACTATTTCATCAAGCCCTTGATAGTTTCCTTCATACCCGAGGGCATCATCTTGCCGATCGTATGCTTGAGCGTCATTTCCTCGGTCAGATAAGGCGCTGTGATGTTTTTGATCGCAGCTGCGTCCTCGTCCTTATCGGTAAATGCCTCAAGAATTATAGGCTTATCGCTCTCGGTCTTCATCAGCTCCTTGAGCGCTTTATCGAACCCTGTTTTGTCGCTCGCAGATAAATACTTGAAGCCCCTCGACTCTACCCATTCCTTTACGCTTGTCTTATGCTCCGCTGCGATATGATCATCAAGCGTAGGTACGTTTTTGGTATTCGGATAACTGTGGAAAATTGCGCCGCCCGAATTATTGCAGACAAGAATTCTCACATTGTTAGATACATATTTGTTCCACAATGAATTCATATCGTAGAAAAAGCTAAGATCCCCGATCACCAAAAAGCTCAGCTTTTTACTCACGTATGACTGCCCGATAAACGCGGACATCGAACCGTCGATGCCGTGAGAGCCTCTGTTGCCGTAAACAGTAACGCTATCGTCAACCTTGAAATAATTAGCCAGTCTGATGCTGTTGCTGTTTGCTATATGCAGAAGTGAGTTGGCGGGTATATTGTTGAGATACTGCTGAGTGGCATACATAGAGGAATAAGCAACTTTTTCTTTGTTGCAGTATCCGTTGTCGCTGATCCCGGAAACGGTATCCTTCCACATATCGTAATAATCATGCTTTGCAGGCTTTTCTGCAAGGGCTGCAAATTTCTCAAAGAATGTAAACGGCGAGCATTCGACCACATCTGAAAGGATCTTGAACGGATCGGATACCTCCCCCTTTGCCGAAACGTGCCAGTGCTCAAACTGCCCCTTTACCTGCATTAGCTTCGTCTTGATCTCGGAAACACAGTTTGCATTTACCGTTATCACGATATCGGGACAAAGCGTCTTTATCTCGCCGCCCTTCATTGTACGGCAGAATGTAAATGTCGGAACGCCGTATTTGATATGAAGATTCGAAAGCAAGTCTACCGAGAATACGCAGTTATACTTTTCTGCAAAATCGGACACTATCTTTTGTTCCTTCTCCGACAAAGGTGCATACTGACCGTAGATAACAAGCACCTTCGATTTATGCAGCTTCTCCGCCCATGCTCTCCACGAGGACTGCGAGTCATCAAGCGTCAATCGTTCGATCTTCTTAACTTCCGGCAGCGTTTTTTCATCGAACTTAACGATACCTTGCGTGATCGGGTAATCATTTTCAACAATAAAGTTGATGTGAACCGGTCCCGATTCTCCGCGGCGCAGCTCGGACAATGCCTCATTGCATATACGAGAACAATACCAGAAGTCCTTATCATCTCGCACATGCGGCAGCGTGACTACCTTTTTGCACACTGCTGCATACAGTCCCTCCTGCGGGATCATCTGTTCTTCCTGCTGAAACATATAGTAATGATTTCGGTCGGCAGTTAAGATCAACAGAGGGAGCTGCTGGTAGAACGCTTCATTCGCACCGGATACATAGTTTGCAGCTGCCGTACCAGATGTACAGCAGACTGCAACAGGCTCTCTTAAATATTCGATCAGTCCGATCGCAAAAAACGATGCGCTTCGCTCATCAACTACAGAATAGGTTGTGAAAAAAGGATCGTGCTCCACCGAATACACAAGCGGAGTGTGGCGTGTTCCGGCAGATATCACTATATGTTTTACGTTATGTTTCTTTAGAAGTGCTGTCAGAATTTGTATATTTTTCAGACTTGAATACATAATTATGCGCTCCTTTTTACTTTTTTCATAATAGCTCCCGTAAAGCGTTTGCCTAAACTTTTCATATACTCATATTCTTTCATTTTATGGTAAAATACCCAGAAAATCACATTAGGTACAAGAACGCAGATGATGCCCTTTAAGATAAGGAAAACAAAGCCCTTTCCGGGTAAAAGCGAACATACGCACAGCGTTCCCACACCGGACAGAGATGTTATCAGAACATAATATATTAGTTGTAAAAAATACTCTTTCGGAGAACGCTTGAAATAGTTTTTGAAAAGAATGATCGAGCCCCATGGGATATTTATAAATATCGTACAAAGGAGCGTTGACAAAATAACGCCGTTCATGCCTATGAAGTGTACCAGAATAATGTTTACGATCAAATTTACAACTGCCGAAACCAGCGGACGTATCCTATCTTCCCACCACAAGCCAGCTGCTTCACGGTATGTAAATGTCATGGTCGTAAGCCTTGGCAGGAAAAAGTAGAATACCATTAGCGTCATGGTATCCATAGTGAAGAGAAGGCTGTTGCCGACCCACCACTCCATGAAATGCTGATACAGACAGAACAGGCACACCGAGCACCAGCCTGTGATCCAGCCATTGGCAAAGACGAAATTTTTGAAATCACGATAATTATCATCAACAGAATTCGTAACCATTTTGTTTCCAACGCCTGCCGTTATCGAAGCAGTTATGATAGTTAAGAATCCGATTATCGATGTCTGAACATAATAGTAATTATTATAGATTGCAAGATCGGTCAAGCCTAAATATCTGGAAATAATGATCGTATCAACAGACGTGAAGATAACGCCGTAGATCTTGAACGAAAACAGTCCGAGTATTCTGCGCTTGATACCGTCCTTCATCTCCTTTGAAATAGTACCTTTGCACTTTATATCGGGGAACATCTTGTCAGCCAAAAAGGCATTGGCAAGATTTGTCATTATAGTTGTCAGAGGAATTACGATAACGTATACGTAATAATTTCTGAACAGGATCAAAACAACGATCTTCAGAATATTGCTGACAGCAGAAATAACGGCTGTACGCTTGCTGGCAAGATCATTTCGCTGGTAAGCCGAAAACAAAGCCGCTTTATACGCAAACAGAAAATAGCTGATAGCTGTATTAACTAGATATACAATATAAAGTATAGTCAAGTTAATATCACCGTATTATCAGTCCAATAACATGATATATTTTTTTATAGGTATTGAGAAGCGCACAGAGAGTATTGTTGTCGTCCTCGGCGATAGGGCGATACATACTGAACACGATTGCCGTACCCACACCTAACTCCGAAATACTGAGAACCGACAAAATTGATGTAAACAGACTGCTAAGTCCCAAGTACTCCGCGCCAAGTACCTTTATCATAACCGTTCTTGTCAAAAACGGCAGAAGCAGGGATGCAACTTTTTCTATCACACCCCAGACTATATTTCTCGCAGCATTTTTTGTACGTTCTATCTTCAAATTTTCTATCCCCTTAGAATGCTATTCATTAATAAAACCATTGAGAACTTGCTGTTAATCCGCAAGACACTTCGAAATAAACTCCTTCGCAGCCGCTCTCTCATTCTCCAGATGTTCATATGCATATAAAAAATCTATTTCTCTTTTGAGCTGCTCCTCGGTCAGATCATCATCACCGACCAGTCTGTCGTTGAGCTTAAATGAAGCAAGCAGATCGGATATTCTGGAATTCATCGAGCCTTTTTCGCTGTCGGAAAATCTTTTCAGCACAAAAAACTTCCTGCCGAATAATACAGAAAATACGCAGGCATGGAATGAATCGGTAAGTACAAGCTCCGAATGCTTGATAAGGCTCAAAAACTCTGCCGGCCCCGCCGATGTACATGATATATCTGCAAAATCAGCATCGCACGCCTTAAATGAATTCTGTCCGAACGGAATATCCACGAGCCGCAGTCCTGTAAGCGACTTGACTCTGCGGGCAAAGTCACGGTGCTTTTCGTTATCTCCCAAAAAATAACAGAAGATATACGGTTCACTCACCTGACGTTCGGCGGCTGTAACGCTCCAGCTTTCTCCCGATATCAACATCGTAGGATCGATCACAGTCTCAACTTTTGTGTCGCAGAGCGGCTGAAGCAATTTCATGGCAGACGGTTCTCTGACCGAGATCCGCTTGAATTTTTTCAAAAGTGTTCGCACAAGCTCCGGATCTTCTATTTTATCTCGGCTGACGCTCGCTGCATACGAATAGCAGTCCCTGCCGTCTTGGACAAAATCAAGAAAAAAGCAGTTCGACACGCGCTGATAATCCGGATTCCACACCTGATCGCTGCCGACAAAATATTTGTCGAACATCTTCCCCGCATCCGATAATTTCGATTCGTCGAACTCGGGCGTGTGCGGTATATATTTAAATGAAAAGTCATCGAAATTTTTCGCGCGCCGATCCAGCTCCTCCTTATAAGGACGCGTCTTTGAGCGCACCTTCGCAACGCGAACACTGTTCACCGCGAGACGAGCAAGCGTTTTTGCCTTTCCCCCATCACGCTTGAGCTGCTTTTTGAGCTTGTACAGCCGCGGGTGCTGCCCCTGAAAAATGTCGTATGAAATTTGCAGAGCGTCCTGCCCGCAGTCGTTCAAATACTTGCAAAGCGCATACGCCTGCAAGCAGCCGCCGTAATTGTAATTTTTATAGAAAAGGGTCAAAATTCCGATACTCATAAAACGTTACCTTCCGATATGAAGTATGCTCGACACATAAGGATGAGTTTGGTTGTAGCCTATCACAACAAAAAATACATACCAATATAACCACATTATTGCCATAGATATCCATCGTGAAATACGTCGGTTGTTCGGATTATTCATGATCTCAATGTTTTTCGGCAGACAGATGACCATGAAGAACGCGAAGTACAAGCACATTCTGTACGACTCGGTACTGATCAGCTTGAGTCGGAACATAATTAGCTGTATAACGCTGATGACAATATAAAAAATATAGTCAGGATTGTTTTTCTTGATCGAAAAGCCTGTGAAAAGCAGCAGCGGAATCATAAATAAGTTATATCGCCACGTATTGCCGCCGCCCGCTTTAAGGTTATTGTATTGCGCGTAAAAATCATCAAGATAAAAATGCAGGAACGTAATAATACGTGCACCGTTGAGAACGATCAGGAAAACCGCGACTACTCCCAAAAACAGAAGCGGTTTTCTGATCTTGGTAATGATCTCGTGAATATATTTTCCAACAATACTGCGCTGCTTGATCTCGTTTTTGTCCTTAGTGTATGAAAGCTGATAGATCGGAAACAGCACAAAGCTGATAACCGAAGTCTTATGGAAAAGTATAGCAGCCGCAAGACATATTAAAAACGGAATGAGTTTGTTTCGCCTAATATATCTGAAGGAGAATAACATGATCGCCATAGCAATAGTCTGACGCATTAGGTTCAGTGAAAAACTATAAAATAAAAGATAATATACCATCAAGGCGTATGGTTTATAGTAGTCATCGAGGTATTCTTCGATAGAAAGCCACACGAAAACCATTATAATTAATTGTATCAGAAAATACATCCAAAAGATATTATTAGTAAAATGCGATACCCCAAATACTAATAAACCGTAGCCCCACTCGCAGTCGGTGATCTCAAAGAATCGCGGTATTGACATTCGGTGAGCATACTCAAAATAGCGTTGACCGTAAACCATTGTATCGGTTCCAACGCCGTAATTTCTGAAACCCGCAAGCAGGGACGGCAGCAGCAAGGACACAGACACCAGCAGCCTATACAGCCACTTTATTTCTTTTTTTCTGATTGCCAGCCAAACCAATACAAATGATACTAAGTATACGACGATGTATGGAATCATATTTTTTCACCAACTCCTGTTGTAGATGTTTATTCGGAGAATTATTGTCGGCACAAGCGCCTGAAAAGCAAGAATTAGCTTTTACTATTGTATCTTTTTGCAAGAATAAATTGCAATGCATTATACATCTTACAACTAATCAATTTATAGTAAATCTGCTGAAATTTTGTTCCGTAACGATCAATTGCAGGTTTTGATACCTCGCCACTGAAAATATCGTTCCATTCATTTCGAAGCATTTTTGCCTTATTTCGAGAGCTTTCATCAAGCGGCATAATCGCTAAATCTGTAAGCTGTATATAAATCAAGAATATTTTATAATCAAATTCAGCTTTAAGCTGTGATAATATTTTATAATCATGTTGGAGTGACCGAAGCTTCTCAATCACCGTCACAGCATAATTCTTAAAATTCGGCACACTTTTATGCATTGCGGAATTCGGATTCATTCTATAAATATAAAGATTGTCGTCAACGTGACTGACGTTATTGCAATGCATAAGATATTCGAGTGTAAAAAGCATATCCTCCATGTAGGCAAGACCCTCGGTAAAACGAAGACCACTGCTTTTTATTATTTCCATAGAGAACAGCTTCGCCCAAGGAACACCAAAATTGGTAGGATTTCCCTCCATGCCCGTAATTCGATTCGCAAGGCATGCCTTGGCAAGCAGAGGAATATCGAATTCTCCGTTAACGAAGCCAAAATTGGTGTACTTCCCTTCCTCAAGCGTACTGAAATCACAATACGCAAGCTCGCTGCCGCCGACACCTGCAAGCAGCTTTTCTATATAATTATCGGCAACAATATCATCGGAATCAATAAACGCAACCCATTTTCCGGTGCATTTGCCAATTCCTGCATTTCTCGCAGATGATACGCCGTTGTTCTTTTGATCTATAACGGAGATCCTGCTGTCACTTTTGGCAAGTTCCCGGCACAGCTCAAGGCTCGAATCTGTACTTCCATCGTTGACAAGAATTATCTCCAAATTTTTATAGCTTTGTCCGATAATACTATTAACGCACTCAGATAAATAGTTTTCGGCATTGTACACCGGAACTACTATTGATACTAAATTATCAGACATCGCATATCACCATCACTTGTGTCGTTTTTTCTCATACAAATTATTTATCGTTTTAAGCGCGCCTCGATTTAACGGCAGCAGCCTTGCGAGGAATCCGACCTTCCACTCTGCGCTGCGGAAATCCTTCTTGAACGAAGACGGCGATTTTATATAGCTGCCAAGTGACTTCGGCTTTGCCAAATACGCCTCACGATAATTCTCGCTCAGAATATCGCCGATTACAAGGTCTTGCTTTTGCGGATACATCAGGAAATCGGCAAGTCCCCTGCCGGTATCAACAGGTTCGAGCGGCGGAATAACGCTTTCAAACTCCTTGAAACCTTCCACAAACTTCAATGCGCCCCTCTGGATGCGCCCCGCAGCCTCCTGATCCTGCGATTTCTCCTCAAACAACGGATACGCTTTTCCGCTTTTATCAATATCGTAAGCATACGTGCTGCCGTCCGAGGACAAAAACATGCACTCAAAAATCGCCTTTCTGCCGTTCAAAAGTGCCTGCGAAAGCGTTGTGCTCTCGTTCCACGACCAGAAGTAACCCTTAATTTTATTGCGGTCATACTTGTCGGACGAAACTGCGTCCTCTACACCAAAATAGTAACCCGTAATGTCGAACTCGCTGCCGCAAATCACATCAAGGTTGATTTGAGCGGTAGCCCTCCAGCCGACATCGGATATTGCTATATTACCGTTAAAGTTTTCCTGCGCAAGATATTTTCTCAGCGCATTGTATTGTTTTTCGTAATTATTTCTCTCAAGATTCTTTATATCATTGAAAACCGCTTCAAACTCCTTGCTCTCGGCAAGCTCCCTGCGTGAATGCACAGGATCAAGATCGGCATATTTATCGATAATTGTTTGTCTGGTTTCATCGCTGACGCTGCAAAATTTCAGGATATCGTCAACGGTATACTCTTTGAGGTTCGCAAACTGCTCCACAAGCGCCCGGTATGGAATAGTTTTGTAGATGTTCGGACGTCTGAGAGCCTTCCTCGAAATGCACAAATAATGGAGCTGCGGCTTTTCCTCGGGATACATGATCTCATACGCATTCTTGATCAAAAAACCGTCGCGCGCAAGAAAAAATTTGTCAATGCCTTTCGCGCCTTCGTGAAGGCTGCGGCAATAACCGTACAGCGCGGGGCCAAGCAGTGAAAACCCAAGATATTCCGCATCATCATTTATCATAGGTTTTCTATTATATAGATACGCCATTAGTACGTTATTCTGAAGCTTTGAAGTATCAAGTCCAGATTGCGCGTAATGATACGCCGTTTTTTCTTTGTCAGTTATCGGCGCAATATGCAAACCGCTCTTCACAGCCTCAATTTGGTCGCTGCGGCGGTTGTCGCCTATATGCAAAATTTTGGACGGCTTGCAGCCAAGATCATCTGCAATATATTTGAAAAGCCCGCCGTCGCGCTTTCTCTTCCCGACTTCGCACGACAAATAGAGTTTCTTGTGCTTTGTGTAACCGCATTTTGTAAGAAGCTTTTCGATGAATTCGAGCGGCAAATACATATCCGTTGTGACAATAACCGTTTTATTCTGCGAAACCGCGTAATCATAAACCGCCTTCATCTCGTAATTCGGCATGATCAGCTTGTATTCCACGTCGCGCTCTAACTGCATCAACGCGCGTTTATCGTTTTCGGGCAGCTCGATCTCGTTATAAATCTCGTCAAACGTAATCTCCGCCTGCTTTTTATCTCTCGCTGCGCGCTCGGCAGAACGCCTGATGCTTGAAAAATCAAGCACAGAGCCATTTTTTTTGTTCCAAATACACTCGATAACCTTGAAAGAATCAGCCGGCTTCATCACATCGCGCCACACGAGAGTATCGAACATATCGAAAGAAATTATCTTGTGCCGGTCAACCTTCTTTTTCATTGCATCAAAGCTTATCACAATACGATCCTCTTAAACCCCCATAACGGCGGTCGTTTATACAACAGAAAAAAGACAGTCAACTGCCTTTTCTCTCATTATCTATCCAGTCAAACATTTGTCTTGTAACATTTTCGGGTACAAAATTATCGCTGTACGAAAGCGAAGTCTTCTTCATACCTATAACTTCATCGGGGTGACTTGAGGAGTAAACAAGCCTTTCGGTCAAAGCGTCCACGTTATGAACCGGGAACAGATACCCCGTTTTGCCGTTCTCCACAAGCTCTCCGTTAAACCGCCAATCCGACGCGATAACGGGCAGCGCAGCCATAAAACTTTCGCAAACGGAAGTCGGAAAGCCCTCGCCGGGATAATACGTCGGGAACACCATCATGTAGTATTCCGACAGCACTGACAAGCCCTCATCGCCCGCAAGCACGCCTTTATACGTAACGCAATCAGAATGCTTTTTGAACAGCTCGTCGTAGTGCTCCTTAAATCCTTCCTCGATCGGCCCCCACACGTCAAGGCTGCAAATCATACCGTTCTTGTTCGCCTTCACAACAGCCTCGATCGCATCATCGATACCTTTTTCGGGCGTAACTCGTGAGAACGTACAGTAACGCTTAACCGCGCCGTAATCGGATTTTATCGCAGCCTCGCTCACCGGCTCTCTCGTAGAAAAAATAGCCATGGTATCGATCCGGCAGTCCACGAACTCTTTCAGCTCCTCGGCAAGCGCAGACGTTTCCGGCAAAATGTAATCGATCTTCCTGATCGCCTTCGCCAAATACGAATGCTTTTTCAAAAGACCCGTCAGCCAACCGCCGACCACGGGGTAAACAAGCTTATACTTGTACGTCCCCTTGAGCGTCGAAAACAGCGGCAGCACGATCTTGATACCGTTTTTATTCGGCATAACTACGATCAGATCACAGCTTTTTGCAATCTTGAGCATATTTGAAAAGAGCGAGAACTTCTCGTTTCTCCAGTTCGCAGTATCGACCGCTATAATATTCTCTTCCCCGTATTTGCGCTTGAGTTCGCTGAAAATGCCTCGTGTTTTCGCCATTTGTCCGCCGATTATCGGGTTTTCGACAGAATAACCCAGATAACCGACAAGCCCTATTTTTTTACTCATTAACCTTACCCTTGATCTCGTTCTCGAACACATCGAGAGCACGGCGGATAACATCGTCCATATCATAATACTTATACTCGGCAAGTCTGCCCAGGAAGATCACGTTCTCCTCCTTAGCCGCCATATCTCTGTACTTCTGCGCAAGCTCCTTCCACTCGGCAGTCGGATACGTGTAATACGGCTCCTCACCGAAGCACGGAATTTCCTTCAAGATAGTGGTCTTGTCACTCTTCTGACCTGTCAGCTTCTTGAATTCCGTGATACGAGTGTAATCGTAGTCCATCGGCCAACGCGTGCTTGCAACCGGCTGATACGACTCGCAGTCGTGTGTTTCAAAAATAAATTTGATACTTCTATATTTTAATTTTCCAAGCTCATAATTGAAATAATAATCAATCGGCCCGGTATATATAAGCTTCTCATACTCGATCTCATCGATAACCTCTTTGTAATCGGTGTTCAAAAGCACCTTGATCTCGGGGTGATCGAGCATTTTCTGACACATCTGAGTAAAGCCGCCCTGCGGATTTCCCTGATATTTATCGGTAAAATAGCGGGTATCTCTGTTCTTTCTGAACGGGATACGGCTGATTACAGATTTGTCAAGCTCGGCAGGCGATACGCCCCACTGCTTGATCGTAAAATACTTGAAGAATTTCTCGTAAATATCCTGACCGCCCTGACTGAGAACAACGTCCTCGCTGGTCTTGATCTCGTCGATCTTCACCTTGCGCTTCTCGATAAACTCGTCCATCTCGTCTTCGGACAGGTTCATATTGTAAAGCTGATTGATCGTTTCGAGCGAGATCGGCATCGGAACAAAGTTGCCGTTTACATACGACATAACTCTGTGCTGATACTCATGCCACTGCGTATACTGGCAAATGTAGTCGAAAATTTCCTTGTCATTGGTGTGGAACGTGTGAGGCCCATACATCTGAACGAGAATACCTGCCTCGTTGTATTTATCGTAAACGTTACCGCCGATATGATCTCTCTTTTCAATTATAAGAACGCGCTCGTGCAGCTGAGTTGCGATCCTCTCGGCGATCGTAATTCCCGCAAGACCCGAGCCTACAACAACATACTTAAACTTCATCAGGAACTCCTCCCGTACTTCTTATTAAGGAACTTCGCCGATAAGAACGACTTTATCTTAAAGCCCCAGTCCACATCTTCCATATAAGGAAGTTCTTTGATCTCATCGGGCTTTATCTCGCCTGTAATGAGCTTATGTTCAACCCAAACGTCAAAAAGTATCTCACTGATACGTCCGCAGAAACGGCTGTCAAACGCGCTGAGTCCGGTAGTATCTACCTGCTCAAATGTTTTGAACAGAATATTAAACAGCCACGAACAATAATCGTCCATCAAATCCTTTTGCAGGATCATCATATTAAACATGTAACCCCAACGTCTGTTAAGTACTTTTTCGTATGCAACAATATACGATGGGCAATCTTTTTCGATAATTGATCTTACGATCTTAAAATGATTTTCATCATGAGTATGAGCATAATGACTATATAGCGTTTCGATAACATAATAACGCTTTTTCGGGGTAAAAATCTTGTATTTGCCGAGCATAGGCTTGATCTCGTCATGAGTCAGAACAGACGCGATCATATCGCCCTTAACTTTATTTTCGCTCGCAAAATATCTTCTGTAATGAACCAAACCTTTATATTCGGAATCGAGGTTTTTCCACGCCCAATACAGACCCGTCTGTGTTCCGAAATTCGAATTCTTATCGGAAATATTGTCGCCTGTATCGTCCCTTGTATATCCAAAATCTACACGACTTCCGTCCTTATTGAACTTGCCCGCTGCGCCCACATGGAGCGGCAGGTACATTTCATCTGTAGGCATCGGGCTTTGTTTATGTGTTGCCACAACGATTGTAATATCTTTAGGCATCATTCGTTCTCCTTAATTTCTGATTGCGGGCACTCTCCCGCCGCCGTTACGCGGAACTAAACTTTCGTATTCAACCGAGCCAAAGCGCGTGCTTGCCCGCGGGTGCTCGCCCGCATTAATCTCTTCTGAAAATATCTCTTGTATAAACCTTGTCGGCAACGTCATCAAGACAGCTGTCGTAACGGTTTGCGATGATCGCGCCGCTGCGCTTTTTGAATTCGTCCAGATCATTCACAACAAGCGAACCGAAAAATGTTTCGCCGTCATCGAGCGTCGGTTCGTAAATAATTACGGTCGCGCCCTTCGCCTTAATGCGCTTCATTACGCCCTGAATCGAGCTTTGACGGAAGTTGTCGCTGTTGCTTTTCATTGTAAGACGGTATACGCCCACAACCACGCCTTTTTCTTTGCTGTGCGACCACGCGTCGTTTGCGCTGTACGCGCCCGCAATGTCGAGAACTCTCTCGGCAATGAAATCCTTACGCGTGCGGTTGCTCTGAACGATCGCTTCGATAAGGTTTTCGGGAACATCACGGTAATTCGCAAGCAGCTGCTTTGTGTCCTTCGGCAGACAGTAGCCGCCGTAACCGAACGACGGATTGTTGTAGTGACCGCCGATTCTCGGGTCAAGACAAACGCCGTCGATGATCTGCTGCGTGTTAAGCCCTTTCAGCTCTGCATAAGTATCAAGCTCGTTGAAATAAGATACTCTCAGCGCAAGATATGTATTTGCGAAGAGCTTAACCGCCTCCGCCTCTGTAAAGCCCATGAAGAGGGTATCGATGTTCTCCTTGATCGCGCCCTCTTTGAGAAGGTCTGCGAACAAGTGCGCATATTCGTTGAGCCGTTCGTCGTCCTTATCCGTGCCGACAATAATTCTGCTCGGATAGAGGTTATCGTAAAGAGCCTTGCTCTCTCTCAAAAATTCGGGGCTGAAAATGATATTTTTGCTGCCGGTCTTCTCTCTGATGCTGTTTGTGTAGCCAACGGGAATCGTGCTCTTGATGACCATGATCGCATCGGGATTATACTCCATGACAAGCGAAATGACGCTCTCCACAGCAGACGTGTCGAAGAAGTCCTTCTTGGAATTATAATTTGTCGGAGCCGCGATAACTACAAAATCGGCGTCGGTATAAGCCTCTTTCGCGTCAAGCGTTGCGGTGAGATCGAGATCCTTTTCCGCAAGATATTTCTCAATGTATTCGTCGCAAATCGGCGACTTTTTATTGTTGATAAGTTCCACCTTTTCGGGAATAATATCAACTGCATAAACCTTATGATTCTGCGACAAGAGCGTTGCTATTGAAAGTCCGACATAGCCCGTGCCTGCAACGGCTATTTTCAAATTCTTCATATCTTTCATGCTATATTACCTGTTCTCTATATTAGTCAGAATTTTAACGATCGTTTGTTTTGTAAAAATCGGCATACCACTGCGCAAATTTTCTAAGACCTTCGGTGAGCGAAGTCGAGGGCTTATACCCGAAATCACGCTCCAAAGCCGTAGTATCCGCAAACGTCACCGGCACATCGCCGGGCTGCATCGGCACAAGCTCTTTGTGCTCCTCGAAATTGTAATCCTCGGGAAGCACGCCCGCCGAAACAAGCTCCTTGCACAAAATCTCCACAAACTCAAGCAGATTCTCGGGGCTGCTGTTGCCGATATTATACACGGCATACGGCGGCAGCGGAAGACCGTCCTCGCCCTTTGCGCGGTCGGGAGCTTTCTTCATAACGCGGTAAACTCCCTCAACGATATCATCTATATATGTAAAATCGCGCTTGCAGTTGCCGTAGTTAAAAATCTTGATTTTTTCGCCGTTTACAAGCTTATTTGTAAAGCCGAAATACGCCATGTCGGGTCTGCCCGCAGGACCGTAAACCGTAAAGAAACGCAGACCGGTCGAGGGGATATCGTAGAGCTTCGAATACGCGTGAGCCATCAGCTCGTTGGACTTCTTCGTAGCCGCATAAAGCGACACCGGGTTATCGACCTTGTCATCAACGCTGTAAGGAACTTTTTTATTGCTGCCGTAAACGGAAGAGCTGGACGCATACACAAGATGCTCAACACCGCTGCCGTTATCGTAAGAATGGCGGCAAGCCTCCAGAATATTGAAAAAGCCGACCAAGTTTGACTCCACATAAGCCTCGGGATTGGTGATCGAATACCGAACGCCCGCCTGAGCGGCAAGGTTTACCACGATCTGCGGTTTATAGCGTTCAAACAAAGAATCTATCAGCGCCTTATCCGCGATATTGCCCTTGATAAAATTAAAAGTGGAATACTTAGTCAGCTCATTAAGTCTGAATTCTTTCAGTGATACGTCGTAATAATCGTTCATGCTGTCTACACCTATCACGACAGCATTCGGATCCTCCTTAAAAATACGCTTTACAAGGTTTGCACCGACGAAGCCTGCGGCTCCCGTCACCAAGATAGTTTTGCCCTTCAAATCAACAATACTCATTATCCTACTCCTGAATCGTCATTAATTGAATTCAATGTATCACTGATTATATTTTGATGAAAATATATATAGCATACAACCGATATAAAACACATTCCGACAATTCTTCTATTTTTTTATTCTGTGAATTATTATAATCTACAAAACCTCTTTTGTCAAGCAAACGGGATCGTATTCTCCGTAATTCCACAAAACGTCATATTTAATAGGATAAGTTTATCAAAAAATGGTACATATTGTTTAGCCAACAGCTGCGTAAAAAATATGTAATAAACTGAAAACTCGATCAGATTTTTGGCATTATAAATATTTTGTCATATTTGTAATCGAAATAACAGTTACCATGAGAGAACAAATAAGACCGAAGGGGCATTTCTGCCTGCCGACGGCAGCTCCTTTGTAAAAAGCGCAAACAAATATATCCCGAAGTAAAATGGTAATACTACATAATAACGGTGCTGAATTGTCCTCATTAGTCTTAAAAAGAAAAATTTCTCCAAAAACATAATTTTTTTTACAAAAAGCTATTGACAACTTCCGAATAACGTGATATAATAAAACACGTTGAAGGGATTATTCATTAGTCCAATGGGAGCTTAGCTCAGCTGGGAGAGCATCTGCCTTACAAGCAGAGGGTCATAGGTTCGAGCCCTATAGTTCCCACCAAGCGTCTTCACTTTGTGAGGACGCTTTTTTTGTGCATTAAGCAGAATGTCACATTTTTTAGACAGCTAACTAATTCGGGGCGGCAGGAAAGCATTTCACTGCTGTCTGACCGAAAAGATCAGCCTATATCGTTTGTTTTAAACAGTATCGATGAATAAACTTTTTTGCAATAAACTGATACCATGAAATTTTAACCACTTCTATTGATTTTTCCAATGCGAATTGTTATAATTGATTTATAAGATAAAACAGATCATTTTAGGCAGGTGGACTAAATGAAAATGTATGATATCATTGCAAAAAAACGCGACGGCAAGGAACTTACCCGTGAAGAGATCCTTTTTTTTACAAAGGGCTGCTCAAATGATACCATCCCCGATTATCAGACTGCTGCCCTTCTTATGGCTATCTACTTAAACGGCATGACGGATAACGAGATATTAAGTCTGACGCTTGCAATGCGTGACAGCGGCGAATCGGCTAATCTGAGCGAGATCGAAGGTCACACAGTTGATAAGCATTCAACCGGCGGAGTTGGCGATAAAACCACCATGATCGTTGTTCCGATCGCCGCTGCGCTTGGCTGCAAAGTCGTGAAAATGAGCGGCAGAGGACTTGGTCACACCGGCGGTACGGTAGATAAGCTGGAATCGATCCCGGGATTTCGCACCGAGATCACCCGAAACCGACTGGTGGTGATCGTCAACTCCGTTGGCGCCTGCATGGTTGGACACAGCGCAAATCTTGCGCCCGCCGACAAGAAGATCTACAATCTGCGTGATGTTACGGCGACCGTGGATTCGCTTCCGCTGATCGCTTCCAGCATCATGAGCAAGAAGCTTGCCTGCGCCAGCGACTGCATTTTGCTTGATGTAAAATTTGGCAGCGGTGCACTTATGACCGATATGGGTGAGGCAATGTCGCTTGCAAATGAGATGGTAAAAATAGGCAAAGCTGCGGGTAAGAAAATGGCAGCCGTTCTGACAAGCATGGATATGCCGCTTGGATTTGCAGTCGGAAACAGCCTTGAGGTGATCGAGGCTGTGAAGGTACTTAAGGGCGAACAGAAGGGCGATCTTTACGATATATGCATCGAACTGGCTGCACATATGGCGCACCTGACGAGCGGGCTTCCGATCAGTGAATGCAGAAGGCTTTCGATCGAAGCCATTGACAACGGTACGGCATTTTTGAAGTTTAAGGAGATTGTCGCAGCCCAGGGCGGTGATACCGCCTGCCTTGACAACACGGAGCTGTTTGAGCGTGCAGAATTCTGCACAGAGATCAAAGCAGCCAGATTCGGGTATATTTCACATCTCAACACTCAGCTTATCGGAAAGGCGAGCATGGAGCTTGGTGCGGGACGCGCAGTCATTGACGATAAGATAGATCATGCCGCGGGCATTATTCTTGAGAAAAAGACAGGTGATTATGTTGCCCCCGGCGATATCATTGCCACACTGTACACAAATGATGATTCAATGATCTACGATGCGGCGGTCATTTTCGATTCGGCAATAGAATACGCAGACTCTAAACCCGAAACGCCTCCGCTTATCTATGATGTGATAAAATAATATTTTTATTATGTTCAGTTGCATACATTGATTATAGAAAAAAACGACAGCTCAGTGAACTGTCGTTTTTTTGTTGTTTGATTATTGATCCTTCTTGGTATCTTTTTTCTGAGGAGCAGCTTTGCCTCTGTTGACCGAAGCAAGCGCTCTTTTTGTGAGCTTTATCTTGGTTCTGTCTGCGCCTGTTTCGATTATCATTGAATCATCATTGTCGTTGATATTAACAATTCTGCCGATGATACCTCCGATAGTTGTTATCTCGTCGCCGATCTCAAGCTCTCGGCGCATTTGTTCCTCTTCCTTTTGCTGCTTCGACTGCGGTCTGATAAGAACAAAATAGAAAGCAGCTAGAAGTACCACTATCGATAGGATAAGCTGTATCATCTGACCTGTTCCGGCATCCATATTGCCCATTATTCTCTTCCTTTCTTTGATGTAATGTCATCTGCTCCAAAAGATCATTATCGATACCGATCGATAGCCGCAGATGATCCCAACATAAACGTTATTATAACATTAAACGGATAAAAATGCAATAATTATCAGATACGTTTTCCAAGATTTTCTATATTTTCTCGGTAAAACGTTTCAAAGGTATCGTTGTCAAGCGAATCGCGAATAGACTGCATCAGCTCGTTATAAAAATAAAGGTTATGCATAACTGCCAAACGCATACCCAGCATTTCGTCACTCTTAAACAAATGACGAATATATGCCCGCGAAAAGTTTCTGCATACGGGGCAGCCGCATTTTTCATCTATTGGGCTTTCGTCGAGAGTATACTTTGCGTTTTTCATGTTGCGGCAGCCTTCTCTGGTAAATACATGCGCATGGCGAGCATTTCTCGAGGGCATAACGCAGTCAAAAAGGTCTATACCTCTGCGAACACTTTCAAGAATATTTGCGGGAGTACCAACGCCCATAAGATAACGGGGTTTATCTTTCGGCATAAACGGCTCGACCGTTTCGATGATATCATACATCGCCTCGGTGCTTTCTCCTACGGCAAGCCCGCCTATAGCATATCCCGGAAGATCAAGCTCTGAAATACGTTTCATATGATCGATACGCAGATCCTTGTAGGTGCTGCCCTGATTTATCCCAAACAATAGCTGGTCGGGATTGATGGTATCGGGAAGACTGTTGAGCCGGCTAAGCTCTTTTTTGCAGCGCACAAGCCAGCGGTAAGTGCGCTCGCAGCTTGCTTTTGTATAGCCGTACCCCGCCGGGTTCTCTATGCATTCGTCAAATGCCATAGCTATGGTAGATCCCAGGTCGGACTGTATTTTCATGCTCTCCTCAGGTCCCATAAAGATTTTATGACCATCGATATGTGAAGCGAAGGTCACCCCCTCTTCCCGGATGTTGCGGAGCTTCGCTAATGAGAAAACCTGAAAACCGCCGCTGTCGGTGAGGATAACTCCGTCCCATCGGGTAAATTTATGAAGTCCCCCTAGTTTCTTAACGGTTTCGTTTCCGGGACGCAGATGAAGATGATATGTATTGCACAGCTGCACCTGACAATTTATCTGCTTGAGATCGAGAGCAGATACTGCGCCTTTTATTGCGCCTGCGGTTGCAACATTCATGAATGCGGGCATCTGAACTGTTCCGTGAACCGTTTCAAATTCGCCTCGTCTTGCATGACCGCATTGTTTTTTTAGAGTGTACTTTGCCATGATATCCCTCCGGATTATTAGATGGATATATTGTATCATATTTCGCAATAAATTGCAATTGTTCTCCTTTCGGAAGCACGGAAATCAACTTTCTTTTAAAGAAATATTATTGAATCTTTTTTCTTACATTTTACTTGCATTTAAAGCAACCTGCGGGGGCTTTCCGGTCGCCCCC
>CACZCM010000040.1 GCA_902779615.1 uncultured Ruminococcus sp. | reverse complement strand
TTCTACGGCTGTACAAGTCTGACAAGCGTAACGATTCCCGATTCCGTGACTTCGATCGGCGATTGGGCTTTCGAGAGCTGTACAAGCCTAACAAGCGTAACGATTCCCGATTCCGTGACTTCGATCGGCAATAGGGCTTTCTCCAGGTGTACAAGCCTAACAAGCGTAACGATTCCCGATTCCGTGACTTCGATCGGCGCTTATGCTTTCTCCAGCTGTACAAGCCTGACAAGCGTTATAATTCCAAATTCTGTAACTTACATCGACGACGATGCTTTCAGAGACTGTACAAACCTGACTATCTACGGTGAAAGCGGCTCATACGCGCAGACATACGCAAGTAATAATAGTATCCCATTTGTCGCTCCAAAACCGGAAGATTACAGCTATGAGGTTCTTGATGACGGTACTATCTCAATAACGAGTTACAATGGAAGTGATACCAAGATTGCTATTCCCTCTAATATTGATGGTAAACCGGTGACCAGTATTACCGGTATCTATGATGATACTTCTTTTGAAGGTTATAATGGTGCTTTTGCATACCAAAGTAGCCTGACAAGCGTAAGAATACCCGATTCGGTGACTTATATCGGCAGTGAGGCTTTTATGTACTGTTCAAGCCTGACAAGCGTAATAATTCCAAATTCGGCGACTTCGATTAGTAGTAGTGCATTTGATGGAACTCCTTGGCTTAACAATTATCCAAGTGATTTTGTTATTGCAGGAAATGGTATTCTATTTAAATACAAAGGCTCCGCTAACAGCATAACAATACCAGATTTAGTGACTTCGATCAGCCGTTACGCTTTTAGTGGCTGCAAAAGCGTAAAAAGCATAACGATACCTAATTCGTTGACTGAAATCAACGATTCGGCTTTCTACGGCAGTACAAGCCTGACAAGCGTATCGATTCCCGATTCCGTGACTTCGATCGGCGATTGGGCTTTTGACGGCTGTGAAAGCCTGACAAGCGTAACGATTCCTAATTCGGTGACTAAGATCGGCGAAAATGCTTTTAAAGGCTGCACAAGCCTAACAAGCATAACGATTCCCGATTCTGTGACTTTGATCGACAAGTTTGCTTTTTATGGCTGTACAAGCCTGACAAGCATTACGATTCCTAATTCTGTGACTTTGATTAATCGCGATGTTTTTAATGGCTGTACAAACCTGACGAGCGTAACAATTCCAAATTCGGTGACTTACATTGACATGCAAGCTTTCGAGGACTGTACAAGTTTGACGAGCGTAACAATTCCCGATTCGGTGACTGTGGTCGGATGGTTTGCTTTCTACGGCTGTACAAGTCTGACAAGTGTAACTATTTCTAATTCGTTGACTTCGATCGCCGATTCTGCTTTCTACGGCTGTACAAGCCTGACAAGCGTAACGATTCCCGATTCGGTAACTAAGATCTATGATAATGCGTTCTACGGCTGTACAAGCCTTACAAGCTTAAGCATTCCGGATTCTGTGACTGAGATCGGAACTGATGTTTTTTACAATACTCCTTGGCTTACCAATTATCCAAATGATCTTGTTATTGTAGGAAACGGTATTTTGTATAAATACAAAGGTTCCGAGACAAGCGTAACGATTCCTAATTCGGTGACTTCGATCAACGATTGTGCTTTCAGAAACTGTACAAGCCTGACAAGCGTATCGATTCCTAATTCAGTGACTAAGATTGGCGAAGATGCTTTTCATGGCTGCACAAGCCTGACAAGCGTATCGATTCCTAATTCGGTGACTTCGATCAGAAAAAATACTTTCTACGGCTGTACAAGCTTGACAAGCGTAACGATTCCTAATTCGGTGACTGGGATCGGCTATTTTGCTTTTGAATACTGTACAAACCTGACAAGCGTAACGATACCAGATTCGGTGACTTCGATCGGCAGTTTTGCTTTCAATGGCTGTACAAACCTAACCATCTACGGTAAACGCGGTTCATACGCGCAGACATACGCAAATAATAACAGTATCCCGTTTGTCGCGATCAACTAACATGTGGTGCTTACGTGTGATCTCATCATGATTTAGCGAACCCAACACTTTGTTGGGGGAAAACAAATGTCGAACGCGGCGAAGATTATCGTCAACAATACAGTTCGACGGAACTTGGGAGCGGCAGCATGCCGCAATCCCCCCTCTCCATAACGGACAGGGGGGATTTCTATAATTCAGCTGCAGCTGCAATTAGAATAATTTTTCTGCAAATATTACCTTCCACTTGAATTTTTCTCAAGTCTCACATCATGAGGCTTATCGCTTTCCATCAATTCTTTTCTGAGATGATAGATAGTAGGATATGCAGCATGATAGTCTTTATCTGTAAACTCGGGATCGGCAAAGACGGCGAATGGTGTTTGCAGCAGCTTATCTTCTCTGTACAAATTGCTTTCATTAAGTCTTTGAAAGAACGCCGGATCCATTTGAGCTATAGGCTCGTTAAAAATGGTTTGAAGCAGATCAAAACGCTGCCGGATCCGCATCGTTCTGCGTGAAAATGTACGAAAACCTCTTATTTCGACTCCACCGACACTTTCATCAAACAGCTTAACAAACCACATCGGATCTCCTTTGTATTTCAGTATATTGTACTCTGTATCTGTCACAGCCATTCTGATAGATGATGTACCAATATCAAGTCCGACATAATGATCAAAAATTTTTTAATTGTCATATATTGTTCCGCCCATTTATTGTTGTCAGTAGAATTGATTTGCAGCTATATCCAAACAGCACAAATAGCACGCGCTCTATTTGTATATATATACGAATTTGACTTTACCTCTTGACTATTACGCTGCGTAATAGTTTATAATTCAGATAGAGGTGAGAACGATGATGACAGTACACGAGGTAAGCAGGCTTGCGGGAGTGAGCATACGCACTTTGCAGTATTACGACAAGATTGGGCTGCTGCGCCCGGACAGTTATTCGGATTCGGGATACAGGCTTTACGATAACTCGGCACTGGAACGGCTGCAGCAGATACTCCTTTTTCGGGAGCTTGAGTTTTCGCTGACGGAGATCAATGATATTATCAATGATCCGGGTTTTGACAAAGAAAAAGCTCTCGACCGGCAGATCGAACTGCTCACGCTAAAAAAGCAGCGGCTTGAATCCATCATCGAGCTTGCCCGCAGTATCAAAGATAAAGGAGCGTTTCAGATGAATTTTGAACCATTCGATAAAAAGAAGATCGACGAATATTCCCGCCGCGCAAAGGAGCAGTGGGGCGGCACGAGGGAATATGCCGAGTACGAGGAAAAAAGCCGCGCTCGTTCCAAGAATGACGAATACAGCTCCGCAAGCGAGCTTATGAGTGTTTTTGGGGAATTCGGAAAGCTTCGCGCAAACTCGCCCGACAGCAACGAGGTCAAAGCGCAGGTCAAAAAACTGCAAGACTGCATTACGAATAATTACTATACCTGCACAAATGAGATACTTGCATCTCTCGGGCAGATGTACACCGAAAATGATGAATTCAAGCAAAACATCGACAGTGCAGGTGGAGAAGGCACTGCCGAATTCGTGAGCGAAGCGATCAAAGGCTATACTAAAGAATAAAAAAACTCCGATCGCATATTCAGCATCAAGGAATGTGGATCAGCCGGTATTATTCCGCAAATCCGAAATGTATTGTTCCGTACGTGTATAATTTTTGTAGGCATACAAGGCAAGGTATGTATTGTGTAGGCGTGCCGGACACGCCGATCCGCGCGGAGGCTAAGTTGAATGCCGGACCAAGCTGCAACACGTATTGTCAGCGGCGACTCGCCGCTCCGAATATAAAAACGAGCCGCCGTAGATCTCTTGATCCGCGGTGGCTCTGCTGTATATTGATCTCGCGCTACTTTGTCAGCACCTTTTTATTCCACGACTTCTTCGAGCATTCGGGGCATTTCATAAATCTTGTGCGCCCGACGTGCGGCGCGAAGAACACGCTAGAATATGTCGGTACATACTTATGTCCGCACTCTGCGCACTCATAATATCCCGCTTTCTGCTCGATCTGCAAAGCAATGCAGCAACCGATAATAAACGGCACAAACCCTGCGCCGATCACGCAAAGCCTTGCATACTCCGGCATTTCAAACACACTCGCGGCTATGGTCGCCCCGAGAACGATCAACGTTGCAAAGACTCCAATGACGATCTCAAACATAAGCATTTTCCTGTCTGCTTCTTCCTTCTGACGAGCCATCTCAATGAGCAGCTTCTCTGTTTTTGCCTTGTAGTCCTCCATAACTATAACCTCCCCGTTAAATAAATCATTGATAGTGATGTGAAGCAGTTCACACAACTCCGGCATAAGCGCCGAGTCCGGCATTGAACGACCGGTCTCCCATTTTGATACAGCTCTGTCGGTTATGTTCAGCTTTTCCGCAAGCTGCACCTGCGTGAATCCTGCAAGCTTTCTGCGCTCGGCTATGAATCTTCCGATTTTCACCTGATCCATATTTTCGCCTCCCTTCACTTGCTATTATACAGCGATTTTTTATAAAAATCTACATACCAAAGGTTGAATCGGAGTTCTCAACCATCGGTAGAGTCGTTTTTTAGAGGTTTTATTTCTGTCAGAGCATTATTTGAACCGATCGCCAGTATAAAAACGGTAATACATTAAAAGCTCTGCTTTCAACAAGCAGAGACAAAGTCAAAGGCTTTGTTCGTTCAGTAGGGGATTTTACCCCTACTGAACGTGAGATGGAACTCGTCGCCTATAGAGGATGCTGGTCTCCGGTGGAGATCAGCACCCCCACCACTCTAGGCTCGACAGTAATATAATATACAATCAAAAATCGCTACTGTAACTCAAATTTACTATTCGCTCAGAAAATGTTGTATTTCAATTGATGTATCGCTCATTTTTTGTTATCATGATATTGTAAGACACCATCTGCAAAGAAATCGGGGAGCATAAAAATGAATTACATTTCTCACTATAAATCCCCTCTCGGCAACATCACATTAGCCTCAGACGGCGATGCTTTGACCGGTCTGTGGTTTGACGGACAGAAGCATTTCGGCACGACTTTAGGCGACGAATACGAAGAAAAGCCGCTGCCCGTATTTGTTCGGACAGCGGCGTGGCTTGATATTTACTTTGACGGCGGAATACCCGATTTTACACCGAAGATCGCCCTTAATGATACAGACTTTCGCCGTGAAGTGTGGGATATCCTGCTGACTATCCCATATGGAAAAACGATCACATACGGCGATATAGCCGGGAAGATAGCTCAAAAGCGCGGCGTTTCTTCAATTTCCGCTCAAGCGGTCGGCGGTGCTGTCGGGCGTAATCCGATCTCAATTATAGTTCCGTGTCACCGGGTAATAGGCAGGCATGAGCATGCAGGCAAGTTCCGACCGACTGTATCGGTAAACGATAGTCATCGCCGCACAATTATTTTTACCTTCTCCCGACAACTAACAAGTGTAAACGGAAGCCTCACAGGTTATGCCGGAGGGATTGAGCGCAAGGCGGCATTGCTAAGACTTGAAGGCATTATATTATAATAACGCCGCTGCACTTTACTAACTCGTAAGTTGCTAACTCACATTTCAATAACACTCAATTAAAAACGGCAGTCTGCATATACCGCAGATTGCCGTTAATTTTACACCCTAAAAGCAAGAACGGTTTCTTCATCGTTCAACTTAACGATCTCGGGTTCGTAAGGTGCCGCCACGCTGTTCCAAAGCTTTTTCGCACCTGTATTCTTTTCGTTGTACTTTATCTCCCATTCTCCGCGATGCCGGGACAAGATAAGCTGCGCCGCACCCATTGCGAAATTATTCCGACGATATGCCGGGAATATCGTAAATTCCGCCATAGTGTAGTCCACATTGCGTCCAATACACGAATACGGATTAAGCATGGCAAACCCAACCAAAGTATCATCGTTTAAAATAAAATACGCTATCCTATTCGGGTCTGTAAAATACTCGTCGAAATGACCGTAATGATAATTTCCGTTCTCGTCCATCGGATCATCGTAGAAATTTGTCATTTCATAAAGATATTTTTGATTGATGTTCCAAAGCAGATCTCTGTCCTTTTCCGCGGCCTTCCGCAATCTTATCATAGAGCGTCACCCCTGTCATGTATTTCATTTCACCCTAAGCCTGTTTGTTCTTCCTTTGCCATGTGATCCTATTGATATTATTATACTTCAACGCAGAATTTATATCAATATGATTTCATCGAGCTGCTCGACAAATTTCTGCTCGATTACAGTTTTGTCGAGTTATATTTCTCTGTCTGATCTGTTTTCTCAATAACTGCGCATATCAGTACATTTTTCTCTAAAAAAGGTAGCCATGATATGTGTAAGCATGGTATAATCAGGATAATTTGAAATTCAGGAGAGATAAATTGGTTATGCGGTTTTCGAGGTGTTGCTCGTTCGCGCATTTATCCGTGCTTATCGGCGGCAGCAAGCCTTAATCGTTTATCGGATAATTGTTGATAAGATACTCGCCAACACCCGGAGCGTCGGGATCGTGCTTTGTTTTACCCGTATCGAGAGCGCGGATAGCTGCCATCTCGTCATCGGTGAGCGTGAAATCGAAAATGTCGAGGTTGCTCTTGATGCGCTCGGGATTAGTGGACTTCGGCAGAACGATCATACCCTCCTGCACCTCAAAGCGGAGAATGACCTGTCCGACATTCTTGCCGTACCTCTCGCCTATGCTCCTGATAGCTTCGTTCATAAGCAGGTCCTTGCTGCCCTGACCGAGAGGACCCCAGCACTCGACTTTGACATCGTTTTCAGCCATGATCTCGCGGATAGCCTTCTGCTGAGAAAACGGATTACACTCGATCTGATTGACGCTGGGCATAACGCCAAACTGCGGAACAAGACTGTTCCAGATCTTCGGAGTCATATTTGAAACGCCGATCGACCTTAGCTTGCCCTCAGCCTTCGCCTCCTCCATCGCCTTCCACGCGCCCAAAACATCGCCGTAGGGCTGATGAACAAGATAGAGATCAATGTAATCCATACCGAGCTTTTTAAGCGATCGCTCGATGCCGAGCTTTGCCCTGTCATAGCCGAAATGCGATACCCACAGCTTTGACGTGATGAAAACCTCTTCACGGGGAATACCGCTGTCACGGACAGCCCTGCCGACCTCTTCCTCGTTATAATAGGCGGTCGCGGTATCGATGTGGCGATAGCCTGCGTCAAGCGCCTCACGGACTGCCTTGTAGGTGCTGCCGTCCGGCGGAATAAGAAATGTTCCGAAGCCTACTGCGGGGATCTTTATCCCATCGTTCAATGTAATTGTGTTGTTCATGAATAAACCTCCTTATAAACGGCGCTGCGCCGTATGATCTCGTTATTATAGTAACCGACATTAATTCCCCTGCTTCTGAGTATTATAAACCGATTGCTGGTGATTTCCGGTCGGTCTCGGCTCCCGCCTCGGTCGGTGTACCCCAAGGGCACTTCCTTCGGGCGCCTCTGCTGCGCAGAGGTCTCCGCCGGAGCAATGTCATTAACTTAGGCCGTTATTCAAACCCCTCCGTCACGCCTGCGGCGTGCCACCTCCCCTGAATGGGAGGCTTGAGGTGCGCTTTTCCTTGGCAGGCTCCCCCTGTAGGGGAGCTGTCGGCGAAGCCGACTGAGGGGTTAAAACGAATGAGAAATTCTAAAGTTAATGACATTTCCGCCAGAGACCCGCACCCCTTCGGCCACCACTCTAAGTAAGATTGTTTATGTCGTTTACTATAAATTTATCCTATTATCAACAGACTGTCTTCCCCATCTCGTAAGCCTCTTTAAAAACGGGGCTTTCTTTTATTTCGCCGGGCTTATACACGCCTGTGCCGTAGATGATGCCCATTTCACGAGCGCCCTCAACGCAGTCCAGATAACCTCTGAAACACTCTATAGTCCGCTCCTGCGACGCTTTTTCCTCATCGGCGCAGGTGACGATATAGTAAAAATCCTTGTCCTTGACCTCAGTCCAGCGGGCGACGGTACGGTCTATCACCGTTTTGAGCTGCGCGTCAATCGAGTAGAAATACACGGGGCTTGACAGCACAATAACATCGGCATCGATCATCTTCTGCAAAACATCCGCCATATCGTCTTTTTTGGCGCATACGCCGCCCGATTTCTGACAGTAGTAGCAGGCGGTGCAATAGCCTATTTTCTTCTCCGAAACACGTATTTTTTCGACCGTGTTTCCGGCGTCCATCGCCCCGCGCATAAACTCATCGCAAAGCAGATCGGAATTGCCGCCCTTACGGGGGCTGCCTGAAAGTATCAGTACATTTTTGCTCATTTGGCTTCTCTCCTTTTTTTAAAATCACAAGTGACAATAGCCACTTTATTGTTGTCAAAATCCAAGCTGGGATAACCAACTGTCAACATCGCTCTGCAAATCAGCGGAAACTCTGCCGCCCGAAATGCTCAAAGCGTTGCTCTCGACAGCCGCTCCCGGCTCTTCGTTTGCGATAGACTGAACGCCGCCTGGCGTGCCGCTGCCCTCGTGCGTGTTGAATACATATACATTTTTGCCTGTTAGGTCGTACTCATCTAAAAAGCTGTATATTGACATGGGCATATCGTACCACCATGCGCAATAACCGATAAATACGGTGTCATATTCGTCCATATTCTCTACATGAGTGGAAAGTGCAGGGCGTGCGTTACTGTCGGTCTGCTCCTTTGCGAAATCTGCCGCAGCGTTGTATTCGGCGGGGTATTTCTCCTCTGTCTGAATTGAGAACAGATCGCCGCCGACTTTATTCTGTATCATATTCGCAAGAAGTCTTACGCTGCCGTAGCCGTCGATAATGGGAGTTGCTCCGCTGATCGCGTCAGCTTCAATATTTTCAGCGTGTGTGAAATATACGATCAAAATTTTGTTGTCATTGGTCTGCTCATTTTCTGCCGCAGACGCTGCTTGACTTTCATTAGTTACAGCCTCACTTTCAGCACTTGAAGCAGACGACTCTGCTTTTGATTCGGCGGCCTTTGATGACGCAGCCTTTGACTCTGTTTCGGACTCCTGAGGTGACTCTTCAAAAGCAACGCTTTCCGCCTTAGTTTCCGAAGAAGACTCCAACTCTGCCGAGCTTGTCTGAACTGTCGATGAGATTGACGCTCCCGTCTCGCTTGCAGTATCAGCCGTACCGCAGGCGACAAGGGCTGATACGAGAAGTGCGGCGGTCAGCATAATAGAAATTACTTTTTTCATATGGTCGTTCCTTTATTAGGTTGTTTTATCTATTGAAAATCAGAATGTATCAGTGGTTCCCTAACACTCTGTCCATTCCCAGTCATCTCGTCTACCAATAAAATCATTACCAAGTCCTTCAAATTTTGTCGTTGGTAACTCTTCACCTTCTACAGTAATTTTCATACCCTTGCAGTCAATGTACCATTCGAGATCACATAATGTATCGTATATTCCACTCACATATGCATTTAAAGCATATTGTGCAAGGGTTTCTCTTTCTTGCGGTGTTAGCTTTGCAAACAGTTCATTAAGTATGGTAATATGTTCTCCTGTGCCTTTGGCTTCACCCTTGACAGCCCAATTTGCATCAACACAACTTCTTGATTTTTTGACGAGTTCATCAATAATTTCTTGATAAATTTTTGTCCACTTATCCATAATCGTTACTCCTTCATTCACTCGATATAACTCAACAGTCAAAGTCATTCAAAAACATCAAAGAGAGACAACGCCGCAAAAAGTTTTTTCTGCATACGGTTATCCCTCCTCATAAAATTACTCATTGATAGGGCGTATTCAGTGAAGCTAAATTTGATAGTGCGGAGGGAGAGCTGTCATTTGCGCGCATCATTGAGCGTGATGACGACGTCATTAATTGGCTACGTCCCGCATCAACAGAGTTTAACATCACATATAATCACGGAAAACGATATGAGCCCGATTTTGTTGTTGAAACGGAAGATACGATATTCCTTGTTGAAGTTAAAGCGCAAAAGGATCTTGAAGCCCCCGATGTTATTGCCAAGAAAAAACGAGGAATACGATATTGTGAAACAGTTACACATTGGAGCGACGCAAACTGTTATAAGCCTTGGAAGTATCTGTTTATTCCAGCAAATGAGATTTATGCGAATTCGACGTTTGGAATGTTGGCAAAGCGGTATGTTGTACAGAATTGAAAAAAATTCCAAAATTAGGAATTACTCTTGACATTCTAAATTTTTGGTGATATACTATAATTCAAGAAGTTACCCATTGAGGTAATATAACCTGTAGTTATTAATTACCTAAAATAAGAAAGGAGTGCCAATATGAAAAACTTAGTTCAGGTTAAGCATCCCGGTGTACTCCTTTTAGAGGAGCTTACAAAGCAGGGAATGAAGCAAAAGGAACTCGCAGTGAGGACAGGTGTTTCTGAAAAGCATATTTCTACTATCGTTAACGGAACCAAAGATATTTCAGTTTCATTTGCCCATAAACTCGATATTGCCTTGGGACAGTCAAGTGGGACATGGTTGAAGCATCAATCCGATTATGACTTGTATAACGCAAAGCTGGAAGAAGAGAATGGAATCAGTAGTGATGAGCTTTCTATTTTGAAGCAACTGAAAGAAATCGTTGACTTCTTTCTCGAAAAAGGCTTCATGCATAACCACTGCGGCGATTCGGAAAAAGTTTTACAGCTTCGAAAGCTACTGTGCGTGAATAGCTTGACAGCTATTCCAAATATAACATACTCTGCTGCATATCGAACTCAGATGAATAATAATACTGCTGTTGATGTATATATACTTTTTGCATGGCAGAGAATGTGTGAGCTTCTTACCGATTCTTATAAAGTGGAACTTCCGTTTGAGAACAGCAAACTTGAAAATCTATTGCCTAATATTAAGCGAGAAATGTTTACGGAAGACCCAAATGAAATGATCGGTAATCTAAAACGGATTTTCTCAAAATGTGGTGTAGCCTTTGATGTTGTTCATCATTTTAAAGGAGCACCTACTCAGGGAATGATAAAGAAAACTTCAGATGGAAAGGTCGTTTTGTGTTTAACAATAAGAGGCAAGAAGGCAGATAGTTTTTGGTTTAGCTTGTTCCACGAGGTGGGACATCTTATGAATGGAGATATCGACGCCAGATTTGTAGATTTTGATTCTTTAAAAGGTACCAGAGAGGAAGCGGCCGATCATTTTGCTCGTGATACGCTGATCGATCCTGTTAAATACAAACAGCTGATATCAACAGGCAGATATCAGCAGTTGGATACGATTAAGAGATTTTCGGATTATGTAGGAGTTCCATATTGGATTACTATAGGTAGATTACAAAGTGATGGATGGCTCGAATGGAGTCGGTTTGCAAACGAAGCACCAAAATATGGCTGGGCTTAATTATTGTTTGAAAATCCTATGCATTTGAGGATTTTTGATAAAATCTACTGTGAAAGTGGGGATGCCTTTGATTTCAGGTATAAAAAAACTGTGCTGATTGGTGGAACAATCAACACAGTTTGATCCGAATATCGCTACTCGAACCGTCGCAAGTTCATTATAGCAGATACTCGGATCAAATGTCAAGGGATAGGTTGTAAATTGGCGATTTGCACAATTGTAGGTTAATGCCTTATGAAATTGCGCTGCATTGTTATACAACTTATCTTTTGGCTTTTTATGTTACTGCTGCATTTTTTGCAGCGGATTTGTACGCATATGTCTCCGAATATCGCTACTCGAACCGTCGCAAGTAAAAGTAATGATACCTCGGAGACATCCGACCAAGGGATAAGTGTCCCAAAAGATGTATCCGAGGAGGAATTATTTTTATGTACAAAAAGAACCGTAAGGCTGTCATTGATGACGGCATGAATCCTGAGCTTGTAAGAGGTGCTGATTTTGATGGGTACTTCGGTATACCTATCATTAAGAAACCACAGGAAATAATTATTCCCAAAAGAATAATTCCCTTTTCCAAGCTTGAAAAAGCAAATGTATTCGAGGATGCAATTGCTACATATGAGAACGATGAAGATTTTTCTGATTTGCTGATTAATCCTGATGATCATATAGATGATTTTAGAAATCATATTTTTATCAGCATGGATTGTTCTCTTTATCGCAATGCTCCTTATGCAGTTCAAGTCACAAATGTATATCGAAGCAGAGCCATAGGCAGTTATTATCAGCGAAAGGGTATTTATGTGATACCACATATTCGATGGGGTAACAGCTTGACGTACACGACAGATGTTTTTCCGGAGAAAGTTGCTTTTCTTGGTGCTGAAAAGCATAGCATCCTTTCGATCAGTCCTTATGGATGTGCAAAGACGAAAGATGATAAATACCATCTCAAAGCCGGACTGGAAGCCATGCTTGAAACACTTGAACCGGTTGTTGTGCTTGTTCATGGTGCTATGCCACATACCGTTTTTGATGACTACCGCAATACAACGAAGTTTGTTCACTACCCTGACTGGACAACGTATGTCCATAATGGAGGTGAGAACTGATGGGTAGCGGAAGCAACGGACCTTATGGCAGTAACAATAGCGGTTTTAGCGGATCTCAGCCTTATGCACCAACATACCATGTTGTAGATACAGCTCTTGAAAATGATAAAACTGATCCAGATATTTACAATCCTCAAAAAGGATATTTTCATAATCCAACCGCAACGTCTTTAGATGATGCTATTGATGTGAACAGGGTTGTTGTAGATGGAAAAAGACAAGATGGAGCTATCACGTATGTTTTAGATGAAAATGATACTATCATTATTGGCAAACGTGTAAATCCCAATCATCCTGAAAAGCATAAACGTGCTCCACACCCAACGTTGATTGGCGGCAAAGATCCACAAGTTCAGTGCGCCGGAATGATTACGTTTCATAAAGGAAGAATCTTTAGTGTCGATAATAACAGCGGACATTTTCGACCTAATAAAAAATCTATGGAAAAGGTATTTAATGCATTAAAAAAGCTTTATGACACAAATCCCGAAGTGTTCGACAAGGGCTTTAAATGGAGGTAATTATGGAGAAATCAGCATTATATGATAATATCATCTACTTATTTAATCGTCATTGGGATGACGAGCTTTCAGATGAAAAAGAGGAACGGTTACAAGAAAAATATGACAACCTTGTCAATGAGTATGGGTGGGAAGTTGTTTTTGAGGCAATAAATAGATTTATGCGAACAGAGTGTCTTGATGGTGAATCAGCCTGCAATTTTGCACATATGTATTGGGGATATAATTGCTATGATCCCAAAAACATCGTCTGTCCTTACTATTTTTTGGGGTATCTATTCTACAGAATGAATCTTGAACCATGGAAGTACGATGCAGTAGATATAATGGACGGTTTAGTTAAGGACTTGTTATCTACAGAGAATGATAAAAGTCATAATCCATTTTGGAATGCTGACTATATTCCCGAAAAAGATCCTGATATAATCGCAGAGGTTGAGAAACTGAGGAGGGCAGAACACGATGAACCGTAATCTTAATTCTATAGCAAGTGATCTTTTCAGTCGAAACGCTGTAGAAGTCCTTGATGGCGGTGATGCAACTGACGTTCTCTACGATTCGCTTGTTGAGAAAGCTGATAGTGCAATTTCAACATATGGTTGGAAGGCAGTATTTGAAAGCTGGGAAGCCTATATGTATGAAAACTGCCATACCGTAGAAGAAGCACTTAGCTTCGCCACGTGGTTTGAAATCTACGGCGGTCATTACCATAGAATAGAAGAACCTTATAAGTTCCTCGCTTATCTTTACGATATATTTGACCTTAACCCTGTAAAATATAAAGCTCAGATTATGGACGATGTTTCATATGGGCTTCTTGAAGCGTCAGGGATAAAAGCTGATCTGTGGACAGATGACAGCTACACTACTGAAACCGATCCAGAATTGATCAAGGCTGTTGAAGCTCTAAGAAAGGAGAACGGATAATGGATTACACCAAATTGAGTAAGGAAGTTTCCTATGCTCTCCGTCACGCTCCGTGGGAATATGAGTTGGAGATTGATAGTGAAGGCTTTGTACCTATTGAACAGCTCATCCATGCTATCAACGAGAGCGGAAAGTATAATCGCCCGATAACTATCAACGACTTGGAGCGTATTATTGAAATCTCTGATAAGAAGAGGCATGAAATACAAGGCGATAAAATAAGAGCTTTGTACGGTCACTCTATACCGATGCACATTTCCAAACAGATAGTGACACCTCCGGATGTACTTTATCACGGAACAACGCATAAAGCGATTGGGTCAGTAATGAACGAGGGTTTAAAGCCTATGGGACGTCAGTATGTTCATCTCTCTGTTGACAGAGAAACGGCATTTTCCGTAGGCAGACGCAGGGATAAAAATCCTATAATACTTTTGATCGATTCAAAAAAAGCCTTTGCAGAAGGAATAGCTTTTTATAGCGGAAATGACAAGGTGTATCTTTCGGACGGTATACCAAGTGAATATATTTCTTTTTGATTCGGCAATTCGATCTGCACTATTCCGATGAGAAATATGTTAAAGAAAAAATAGTGTTCAAACCGTTCTCTCAACCACAACATCCGTAACCGCCTTGTCAACAACCTTATTTGGCTCGCTATCCGGAGATATCCACTCATCAATAGCACACTCCGGCAGTATCAGCGGCATACGGTCGTGTATTTCTTTTAACTCGTCCGTCGGTGCTTTCGTCAACACAGCAAAAACAGGATACTTTAAATCCCGCATTTTTCAATACGATACAGCCTTGCAAGGTATGTGAGTTCACTGCCGTAGGGCTGTATTGCATATTTGTCGCCTGTTCGTACCTTGCCCTTGGTATCGGTAAAATGCTGCCACTCAAAATAATAAGATGCCGGTATAACGCAGCGGCGATGATTCCACGAATCACTCCAAAGCGGTTTAACCTTTGCGGTTTCAACACGGCAATTCACAAGCGGTTTATGCAGGCTTTCTTCATAAAAGCCCCAGAGCATAGGGAAGACAGAGCGTTCACCACGCTTATTCAGCGCGATCACGGCCGCCATATCCGTTGGACGAATCTCACCGGTCATAGTCAAATATCAATACGTATAGTTTCAGAAAAAGCCCGATGCACAGTTTATTGTACATCGGACTTTTTCTGTTGCTGATGGGTCATTACATTATCGTTTTAAGAACCTCGAGATCGTCATCAATATTTCTTGGTTCGATTCTGTCGAGAACTTTTTTCTCCACTTCGGCTGTCCAGTATATCCGAAGCTCTTTCTTTGCACGTGTGTAATCGCTGTGTAAAAAATATTATGGGAAATAAGTTCATCGACTTCATCTGTGATAACAATTTTTACGGAATCGTATTCAAGTCCCTGTGCTTTGTGAATGGATACTGCATAGGCGATTTGAAATGGCACTATAGTTTTTGATGTTTTGTAATCGTCATCTTCATCTGCATTTTTGTTTTTATACACATCGAATCTTACGATAGAATGCCCACTTTCTGATTCACCCAAGTATATAAGATCAAAAATCATAGTGTCCTCTGAATTGAGTGTTGTATTTAATTCAACATCAAACTGAATATGTAGGATTACAATTGATGTGTTACAGTTAAGGCAACACCGCACAGTAGCCAAAACACAAAAAATATGATATAGTCATGAACAGACAAATGACGCTGGCAGAAATGAATGATGAGTTCGGTGCAGCCAGAACCAACAAAAGAGAATTTTTAGAGAAAATGGACAGCATAATTCCATGGGTGGAAATAATCAAAATCGTAGAGCCATACTATTACAAAGGAGAGCGTGGCAATAGACCTTATCCGTTGGAATTGATGCTGAGAATTTTCATATTGCAAAACCTTTACGACCTCGCAGATATGAGAGTGATGTACGAAATACTTGACAGTCGTGCATTCGGAGAATTCTGCTGCGTGAGCACACCCGACGATGTCCCTGACGGAGATACCATCGGTCGTTTCAGAAATCTACTGACGAAACATGGATTGCAGAAAAAAATTTTCGATCTGGTTTTGGAAATCTTGACAGAGCGTGGTTTGATTCTGAAAAAAGGAACGATCGTAGATTCAACCTTTATCGAAGCACCTTCGTCCACGAAGAACGAGGAAAAGAAGCGCGATCCGGAAGCTCACTCTGCAAAGAAGGGCAACACATGGCATTTCGGCTACAAAGCTCATATCGGCGTTGACAGCGACAGCGGTCTCGTTCATCAT